>JAXFTN010000199.1:0-1607 GCA_034176765.1 Bacilli bacterium | reverse complement strand
TAAATTAATTATCTCTTTAGTGTTTTGGATTCTTTTAATGATTATTGCAATGGGATCAATGGCTAATATCCCATTATTATCATTTTTTATGACAACTGAAGGAGCTATATATTATTCAGTTATTCAAATCGTTCTACTTGTACCTATTGTTATCTTAAATTTCCATTACTTCATTAATGGATTTAAAAGATTATTTAAGTTAGCTCCTACAATGGACTCATTAGTTGCAATAGGTTCAACATTCTCAATTTTATATGGAATATATGGAACGATAATGATTATTTATGGTATGGCTATCAATAATGAAACTATCATCCATCAATTTCATCATGATTTATATTTTGAAGGTGCTGGTACAATATTAACTTTAGTTTCTGTTGGTAAATTTATTGAAACACATTCAAAAGCTAAAACTAGTAATGCATTAAATATGCTTTTAGATTTAACCGGTAAAAAAGCTTTACTTGTTAAAGATAATAAAGAAGAAGAAATTGATATTGACCAAATAGAAGTTGGAAATATTTTAAAAATAATTCCAGGTATGTCTATTCCTGTTGATGGGAAAATTATTAAAGGAACTAGTAATGTTGATGAATCTTCAATTAGTGGAGAAGCGATTCCTATTCTAAAAAATAAAAATAGTAAAGTTATAAGTGGGACAATGAATTTAGATGGAGTTATTTATATTAAAGCAACATCAACTATCAAAACATCGACTCTTTCTCAAATAATTAAGATGGTCGAAGATGTTTCTTTATCAAAGGCTCCTTTAACTCGTATTGCCGATAAAGTTAGTGGAGTTTTTGTACCTATTGTTCTTGGCCTTGCACTTATTACATTTATTATTTGGATTTGTGTTACTAGAGATTTTGCTTTTTCTATTAGCTTAGCTATTTCAGTACTTGTTATTTCTTGTCCTTGTGCTTTAGGACTTGCAACTCCAATAGCAGCAATGATTGCTAGTGGAATAGGAGCTAAAAATCATATTCTTTTTAAAAACCATGAAGCATTAGAAAAATTGAGTGTAATAGATACAGTTGTTTTAGACAAAACAGGAACTATTACAAATGGTAAACCAATCATTAAAAGTTATACTTCTTACGATGATAAATTTTTTAATATTCTTTATGGCTTAGAAAAGAATTCATCTCATCCTTTAGCAAAATGTATTGTTAATTATTGTAAAGTAAATAAGATAAAAGGTGAAAAATTAACAAGCATTAAAAACATCCCTGGTTTAGGAATCAAAGGTAACTTAAATAATGTTGAATTTTATGCAGGTAATAAAAAACTATTTGAGAAATTTAACCTTGATTTTTCTATGGTTAATGAAAATAATAGTTCTTTAATAATTTTAGGAACAAACAAAAAAATATTTGGTTATGTACTAATTGACGATACATTAAAAGATAATTCATCTTATGCGATTTCTTTATTTAAAAAAGATAAGATTAGAACGATTATGCTAACAGGTGATCAAGAAAATAATGCTCAATATGTTAAAGATTTAGCTGGTGTTGATGAGGCTTATGGTAATTTATTACCTATAGATAAAGCAAATAAAATTCTAGAATTAAATAAGAATCACAAAACACTTATGATTGGTG
>JAXFTN010000198.1:0-1816 GCA_034176765.1 Bacilli bacterium | reverse complement strand
CCGGCAATCGCCAGAGCCCTTCTTTTTTATGCGCCCACGCCCCCTCGCGGCAATCGCATCATGCTGTTTTGCCTCTGAACCGGCACGATGCCGACTGCATTTTCGACAAAATGCCGTAAATCCTGATGCTTTGCAGCGAGGGCCGGAGCTCTGCAGAAGGATTCACAGAGAAAACTGAACTCAATCTTTGCCGTTAATGCCAGTATAGAGAGTCGCTGCATCAATATCAAGAGCCTGCCGCCCTTTTCCATGCACACAAAAATTGCTTTGCGTCCGGCAAAGCAGTTTGGAATAATTGCGCTATGTAGGCAGGCAGGTCTACGGGTGGTTTCCTCCGCGACAGCGTACAGGAGCGGAGGTGATAAGCATGGATCATGTTACATTGCTGAACATGATCCTCGCAATCGCCGATTTGGTTTTCGCGGCGTATACCCGCGTGTCTGTCAGGCCAGATGCGCGGGGCTTTTTCATTGTGAATTGCCAAATTAAACCCCCATGCCCGCTCCGTCCTGCGCAGCCTTCGACCCCGCCGCTCACCCGGGTTATTTCGCATGCCGCTCCCAGACGGCGCGGCGCGCCTGCCGCACGTGATACCGCCAGCTTTCAAGGCGCTGCGGCCAGAGCTTCATCCAGCCTCGCGGGAAAAGATAGCTGATCGTCAGGGCCACCAGTACGCCCACCGCCGTGTCAAGAATCCTGTTGAGCGCATAGCTCACATAGGCATGCGCCGGCGTATTGAACAGCAGGATGCACAGCACGACGCCGCCCGGCTGCACGCCGCCCACCCAGAACATCTGGCACAGGATAATCAGCAGCACCGTGCCGATGAAGGTCAGCGGCACCAGCAGCAGCGAATGGCTTCCGTCCGGCACGAAGATCAGATATATCCGAAAAAGCACCATGCCCAGCAGGCCGCCAATCAGCGTGCCGAACAGGCGATTCCCGCCGTTCCGCCTCGCGTCCTCCATATCCGAGCCCATGCCGAAAATCGCGCCGATGCACGCGAAGGCCGGGCTGCGCCCGATGTAGTAATAGACCAGCGCACACAGCGAAGCTGCGATGGCCGTTTTGATGTTGCGCATGCCCACGCCGGGGAATTTGTTCGGATGGGGAATTCTCATTGCCTGTACGCTCCTTTTTTATCCTTTGCATCAGCGGGGTGCAAAATGCGCCGCGCGGCGCTCAGCCGCCCGGTGCGCTCGCCGCCCCTTCCTTATGGCTCGATGCCCAGCTCCGCATAGGCCCTGTCGATGGCTGCATTCCAGGCATCCACCGTCTCGGGCCTCTCCGGCGCGCCGCCGGGCCCGCAGGGGGTGAGCTGCGT
Organism: Bacilli bacterium; assembly: GCA_034176765.1. Taxonomy (GTDB): domain Bacteria; phylum Bacillota_I; class Bacilli_A; order RFN20; family CAG-826; genus SUG2458. The sequence goes on along the minus strand of JAXFTN010000198.1, from coordinate 492 downwards.
GTACGGATAGCGCGTCAAATCGCCATAGCCGATCGCCGTCATCGGCAGATAGGCGCTGCGCACACTTGAGCAGCGCGCGTCAGCGTGGTATTTCTTCCCGCCGTCCGGATTATAGTAAACGCTCTCGTCGTCGTCAAGCCGCTTTAGCTTGCGCCCGTCGTCGTCCCAGACGATGAGCTTGATATTCTTTTTGCCGCGCAGGTTGTCCCAGATCCACTGATGATTATAGCCGTCCTCGTTGGCGACGCGCTGCACGCGGATGCACCCGTGCGAGGCGCGCGAGCCGAGCGCACTCTCGCAGATGGAATAATCCTTCACCGTGCCGTCGCTGGAGACAATCGCCGGGACGAGGTGCAGCAGGTCGCCGCCGTTGAAGCGGATCGCCTGGTCGCACCAGAGATTGCCTGACCAGAAGCCGCCCGTCGCGCTGCACAGCAGGAATTCGCCGGAGGCCGTTTCGTTGTAGTCCGAATTGCTGCCGCTGGTCGTTCC
>JAXFTN010000197.1:0-1010 GCA_034176765.1 Bacilli bacterium | reverse complement strand
TTATTAATTTTATGTCTTAGTACATTATCACTTATTGGTACTGGCTTTTCATCATGGGTAATTACTTTACCTCAAGATAGTGTAATTGGAATTTCTACTGTTAGTGAAGTAATTGAAGTTAATTGGTTAAGTAGTGATGCTAATAATGCTACAAGTGATAATGGCTTATCTTTTATTTTCAGTAAAAATAAAGGCATCAAAGAATTCACTAAACAATATTACAATTTTAACTTAATAGTTGATACAGAGCTTTTTCAAATAGATATAACAGATACTAATTTAAGCACAGCTTATTTAGATTGTTCTTTTGTTATTAGTGATGCACGCTTTTATATTGAAAGAGTAGAATTTGTTGCAAGTAGTGTCTCATACATTGTTTCTAATACTGATAAAACAAGGGTATTTAGTAAAGTTGTTTTAATTGATGACCCAAATGTTGAACCTAATCTTTATACTTTTATTAGTAATACAATTTCTAATTCTAGTATCGATAGTGGAGCTTCAAAAACTTGCACAATTCAAACATGTGTCTATGTAAATGTTTTAGATAACATTACTGATTTTACTAATTTTAATCCTTCATTATCTTTTACTATTAAAGGAGGCTCATAATATGAATAAGAAAAAAATTACTCTCTTATTAGTCTCTTCTAGTATATCTTTTTCTTTAATTGGTAGTGCTTCTTGGATAATTGCTAAAAGCATTATTGAATCAACTACTATATCTTCAAATAACATTAGCGAAGTTGATTATTTTTCATTAATTAAATACAATGATGAATCTGGAACTTCGTCAAATACTTATGAAGTAGATAAAAACGATCGTTTATCATTATATTTAGAAAAAAATCCATCAAAAGATGGCTATTATTTTGATGGCTGGTATGATTTCAATACTAAAGAACCAATAGATGAGAATAAAGTTATCGATACAAATATTGCTGTTTATCCAAAATATACAGAAATTACATTGGCAAATCAACCAACTTCTAGTATTGATGGAGTTACAG
>JAXFTN010000196.1:0-1775 GCA_034176765.1 Bacilli bacterium | reverse complement strand
TACTCAGTGTACTTTTATTAAGTTTAACTTCATGTGGGGCTGTTGATACATCTTCTTTAAAAATAGTTACTCCAACAGGGGCTCCTTCTATTGCTTTTTATAAAGAAGTTGGAAACGCAAATTTCGAGACTAATAGTACACCTTCAAATATTGTAGCAATGATGACCTCTACTTCAGATAAAGACATCGTTGTTATTGATACTGTATCAGGCATAAAAGCTATAAATAATGGTGCTCCATATTTATTAGCAGCTAATATTACATTTGGTAATTTCTTCATTGCATCAACAGGTAAAGATGATGACGGAATTATGAATGAAGGAGATAAGATTGTTCTTTTTGGTCAAAGCCAAACTCCAGATTTATTATTTCATTATTTATATGGAAAAAGTTTTGATTCTAATATTGAATATGTTGCGAATGCAACTGCTGCAGCTCAATGTTTAGCTTCAGGAAAAAATGTTAGTACATCATCAGAAATTGATTATGTATTTTTAGCTCAACCTGCTTTATATACTATTTTAAATAATACAAATGCTCCTACATATGGAAAAGCATCAATTTATAAAAACATACAAGAAGAATATAAAGCAAAAACTAATAATCAAGAATTAGTTCAAGCTTCAGTTTTTGTAAGAAAAAGTGATGATAAAGATTATAATAAAATGCTTAAAGCATATTTAGAGAATTTAAATCAATCTATTAATGAAGCTATTGAAAATCCTACATTAGTAAAAGAAAGTATGGATCAAATATCTTCAGAAGAAGTAGCATCAATTTTCCAAATTAATTCAAATGCTGCAAAAGCAGTTTTAGAAGATAATAATGGTTTGGGATTAGGTTATAAAGAAGCTCTTGATAATAAACAATCAATAGATAGTTTTATTTCATTATTTAGCTTAGGAGTAACAAATGAAGAAATTTATTTCAAATAAATATTTTGCTTTTAGTGTAGGTATCCTAATTATTTTTCTTGCTTGGTGGATTATTTCTTTATGTATTGAAGAAAGTGTCATGATATTTCCAAGCCCAATAAAAGTAATTAAAAATACATTTAATATATTAGGTGGAAGTTATGTTTACAAATGTATTGGTTTTAGTTTCTTAAAAGTTTTTATTGGCTTTATAATTTCATTCGTTTTAGCTTTGATATGTGGAATAATTGCTGGTAATTTTAGTTTCTTTTTTAACTTTATGAAACCTATTATTACAACTTTAAAAGCCGTACCTACAGCAACATTAGTTTTCTTCTTTCTTGTATTAGTTGGAGCAAAGAATGCACCTATATTGATGGTTATATTATTGTCGTTTCCAATAATTTATGATTCTATTGCTAATGGCATTATAAATATCGAAAAAGAATTAATGGATAATATGCTTCTAGATGGAGGTAAAACATTTAGAAATATTATCAAAATAGAAATACCTTTAATATATAAATATATATTATTAGGTGTCTCTAGTAGTTTTGCATTATCCTTTAAAATTGAGATAATGGCTGAAATATTAACAGGAAATACATCACTTGGATTAGGTAGTGCTATTTTATCTGCTCAAAGAAATGATCCTACGAATATGGTTCCAATATTCAGTTATTCGTTATTAACAGTTATATTTGTTTTGCTTATTTCTTTTGTTTTCAAGAAGATTAATAGATTGTTATTGAAATAAATTTTAAATTTTAAAAAGTAAAGGTAGAGATACTTTTACTTTATTTTTATTGTCGAACATTGTATAATTATGAAATCAGTATTATTTTATTGATAGGAGGTTGT
>JAXFTN010000195.1:0-1044 GCA_034176765.1 Bacilli bacterium | reverse complement strand
GTCACGCCGCCCGGCACCCCAAATATCCCGGCCTTTCCTTCCTCACCGCCCCCATGAACTGCCCCGTGGAAACAATCGATTCCGAGGCTTTCCGCGGCATGCTCCGGCAGGCCCGGCGGGAATTCGATCTGATTCTGCTGGACGCCCCCGCGGGTGTGGATGCCGGCTTTCGGCTGGTTTCCGCTGCCGCTGACCGTTTTCTGCTGGTCACCGGCTTCGGCCCCGCTTCCGTCCGGGATGCCGCCCGGGTGGGAGAACTTCTGGAACTGCAGGGAAAGACGGATGTGCGGCTCATCGTCAACCGGGTGGATCGGGAAATGCTCAGTACCGTGCGCACCACCATCGACGACGTGATGGACAACGCCGGACTGCCCCTGGCGGGCATCATCCCGGAAGACCCCTGCGTGACGCTGGCAGCTTCCTTCGGGCGGCCCCTGCTCCAATATTCCTCCCGCTGCCCCGCTGCCAAGGCCTGCCGCCGGATTGCCCGTCGGATTCAGGGCTTCCATGAACCGATTGCCCTGCGATAAGAGAATGAACGTTTTGACATATAAAGCAGGAGTGACAGCTGTGAACATCGCATTTCTCGCTCATGACAAGAAAAAGGAACTGATGGTTCAGTTCTGCACCGCTTATAAGAGCATCTTGTCCAAGCACAACCTCTCCGCTACCGCCACCACAGGCCGTCTGGTCGCCGAGGCCACCGGTTTGCCCGTCTCTCTGTTTCTATCCAGTCACCAGGGCGGCCACCAGCAGGTGGACGTCCGGATTGCCTACAACGAAATCGATATGGTCCTGCTGTTTTCCGATCCCAACGGCAACGATCCCTGGGAGGATCAGCGGGTGATGCAGACCCTGCACCTGTGCGACAGCTACAACGTGCCCTGCGCCACCAACCTGGCATCGGCGGAAATGCTGATTCTGGGCCTGCAGCGCGGCGATCTGGACTGGAGAGAAATGATCCGTCCCAAGCGTTCTCTGCGATAATCCATAAGGCCATGACACGGGAGCAGTATCCCGATGCGCAGCCACAGAGAGGGAGGC
>JAXFTN010000194.1:0-1593 GCA_034176765.1 Bacilli bacterium | reverse complement strand
GAAATGCTATCTTCTTTATTAGAATCAGCAGTTAATCATTCTATTTTTGACTTAGAATCAGTTCCATATATAATTGAAGTTGAACAATTGTTAAGACCTTATAATATATCATTTGGTAACAGAATTATGAATCAAATTGAGGCTTATGTTAAGATTTATTCAGCATGTTTTAATGATTCTATTGAAGCTAAAAATGATGCAATAGAAACAATATTATTATCTAAAGTTGTTGCTAAACTTGAGTTTAAAGCAGTTGAAGATAAAGAAGAACTAATAAGAAAATTCGATAAACTAAAACTATATAAGTGTAGTGAATTTATTAAAAGATTAAGTGAGGATATTTAGTGATGAAAAAATGTCTATATGATGAGCTAAAGCTTATTATAGAAGATTATAAATCCTCAAGTGATTTCTTATCTTTGCATAATAATATTACTATTATGGAATTCGATTATTATATTATAAATAAATATTCATTATTTATAGTGCATGATAATTATGATTTTGATATGCAAGCAAAAATAGTTGATAAACTTGAATATACTTTACCATCAATTAAACGTATATTTGCTAAACCAATAATTCATTTATCTGAAAAAGATGAAATATTACCCGTTGAAAAAGTTAGGTTAATTAATAGTAAAACTATAACTCATATCGCTTCACATAGTGAACTATGGAGTGATGTGACTGAAAAAGGAATAAAACCATCGAAACTATTAACTAATACATATCAGGATAACTACTCAATATACGAAAATATTCTATTTGCTAAAACAGTTGATTGCATGCTTCAATATCTAAGAAGAAATATGCGCGAGCTTAAATCACTTATGACAAGTTGTAGTACGCTAGAATTTAATTATTTAGAAAGAGTTAATCACTGGGATTATTTTTTAGCTATTGGTAAGTTACATACTGGTTATGCTAGAAATTTTGGTAAATACTATAATAAATCAAAAGATCTTTTCGATAGAATGAGTTTAATAAATCAAGCTCTTACAACTAGATTAAAGCGTAATGTTTATAGAAAAAACCATAATAAAACAAAAGGCTTTAAACTACATAATTCTAATATTCTTCATATGCAAAAAGATTATCATAGAGTATATCTTTTATATAAGCATTTTGACAATATTAAAGAAACTAAGACTGATATTTCAAAAGACGATATTGTAGAATTCAATAAAAATTATTTTTCATATTTAAAATTATTAACAATATTCGCTATTGAACATTTTAATTTTACTATTGATGAAAATATTAAAATTGATTTTGATAATCTATCATTAGAATTTACATATTTGAAGTGGACTTTAAAATTAGGACTTACAAAGGATAAACAATCTCTTTATATAAATATATCTAAAAATAAAGTATATAAGGCTATCATTGTACCTTATTTCATAACTAAGAAAGATTATAAAGCAGATGAAATTATAATAGCTTCACCTTTTACAAGCCTTCAAGAATCTGAATATATAAGTGTTAATGATGTCGATTCATTTAGAAGAATACAAAGAATAATCGCACGAGGTATGGTATATTCTGATACTGTATTTGATACTTGCTATTTCTGTGGAGAAAAGCTAA
>JAXFTN010000193.1:0-1633 GCA_034176765.1 Bacilli bacterium | reverse complement strand
CCGGGCAAGGACAAATGGCCCCATTCTACGGTATGCTACGCCGAGAGTACCGACGGAATCCACTGGGAAAAGCCGGTTATAGGCAATATTGACTTTTTGGGCTCAAAGGAAAACAACATCGTGTTCGGTCCGGTGTTTGACGAAAACGGAAATGAGCTTTATAATTACGGAGACGACGGTTTCCGCGCATTGGTAGACCCTCGTCCCGATTGTCCGCCGGATGAACGCATAAAGGCGATTTCAGACCACCGCGGCAAGCTGTGGCTTCACGTCAGCGGTGACGGTATGCACTTCAGAACGGTCGGTTCGCTTGACATTCACGGAGGATTTGACTCGGTCAACAGTCTATTATATAATGAAGAAAAAGAAGTTTTCCAGTGCTATTACCGCGACTTTCATTCTCCCGCTTATCCGGGAGACAGACATTGGATCCGCGATGTAAGACTGACGGAATCAAAGGACCTGGTACACTGGAGCGCTCCCCAGCATATGCGCTATGATCCGTTTGTTGACTGGGAGCTGTATACAAACGGAGTCTGCCATTATTACAGAGCGCCGCATGTATATTTCGCTTTGCCGGTAAGATACAACGAGCGGAGAATCGGCTGGTCGCAGAATTACGAGCAGCTCTGCGGCAGAGACCGCCGCTATGAACGCTTTAAAACAATGGATCCGAGAACCGCAACCGCGGTTTCCGACGCTCTGTTCATGACTTCGCGCAACGGCGTGGAGTGGACGCGTTACGGCGACGCATTCATGAGTCCCGGACCGGAAAATCCGGCAAACTGGGTTTACGGAAGCTGCTACATCTCAAACGGAATTATCGAAACAAAATCTACACATCCCGGCTGCGAAAACGAAATATCGATGTACTGCGCCGAAGGCCGCTGGACAGGGAAGCCCGCCCGGCTTTACAGATACACGCTGCGTCTTGACGGTTTTGTATCCCAGAACGCAAGCTGGTATACCTCAAAGCTGTTTACAAAGAAGCTTATTTTTGAAGGCAAAGATCTCTTCATAAACTTCTCAACCTCGGCGTTCGGCGGAATTGAAATCCGTATGACCGGAGAAGACGGAAGACAAATCATTGCAAAGGATGTTTTCGGCGACAGCTGCAACCGCCGCGTAATATTTGAAAACGGAAGCCCCGCAGATTTTGCCGGAACTCCGGTTACAATCGAGTTCACAATGTGCGATGCAGACCTGTATTCGATCAAGTTTGAGTAAACGGTGCTGCCGAAAACTCTTTCTTGCTTCGAATCAAAATTAAGAAAAGAAAATTGAAAAATTAGACCAAAGCATTTTATCCGCGCAGTTCGGCTGTGCTCGGACGAATTTTTTGCACATTATAAATAAAAATGAGCGTAATTGGTATATTAAAGCGGATTTTTTATGATAAAATGAAAAAATAGCCGTCGGAACAATAATACAGCCGTTGGCATGTTTTATGAAAGGAATTTCTTGATATGGAAGATACGATAATAAACATCGGTAAGCGGAGAGAGTTTTTCTTCGACAATACGATGATAGACACATCGCGAAACGGTTCATTTCCGGTTATTCACGAGCCGGTGAAGCGTGAGTGCGTACTGACATACGACGATCCTTGGGGAGGCGACTGTGCGAACTATAT
>JAXFTN010000192.1:0-1522 GCA_034176765.1 Bacilli bacterium | reverse complement strand
TTTGTTAAAACATTAAATGAACTTATGATTGAAGCATTAAATAAATAAAATAAAAAAAAGGTATCCTTTCCATTATGGATTTAGGATACCTTTTTTATATTTATGAATATATTTTATTCAGCTTTCTTTTTTCTTGTTCCTGTGGAAGTTTTTTTAGTAGATGATGACTTTTTAGTAGTTGATGTTTTCTTTACTTCTTTAACTTCTACTTTTTCTGCTTCTTTTTCTTCTACTTTTTCTTCTACTGGAGTTTCTACTTCTTTTTCTTCGACTGTTTCTTCTATTTTTTGTTCGCATGAACAAGTTTCACATTCACAAATAGGTTCTTGATTTTTACTTAATTCGTTAGGCTTTTCTTCTATTAAGATTAAGTTTAAGATAATACCTAAAATCATTGCAACAGCAATTGATGTAATCAAAATTTTACCACCAAATAATGATAAAGTTAAACCACCAATACCTACAACTAAGATAACAGAACATACAAAGATATTTTTTGTTTTACTAAAATCAATCTTTTCTTTAATTAATAATTTAACACCACTTGATGCAATAAATCCGTATAGAATCAATGAAACACCACCAGTAACACAACCTGGTATTGTTGATAATAATGCAGTAAATGGAGTAATAAATCCAATTACAATTGTCATAATAGCAGCTAGTAAGACAACCTTAACACTAGCAATCTTTGTCATACCGATAACTGCAACATTTTCTCCGTATGTAGTATTTGCAGCACCACATAGTGCACCTGATAAAGCTGTAGCAACACCATCACCGATTAAAGTACGTGTCATACCAGGTTCTCCATTTAATAAGTCTTTATTAATAATCTTACCCAAGTTTTCATGATCACCAACATGTTCACAAATTGTAACTAATGAAGCAGGTACAAATAGTAAAATAACTGTTCCGATATCTCTCCAATTAAATTCTTTAATAGCATCAAATTGTAAGAAGATAAATGATTCTTCATTATTTGGTATAAATAATTTATAGTTAAAGAAACTTGCTACACCAAAATTTTCTGCTCTAAAAATTGAAATCAATGGTTCAAAATTAACAATATGTAAATATTCAATGCCACCTAGATGGTAACCAAATACTGTAAAGACAACAGCTGTTAAATATCCACTTAACATACCAATGACAAATGGAATTAATCTCATCATTTTCTTTCCATAATGTGAAGTTAACGCTGTTACAATTAATGCAACAAGGCCACATAATAATGCTACTAAATTATATGGTTGACCTGATCCAGTTGCTGAAGTAAGATTACTTACAGCTGATGAAGATAAACCTAAACCAATAACCATAATGATAGGGCCAACAATAATTGGAGGTAATATCTTGTTTAACCATCTAGTACCAACAAGTTTGATAAATAGACCAACAACACAATAGATAAATCCAACTAGGAACATACCTATAATGAGTGCTAGATAATTGTGTCCTCCAGCTGCTGAAATTTCACCAACTGCAAGAGCAGATAACATAGGTTGAAGATAAGCAAATG
>JAXFTN010000191.1:0-1012 GCA_034176765.1 Bacilli bacterium | reverse complement strand
AAAAATCAAAAATTTTTTATAATAGAGTAAAATTTTTTATAACATTTTTTACATAATTGATATAAATTTCGTTGATTTATATATTATATGATAAAACTAATCGAACCCAATCCGCACCTCTTTGATTTTGCAACCCCTGATTTGACTGAAACACTTAAGCCCCTCGGGGTCAAAAATTAACTTCAGGCCTTACAAAATCTTGTTCGATTTTTACAATTTTTCAAAAATGTAACATTGACTTTGCATTTTTCAAAATAAGCGATTTTAGAGCCTAAAATGATTCACCTAAGTATTTTATTTATGGAGTACCTAAAAGTGCCGCAAACGTCAAATAAACTGCCTTAGAAATGATTTGACAAAGATACCTATACAGTACCTTTTCATATTGGTTCCATTGAATGTGCCAAAATTTCAATTAACTGTAAACTTTTTATGCATTTTTCATATTTTATATCTATACCCTTAAAAAATTAACAGAGAATCCATTATTATCTATATATAGAAATAAACATTACACTATGACTGAACAAACCAGAAAATCCACAAATCGTGGTCTTGAGGCACTTCTCAAGTTAGTACTCGGAGAAATCACTATTGAACAAGCAGAGAAAATTATTTCAGATATGAATGACCAAGAACCAAATAATACAACAGGTATATGATTCTCATATCGTTGTCAAGGTTGCTAAACGGTATCTTAGTTACATACAATCTGGTAACATTGATGACTTCTGTCAGCACATATATCTTACATTATGTGAGTTACCAGAAAGCAAACTCCAAGAACTGTACGAAAAGGAGCAATTGCCGTATTATATATTTTACATTTGTAAAGCACAAGCAACCAATTTTGCTGGTAAGTTTCACAAAATTCACGATTGTAAAACGAATACCATACCGATTGAGGACTACCTTTTAACATATGAAAAAGACAATTGACATATGTCAAAAATAAATAAAGCATACAACAACACACAATTGATTGATGCACTCAAAGACCGAAGTGCTATCT
>JAXFTN010000190.1:0-1593 GCA_034176765.1 Bacilli bacterium | reverse complement strand
AGCTTCTTTTTCATCAGTAGGGAAATCAGTATCAGTTGCATCATAATAGAAAATATCTGGAAGATTATCTAATGTCAATGTTATATTACTATGTAATATAATGTTAGAAGGATGATATGTTGTTGATAAACCATTTGCTTCTTTATAAGCATTCCAAGCAACACCATATTCATTTGTTCTATTATCAATGTAACATAATTCTTTACTATCATAGACATTAAATCCATCAGTAATGACTACATCATAATTGACTACGTAATATGAATCATAATCTTCACTATTTTTTTGATTTTGAGTGAGTTTACCAGGTTCAACCTTAACTTTGAAAGCTTTACCAATTGCTTCTTCACTAAAATCAACCTTACAATGAACATAATCTATTGAATCAATTAATGTTGAAGATGCATTATCAACTACAGAATATGTATCATCATCATTTTTAACAGAAATAGTTAAATCATAAATCCATTCACCTTTATAATTGAAATCTTCTAATTCACCTACTGAATTAAACTTCATAAACTTAGTAACTGGTTTAAAATCAATAAAGTTATCATCACCTACTAAATAATCCTTATTCATTACTTTGAATTGTTGTTCAATATTTTGAGTATTTTCGCCTTTGTTAGTGTAATAATCAACAAAGTTTTTATTCATTGTAATTTGTTTTACATAAATATCATCACTACTTTTTACAAATTTAACAGTTAATTCAAAATCAAATTTAACACCTGATTGACCTTCGATAGTAGCAGTGATTGTAACTTTTGTATCTTGAGTTACGCTATGAGCAGTAACAATACCAGATTGATTAACACTTGCTACCTCACGATTTGAAGAAGACCATACAACTGTGTATTGATCTAAATTTTCAACAACAGCAGTTAATAAAGTCTCAGTATTCATATCGATTGAAGCACTGCCATTTACTGAAATTGACACTTTATTTTGAATGATTTGATCAGGTCCACATGATGATAATGCGACTACAGGAACCATCATCAAAATAGATGCAAATAATAATTTATTTTTCATAAAAACCTCCTAATACATAAATAATACTTTTAATGATAATAAATATTTGAATAATTTTTAAAAAGTTATGAAACTAAACAATAATTTTTCTTTGAGCAATCACATTTACAGTTATTTCAATTCCACTACCATCTGCTGCACGTACAGTAACAGGTACCTCGCCTCCTTTAGTAAAACTTATAATTAATGAGTTATCGGAAGTATTTTCAAATGTAGCAAATGTGACGGTAGGATCGTAAGCATAATTTAAGGCAACATTAGTAGCATCATATGGTTTAGCACGACATTTTAATTCAATTTTTAAACCATCTGTCCATTTTTGCTTAATATATCCTTTATAATCTTCAATTTGATTTTCTTCTGTATACTCAATATAATCTTCATTTAAAACTTCAATGTCAGTAACATAGACAACTGGATTATAAACAGCAAGTTTTAAACTAGTTCCAACTAAAACAAGAGCTAAAATATAAATAACTGAAATAATTAAGATAACTGATTTTTTCATTATATCACCTACTTTTCGTAATAATATGCTTTGATGTTGACGATATACAT
>JAXFTN010000189.1:0-1032 GCA_034176765.1 Bacilli bacterium | reverse complement strand
TTGTGCATGCGACTGTTCGGTAACGTGCTGGGTGCATTCATCATTATGGAACTGATCAAAATGGTGATCCCGGTCGTGTTCCCGCTGGCGTGCAGTATGTACTTTGATATTTTCGATGGTCTGCTGCAGGCTTATGTCTTTGTATTCCTGACGTCACTGTACATTCAGGAAGGGATGGAATAACAAAGTTCAAAACAAAAAGATTCATTTCAATCAAAAAATTTTCAGGAGGGTAAATTATTATGATCGCTATTGGTGCAGGTATTGCTGCTCTGACCGGTGCAGGTGCCGGTATTGGTATTGGTATCGCTACTTCCAAGGCTGTTGAGGCTGTTGCTCGTCAGCCCGAGGCTTCCGGTAAAATCACTTCCACTCTGATCCTGGGCTGCGCCCTGGCAGAAGCAACCGCAATTTACGGTCTGGTCATCGGCCTGATGATCATCATCATGGTCCACTAAGCCTCTCAAAAGTTTCATCCTGTTTGAATACATATTTCAATAACTTTTGATTAGGAGGCAACAGCATGATACATATTGATATGCATATCATCTGGACTGTTGTCGACCTGCTGCTTTTGCTGGTTCTGCTGCGCGTTTTCCTGTTCAAGCCGGTGCTCGGTATGATCGAAAAGCGCAAGAACATCATTCAGACTTCCCTGAGCGAGGCGGACGAAAAGAACGCCGCTGCAGGCGAACTGAAAAAGCAGTACGAGAATTCCCTGAAGGACGCAAAGCAGGAATCTTTCCAGATCGTGTCCGAGGCGAAGGACCGTGCGCAGGTACAGTATAACCAGATCATTGAAAAAGCGAACGCAGACGCATCTCAGATCGTCAAGCAGGCCAATGCCGCTGCGGAGGCTGACCGCGGAATCACACACCACAATCCCATAGAAAATGACCGAAGGGTCGGCAGGAACGGTGGGTACCTCCGCAGAAGGTTCCGTAGGCGCTTCAGTGGGTACCTCCGCAGGTGCTTCCGTAGAGGGCTCTGTCGTCGCTTCCGTTGTCGCTTCTGTTGTCGCTTCCGTGGTCG
>JAXFTN010000188.1:0-1804 GCA_034176765.1 Bacilli bacterium | reverse complement strand
CGTTCTATAAAGCCACGAGAAAGAAAAGATTATGTTCTCAAATTGTGTGCGTCGACAAAAATAAGTTACAAAAGGACTAGAAAGAAGAGTTCAGCACACCGTATCTAGGAATATCTATTATTCATTTAAGTCAATTCTTTTAATAAATTCTTTTAATAAGAACATTGGGAAATATGGTAATGTATAAAACTTATTATTAAATCCAATATTTTTGTCTCCAAATTTAATACCATATTTAACATCTTGATATTTATCTTTAGTAATTAAATTATTTAGTGATGATGTAGATCCATCTTTTGCTTTTATTTCTACAGGAATTAATGAATCTTTACCTTTAACAAAGAAGTACAATTAAATTAGTGAACGATCATCTTTATAATAAAATAATTTATATCCTGCTTTAATAAGTGTTTCCTTCTTGAAAATTAATATTAGGTTTTAGTAGTTAAATGTTTTTAATAATACTATCTACCTCTTATCCATTATCAAAAATAATGTTGAAAGATGTATTTGCAGCAAAATTAAATTTTACAAAGGTTTGATAAATTTCTTTAACAAATTTAACAATAGAATATGTTTTATCTATTTGTCTTGCACCTTTTATAACAAGTGGTATTAATGTTATTTATCTTACTTATTTAATAGCAAAACTTATTTTATATATTTTTGGTTCTTACTATTTGGTTTATCTGGCAAAGTCATTTTTATCAACCCATTTTCTAATGCAGGATTAAGATAAGATGCTCTCAATGTTTCTTTAGATTTTATATTAAGTAGTGTTAATAATTCGTTAGCACTATAAGGAATATCATCTTCCATAACTTGTAATAATTTATTTACTTGCTCAGAAATATGTCTACTTTCATTTTGAGTATTTACTATTACTTCATCTAAAACTTCATTTATCATTAAAAGTAAAAATTCGATAAATTCATTTGAATTACCGTTTTTATGACAAATAGCAATTTTATTATAATATTCATTTTGATATTTATAAATTTGTGATTCTAAAGGAATATATTCAAAAACATTGTTCCAATTACTTAATAAAAGGTTTTGCCAAAATCTTGCGGTTCTCCCATTACCATCACCAAATGGATGTATAAATAAAAATTCATAATGAAACACACATGATTTAATTAATAAAGAAGTTTCTTTGTCATTTCTTAACCATTCAAATAGGTCTTTCATTAAAGTAGGAACCATATTTTCAGGAGGAGCGACAAAAATAACCTTATTACCATCGAAAACACCTTCGGAGTGATTTCTATATTTTCCAGATTCTTCATCTATTAAATATGTTAAAATTCCGTGAGCTTTTAAAAGGTCTTTTTCATTAAAGCAATCTAATTTATCAAACATATTATATAGGTTATATGCATTTTTAACTTCTTGTATTTCTTTTTGAGGTCCAATTACTATTTTGCCATCTATAACATCTTTAACTTGAATTAGAGATAACGAATTAGCTTCAATTGCTAATGAAGAATGAATTGATTTTATTTTGTTATTTTTTCTTAAAATTGGCATTCTTTTTAATGATTGATAATTATTAATTCGACCTATTTTTTCAGTAATCGAAATGCATAACGAAAGTGTCTTATTAGTTATAGTAAAAGATGGCTGGTACATAGTTATCATCTCCATTATTATTATATCACACTATAAAAGATAAACTCAATTATCTTACTTAAATCTTGCTTAATATGTTGCTTAACAATTTTAAAAAATACAAAATTAATCGCAATCTTTTATTTTTTTCTTCTCTATATATAGAAAAAAGACCGCTCTTTCGAACGATCTT
>JAXFTN010000187.1:0-1759 GCA_034176765.1 Bacilli bacterium | reverse complement strand
CATAATTTGGATGTTTGAAAATCCGAGTGATTTTAAAGTTCCAATCTCTGTACGTTCATCCTCAACTAAACGACTCATTGAAATTAAACTAATAAGTGTTGCAACTATGAAAAAGACAATAGGGAATACTTGACCTAGATTAGCAACACTTTGAGCATCATCAAAAAAATCGCGATAAGTAGTATAATCGTTACGGTCATTAATATACCACGTTGGAGTTTTTATATTATTAATTTCATCGTACGCTTGTTCAATTTCTACTACAAATTTATTATAACTTTTTTCATATTCTTGATACGCTGCATTGTATTGAAATAATCCACTTTGATATTGAGCATATAAGCTAGCATATTGTTCACTAGTTGGATCTAAAGTTTTCAAATATAAATTAAGCTTATCTAAATTAGTTTTTTGTTCATCTAATGTACTTTTTGCTAAGGCAAATTCATTTAAACCATTTGCTTCAGCTTCTTCTACTTCTTCATATAATGGAGTTTTAATCTCATGTTCTCGACGAGCTTCTCCTTCTTTTTGAATTAGTTCAATATTTTTAACAACATTTTCTATAGTTTCATTATAATTTTCACTTGAAGTTACTTGCTCTTTAGCTCCCTCTACTGTTACATAAATGGATGTAAAATAATCTTGATCAAAAGCTTCAGGAGTAACAAATGTATAATAATTTATTATACCGATACCAATAGAAGTATTTCCTCTGTCACTTGTTGTATCAGGACTATTTATATACAAAGTACTTTTTACAGTACCTACAATTGTATAAGTATTTTCTATTAAATTACTAGAATTTATGCTTATGTTAGTACCTAACTCAATTTCGTTGTTAGTTAAAAATTTTTCTTCTACAACAATCTCATTATTTGAAGTAGGAAGACGACCTTCTATTATTTCAACAGTATTAATATAACTTGTTAAAGAAGATACATTTATTACTGTTTCTCCTTTAGCTAAGCTAATCATACAATCAACTGAATGACTACCTTCAACATCTAAAACACCATCAATATCTTTAATATAAGATACATCATTTAATGACATACCCATATCACTTTGAATTTTAATATCATAATGATTATGAGTATCATAATATTTATCGATAGAATATTTAAAATCTGGAGCAGTATTATTAATTCCGGAATATGTAAATGTTCCTAAAAAACTCATCATCATTAATGAGCAAAAACGAGCTCTATTTTTATTTATAGTTCTATAACTATTAGTAACTATCCTATTTTTCATACTACCACTCGATATCATCAATAGAAGTTGGCTTATCATTTATAATGATATCTTCTACACCACCATTTTTAAATTTAATTACCTTATGTGCCATAGGAGCTATTGCACTATTATGAGTAATAATAAT
Source organism: Bacilli bacterium (assembly GCA_034176765.1). Classification (GTDB taxonomy): domain Bacteria; phylum Bacillota_I; class Bacilli_A; order RFN20; family CAG-826; genus SUG2458. The sequence continues at coordinate 375 of JAXFTN010000187.1, read as the reverse complement.
TACAGTCATATTCTCGTTTTTTGATGTTTCTTCTAATAATTTTAAGATTTGTTTTCCAGTTTTATAATCTAAAGCACCAGTAGGTTCGTCACATAATAAAAGCTTTGGATTTTTTGCTAATGCTCGAGCAATAGCAACACGTTGTTGCTCTCCACCAGATAATTGAGAAGGGAAATTATTAATACGATCACTTAACCCAACTTTTGATAAAATTTCTGAAGGCTCAAGATGATCCTTGCATAATTGAACAGCAAGTTCTACATTTTCAAGTGCTGTTAAGTTTTGTACTAAATTATAGAATTGAAAAACAAATCCAATATCATGTCTTCGATATGTAATAATGTCTTTACTATTTAATTTTGTAATATCAACTCC
>JAXFTN010000186.1:0-1231 GCA_034176765.1 Bacilli bacterium | reverse complement strand
TTGCCGCATCGCTGGCACAGGAGCGCGGCAGGGATCTGCGCGGCTGGGTGCTCTCGCGCCCGCTGCCGCTGCGCTGGGCTCTCATCATCGGCGCGGTGGTAGCCGTGCTGCTGCTGGGCATATGGGGCTCGGGCTTTGACGAGGCGACATTCATCTACTACCAGCTCTGATGGGGGAAAGCTATGAAGAGACGAATGAACACGCTGCGGCGTGCGCTGACGGGCGCGCTGTTTTTCGCGCTGCTGCTGGGGACGCTGGCCGTCGTCTCCCGCGTGGTGGAGCGCAAGGCGAGCCGCACCCGCTTTGAGCCCTTCCTCAGCGAGCCGGAGGACTACGACGTGCTGTTCATCGGGGACAGCCTGGTCGTCAACGGCATCTTCCCGATGGAGCTGTGGCAGGACTACGGCATCGCCGCCTATAACCTCGCCAGCTACGGCAACACGCTGCCTGTGACCTTCTGGACGCTGATGAACGCGCTGGAGACGGCCTCGCCCCGGCTGGTGGTCGTCGGCGTGAAGGACGTGGAAAAGAGCTACAAGCTCTCCGGCAGCAGCAGCGACGTGCATACGGCGCTGGACTGCTATCCGCTGACGCTGACGAAGCTGCGCGCCGTCAATGACCTGATGGATGACCCCTATGCCGTGGACGACAGCGGCGTGCGCTACGTGGATATGAAATGGGAATATCTCTTCACGCTGGGCAAGTACCACAGCCGCTGGAGTGAGCTGAGCACGTCGGATTTTGGCGGCTATGCGCTCAACCGGCAGAAGGGCGCGGAGACCGGCACGGGCGTGGCGGACGCGCGGGATTACGACCTCATCGACGAGGGAAGGGCGGATGAGGGCGGCGGCTGGGGCTATGAGTATCTGCGCCGCATCCTCGACGAGTGCGCGGGCAGGGGGATTGAGGTGCTGCTCGTTCACCTGCCGTATATCGCCTCGGAGGAGGAGCAGATGGCTGCCAATGCCGTGCGCTACATCGCGGAGGAATACGGCGTGGGCTACATCGACTTTGTGAGCCAGGATGACACCGTGGATTACGCCGTGGACTGCATGGACGCGCGCGCACACCTCAACGCCTCCGGCGCAAGGAAGGTGACGGACTATCTGGGCCGCTATATCACGGAGCACTATGACGTGGAGGATCGCCGGGGACAGCCCGGCTGGCTCGGCTGGGATGAGGACATGGCCGTCTATATGCGGGACAAGGACGACCTGCTGCGCAGCCAGAG
>JAXFTN010000185.1:0-8189 GCA_034176765.1 Bacilli bacterium | reverse complement strand
TTGATATTGATAAAATAAATCCAGTTATACATTGGTCATGGTTCTTTTTTTCTTCATCAATAATTCGTGAAATTATTAAATCAGGAAAAATGAAAAAGCCTCCTAAAAATGGGCAACATAATATAATAAAAATTAAAGCGGAGGAAAAAGAAAACGATAGACTTAAAATGATAACGACTATTGGAAAAAGAATAAATGAAATCTTATAGATTCTTTTAAATCCATATCTATTTATTAAATAAGAAAATAATTTGATTGAAAATAAGATTAAAAGACAAGCTACGACTGTTAATATTGCTTGCTCGTATGCATTAATTTTTAAAATGTATTTAACAACAAAAGGAAGTATAGTAACTAGAGTTCCTAAAATCGTTAAAAAAGATGAAGTAGTTAAAATATAACTAATAAATTTTTTGTTTCTACATAATTTTTTAAAAACTTTTATGAATGAGAAATTTTTATTATTTTTATTATCAAATACTTCTTCTTTTTCTTTTATTGATAAAAAAGATATATAAAAAATAATAATAACAATTAACGAAATTAAATAACTAGTTTTTAGATAACCCACACTTTCCTTAAGTATGGGCCCGATAATAAAAATAATTCCAATTCCAATGATTTCAAAAATATGCATTAAAGAAGACACTTTATTTCTTTCTTGCTCTTCAGTATATAGATTAGTAAATAATGCATTATAATTAACAAACATAATCGATGAAAAAACATCAAATAAAACTGTAATTAAAATATAATATATAAAAAATTGTAAATTACTTAAGGAAATGTTTTTATTAATTGCATATGTAAAAATTAAAGCAAAACAATAAAAAGGTAGGGTATACATCATCCATTTACAACGTGAGATATTTTTATGTTTTGCTTTATCAGAAAGAACACCAAAAATCACATCATTAACTCCATCGAAAACAATAAAAATCATTTTAGCAAAAGAAGCTTGTTTTAAAGTGATTAAAGCCATATCATCGACAAAGTAAGAATAATTATAATTAGTAAACATTTGGCTTATTAGTGTTAAAGATAAAAGAATTAATGCATATACATAAGGATTGTTCTTTTTCACAATGTTCATTTCAAAAAGTACTTTATATGATATAATATGCTCGCATGGGGTGATTAATTATTATGAAATTAATTGTTGGTTTAGGTAATCCTGGAAAAGAATATGCTAAAACTCGTCATAATATGGGTTTTATGACTATAGATAGATTATGCGATGAATTAAATATTGATGTAGATAAAGAAGATTTCAAAGGAGTATATGGTCGCTTTAAATATCAAGGTGAAGATATATTTATTTTAAAACCATATACATATATGAACTTATCAGGGCAATCAGTAAAAGCATTGATGTCATATTTTAAAATAGATGTTAAAGATTTAATCGTTGTTTATGATGATCTTGCATTACCTCCTGGAAAAATGAGAATGCGTCCTAGTGGAAGTAGCGGAGGACAAAAAGGAATTCAAAATATTATAGATTTATTGGGTACTTCTGAAATAAAAAGGATTCGTATCGGCATAGGAGAACCAAGATTTAATACTGTTGATTATGTTCTTGGGGTTCCTACAGGTGATGAAGCTATCTTAATTGATCAAGCTATTGATAAAGCTGTTAATGCTTTAAAAGTCACTTTAAAAGAGGGCTTTGATAAAGCAATGGCTAAATGCAATGGATAAAAAAGTTAATCTCGATAGTGAGATTAACTTTTTGTTTGTTTTTATTATTAATTTCAAAATACATATAAATACATATAATTTTATTCTTATTAATAACAGGTAATCTTTACATACTGTGAAATGTGTCAAACAATAGGTATGAATTTGAATTTAATATCAGTAATTAATTGCTTATTTTTGTGCTCGTGGCAGTTGTATTCTATATGTAAAAATGTTATTATGGTTTTGATTTTCGATTTTTCATAAATTAACGAAAATCAATGAAAAAGAAAACACATTTGTATTATCAATATCGAATTATTTTCTTTAAATTTGTAGGATTAATTTATTAATCATTCACATATGCTAGGAGGAGAAAGATATGGCTACAAAAAGTAATTTACCAAACAAAGAAATAGGAACAGCAAGTCCTAAAATTTACAGCAAGTTAAGATCAACAATCGAATCTGCTTTTTATCGCAACAATGTTATTGAAGTAACTTCCTTAAGACAAGCTTATGAGTTAGCAAAGAATTGTCCTGGAACAATTGTTACAGATATGCCTGTTGTCAAAGCAAAAGAATTGGGTTTACCTGCTGATGCAAAAGTTTTATTATTTAACGATGGTTTCATCACAGGTCGTCAAGCACGTTTACGTCGCATTGCTAATGATGAAACACGTGAAAAATATGCTGGTCAAGTTCGTGAAGTTTTATTTAACAGTTGCCGTAAGACAATGTATCACGCAACAGCTTATATTGGCTTAGATGCTGATTTTATGGTTAAAGCACATTTACTTATCCCACAAGGATTTGAAAATACACTTTATTCATGGTTATTAAATTTCCAAATAGCTGATGCAGCATCAAATAAATTATACGCAAAATCAAAACTAATTGATGAAGGCGACGTCTTTATCTATTCAGATCCAGATTGTAAAACAGCTGATTATCCAGATGGATTAGCATTATTTGATCCAGATTATAACTGTGCATGTTTACTTGGTATGAGATACTTTGGAGAACATAAAAAAGGTACATTGACACTAGGTTGGTCAATTGCACAACGTCAAGGCTATACTGCATGTCATGGTGGTCAAAAGAGATTTAATCTTGAAGGCGGTAAAGAAAAAGTCATTTCTGTATTTGGCCTTTCAGGATCTGGTAAATCAACAATTACTTTAAGTGACCATAATGGTAAAATGAATACAACAGTTTTACATGACGATGCATTCATTATTAATAATACTGATGGTTCATCTGTTTCATTAGAACCATCATATTTCGATAAAACTCAAGACTACCCATTAACTAGAGAACAATCAAAATATTTCTTAACTATTCAAAACTGTGGTGCAACAGTTAATGATGAAGGTAAAGTTGTTCCTGTTACTCAAGATATTTTAAATGGTAATGGTCGTACAGTTAAATCTAAATTTGCTGCTATGAACCGTGAATATAAATTTGATAAATCAACTGATGCAATTTTCTGGATTATGAAAGATGCTACTTTACCACCTGTTGTTAAAGTAAATGATCCAGCTCTTGCTTCTGCAATGGGCGCTACTTTAGCTACAAAACGTACAACAGCTGAGTATGTACCAGGAGAAGATCCAAATAAACTAGTTATTGTTCCTTATGCAAATCCATTTAGATTATATCCATTAGCACGTGACTTTGAATCATTCAAAGCATTATTTGAAAATAAAAATTTCAATGTTGACTGCTATATTATTAACACTGGTTTCTTCGGAGATAAAAAAGTTACACCAGCTGTTACATTAGGATTAATTGAAGATATCGTAAATGAAAAAGCTAAATTTGTTAAATTTGGTCCATTCTCATCATTAGAATATTTACCAATCGAAGGTTATGAACCAAACTTTAAAGATGTAGCTTATTGTAAAGATGTAAAAGCTCGTATGGAAGATCGTTATAAATTTGTTAAAGATTTAGACGCATATAACGCTTTACCTAAAGAAGCTTTAGATGCACTTAAAAAAGTTGGTAGTGAAATGAAAATTAGCGAACCAAAAAAAGCAGCTCCAGCAAAAAAAGCAGCTTCCAAAAAATCTACAAAAAAACCAACTAAATAATTAACAGGAGATGAAATTAATGGGAGTCAAAGTTGTTGAAACAGCTCTAAGAGACGGCCATCAATCATTATTTGCTACTCGTATGACAACTGATGAAGTACTACTTGCTTTAAAAGAATTAGATAAAGCAGGCTATTATGCATTAGAGGTTTGGGGAGGAGCAACATTTGATGCTTGTTTAAGATTTTTAAATGAGGATCCATGGGAAAGATTACGTAAGATTAAGAAAGTATGTAAAAATACAAAATTACAAATGTTATTCCGTGGTCAAAACATTTTAGGTTATAGACATTACTCTGATGATGTTGTTGAAAAATTTGTTCAAAAATCAATTCAAAATGGTATTGATATTATTCGTATTTTTGATGCCTTAAATGACTTAAGAAATTTAAAGTGTGCAGTAGATGCTACTAAAAAATATGGTGGCGAATGTCAAATTGCATTAAGCTATACAACAAGTCCTGTACATACAGTTGAATATTATGTTGAACTTGCTAAAGAAGTTGAAAAGATGGGTGCTGACTCAATTTGTATTAAAGATATGGCTGGTGTTTTATTACCAGAAGATGCATACAATTTAATTACACAAATGAAAGCAAATACAAAATTGCCTATTGAACTTCATTCACATTGTACTGGTGGATTAATGGAAATGACTTATTTACGCGCTATCCAAGCAGGGGTAGATATTATTGATACAGCTTTATCACCTTTATCTGGAGGCACTTCCCAACCATGTACTGAATCAATTAATTATGCTTTACGTGGAACAGAATATGATCCAAAACTAGATGCTGATTTATTAGATAAAGCAGCTTCTAAGTTAGCTACAGTAAAAGCTAAATATTTAGAAAATGGTATGTTAAATCCAAAAGTTCTATCTTGCAATCCTAATATTTTGAAGTATCAAGTTCCAGGAGGAATGTTATCTAATTTAATATCTCAATTAAAACAACAAAATGCTTTGGATAAATTAGATGAAGTTTTAAAAGAAGTTCCTGAAGTAAGAAAAGACATGGGCTATCCACCACTTGTTACTCCACTTTCACAAATGGTCGGTACGCAAGCTGTTTTAAATGTTATTTCTGGAGAACGCTATAAAATGGTACCAAAAGAAATTAACGAATATTTACATGGTAACTATGGTAAATCACCTGCTCCAGTAAATGAAGAAATTCGCCACAAAATTATAGGGGACGATGAAGTTATTACTCATAGACCTGCTGATGATTTAAAACCAGAATTTAAAGCTTTAAAGAAAAAATATGCTGATATTGCACAATCAGATGAAGATGTATTAAGTATTGCTTTATTTGGTGATGTTGCAATTAAATATATTACTCAAAGAAATGAAGACCGTAAACCTAAAAAGATTAAGGTTTCAGTTTAAGAGGTGATTAAATGAAAACATTATCACTTTATCCTGCTGATATTAATATCGGTGATGCTCTGTTAATTGCTTTAATTTCAATCATATTAGTCTTTGTTGTATTACTTGTAATTATTTTAATTACAGGTGGATTCAGTAAAGCTATGAATGCAATTGATGCAAAAACAAATATTATGCCACGTGCTGAAAATAAAATTTTGGACGAGGATCAAGATGCTGTTGTTGCTTTATTAGTTGCAACAATCGAATTTGAAAATGAAACTCATAAAGATTCTAATTTAATTAGTATCAAGAGAATTGATTAAGGAGAACGTTATGAAAATTTATAAAGTTAAAGTTAATGGAAAAACTTATGAAGTTCAACTTGAATCAGTAGATGAAGTAAAAACTGAATCAGCTACTCCAAGTGAAGTTAAAACAAAAGAAGCTCCTAAAAAAGAAACATCAAAAAAAGCTTCATCAAGTTCATCAACAAATCTAGTTGAAGTTGTTGCACCTATTCAAGGTAATGTAATTGATGTAAAAGTAAAAGTTGGCGACAAAGTAAAAAAAGGCGATGTTCTTTTATTAATTGAAGCTATGAAACTTGAAAATGAAGTTAATTCTCCATCTGATGGTGAAGTAGTAGAAGTTATTGTTTCAAAAGGACAACAAGTTACTACAAAACAATTATTACTTAAAATTAAATAGGTAATATTATGAACAAAATTCTAGAATTACTAGAAAATTTCTTTAAAGAATCTGGAATCGCTGGCTTCTTTGCTGAGGGTGGATGGAAATACCTCATCATGATAGCTATTGCATGTGTTCTATTGTTCTTAGCAATTAAAAAACAATTTGAGCCATATTTATTATTACCAATCGCCTTTGGTATGTTACTTGTAAATATTCCAGGTGTTAAAGATCAAATTTTTGTTAAAACGTTAGTCGAAGGAACTGGTGTTGATGGAATTCCTGCAGAATATAAATATTCTGGATTAATCGGATATTTATATTATGGAGTTAAGTGGGGAATTTATCCTTGTTTAATTTTCTTATGTATTGGTGCTACAACAGACTTTGGACCTCTTATTGCTAATAAGAAAACAATGTTACTTGGTGCTGCTGCTCAAATAGGTATTTTTATTACATTTATTGGAGCAATCGCATTAGGATTTGATGCAAAAGCTGCGGCTTCTATTGGAATTATTGGTGGAGCAGATGGTCCTACAGCTATTTTAGTTACATCAAAACTTGCTCCTGAATTATTAGGATCAATTTCTATTGCTGCATATTCTTATATGGCTTTAGTTCCAGTTATTCTTCCACCAGTTATCAAGTTATTAACAACTAAAAAAGAAAGACAAATTAAAATGGAACAAGTTAGAGAAGTTTCTAAAAAAGAAAAAATTCTCTTTCCAATTATTGTTACTATCGTAGTCACATTATTAGTTCCTTCATGTGCTCCTTTAATTGGTTGTTTAATGTTAGGTAACTTAATTAAAGAATCTGGAGTTGCACCTAAGATTACAGAAGTTTTAGGTAATACATTCATGTATATTATTACAGTATTATTGGGTGTTTGTGTTGGTGCTACAGCATCTGCTGAAACATTCTTAACTGTACAAACATTATATATCTTTGGTTTAGGTATTGTTGCATTTATTGTTGCTACTGCATTTGGTGTATTAGGTGGTAAATTAATGTGTGTATTAACAAAAGGTAAAGTCAATCCAATGATTGGTGCTGCTGGAGTTTCTGCTGTACCTATGGCTGCTAGAGTAGTTCAAAAAGTAGGTAAGGAAGAAGATCCAAGTAATTTCTTATTAATGCACGCTATGGGACCTAATGTTGCCGGTGTTATTGGTAGTGCTGTTGCGGCAGGTATCTTATTGCTATTATTCTTATAATGATTTATATTTAAGTCTAGCAAATGAATGCTAGACTTTTTTTGAGGATTAATATGAAAGAATTTAATTATTTACATTTCGAAGAGATTGATTCGACTTCATCCTATTTAAAAAGAAACTATCAAGATTTAGATGATTTGACTCTGGTTAGTGCCTCTTTACAGACAAGCGGACATGGTAGAATGAATCGTAAATGGATGAACAATAAAAATGAAAATTTAATGTTTTCTTTACTTATTAAAGATAAAAATTTAGTGAACAAATATGCTAATTTTTCACTTGCTAGTGCAGTATGTGTTTTTAATACTTTATTAGAATTAAATATAAAAAATGTATCTATTAAATGGCCAAACGATGTTTATGTAAATGATAAAAAAATATCGGGTATGCTTCTAGAAAGTGTTTCATATAATGAAGGAATAGAAGCTTTAATTATCGGTATTGGAATTAATGTTAATTCTAATTTTAAAGATACAGACTTAGCTAGTAAAGCGACATCTCTTTATGAAGTAACTAATAAAATTTATAGTATTAAAGAAGTGGCTACTACAGTATATAAATACATTTACAAGATGCTAATGGAAATCAAAAATAACAATTATAGTTATTTAGATATAGTAAGAAAAAATAATTATTTAAAGAATAAAGAAGTATATTGTCTTATTAATAATGAAGAACAATTAGTAAGAGTATTAGATATTAATGATGACAATTCATTAAAGGTTTTATTTAATAATAAAGAAATTAATGTATCTAGTTCAGAAATTACTTTTACTAGTACAATGTTTAATAAATAAACGCTAACTATATTATCATTTGTTATTAAAAAACTAATTGATTAATAATAAAACATTTGCAAAATTTGCAAATGTTTTTCATATTTTTATAATATAAAGTTTTTTCTATTCTTATATAGTTAAATAAAATTCTTCTAAATCAAATAATATGTTAATATATAATAAATAGCACCTTTTCACATAAAGTTTTTTATGAATACAAATGCTATCAACGGCGTAGTATTATATGTTTCAAATCTAGAATTTAGAGGAGGCTTTTGTTGTATGAAAATAAATAAAGAAAACATAAAAAAAGAACTAAAGCAATTAAAGTTTTTAAATTTTATAGCTATTTTTAT
>JAXFTN010000184.1:0-3395 GCA_034176765.1 Bacilli bacterium | reverse complement strand
AAAATTAATAAAGATTTTGAAGTAGCATGCATTAAGGCATTATTTGTTTCACTCATTTCAACCATAAATGTAGATTGACCAGAAACTAAATCATCACTTGCTCCAATACGAGTAAAAATACGATCAAATATCGGTAATTCACAATATGTAGCAGGAACATAACATCCAATTTGTGCAAGTATTACTATTATTGATAATTGACGCATATAAGTAGATTTTCCACCCATATTAGGTCCTGTAATTAATAAAATATCTGTTTTTTCATCCATTAAAATATCATTAGATACGAAAGAAGAATTCTTCATTACTTTATCAATAACCGGATGTTTTCCATCTTTAATATCGATTACTCTATTATCATTGAATTTAGGACAAACATATCCAGGAGTTGATGAAATTGTAGCTAAAGATATTAAGACATCTATTATAGATATTTGATTTGCAAGTTTTTGAATTATACTTGTTTTAGTTTTAATCGAATCTCTTAAATTAACAAATAAATCATATTCGAGTTGCATTCTTTTTTCATCGCCAGATAAAATAAAAGTCTCTTTTTCTTTTAATTCAGGAGTAATAAAACGTTCTCCATTAATAGTTGTTTGACGTCTAATGTAGCCATATTCATCTTTAACTTGGTCTAAAGCACCTTTAGAAACTTCAATGTAATATCCAAAGTTACGATTATATCCTACTTTTAAAGTTTTAATCCCTGTTCTTTCTCTTTCTTTAGCTTCTAATTCACTTATCCAATTTTTTCCACCACTTGTTAGTTCAATAATTTCATCAAGTTCTTCATTATATCCACGTTTAAAAATATGACCCTCTTTAATTGTAATAGGTGCATCTTCATCAATTGCGTGTTCAATAATATTAGTTACACTTTCTAAAGAATCCATTTGCGAAACAATTTCATCAATATAACCATTATTAAGTGATAAAAGTTTTTCTTTTAAAGATGGAACTACAACTAAAGAATTCTTCAATTGAAGTAAATCTCTAGCATTGGCATTACCATAACAAATACGTGCTATTAATCTTTCTAAATCATAAACTTCATCAAGTAATGATTTAATATCCTCTCTTGATAAAAAGTTCACAATAAATGTAGTAACAATATTTTGACGACGTAATATTTCTTCTAAATCACTAGATGGTTTTGTAATCCATGTCTTTAATAAGCGACGGCCCATAGCTGTTTTAGTGGAGTCAAGAAGCCAAAATAATGATCCATATTTGTCTTCACTTCTTATTGTACGAGTTAATTCAAGATTATATCTAGAAGAAGAATCAATCACTAAAATTTTATTAGATCTTATAACTTTTGCTTCTTGTAAATAATCTATATCTCTTTTTTGAGTGCGCTTTAAATAATTAATTAAACGAGCAATACAGCGCATTTGAAACAAATCATTAACACCTGATAATACGTATTCATCTTCAATGGCTATGGAATCATCATCTTCGCGTGAAATAAGAATTGATCTTTTTTCTAATATTTGAAGCATAACTTTTTTATCAAAGTCCGATTTTAAAACTATTTCTCTAGTAGATAAACCATCAATTTCATTTATTAATGAAGTAATATTTTTTTCAACGTTTAAAACACCTACTTCACCTGTAGATAAATCTGCATAACTTAATACATAATTAAAATCAGTTTCATCGATAGCAACAATATAATTATTATCATCATCTGATAAATCCATAAAAGCCCCTGGAGTAATAATTTGTACAACGTCACGTTTAACAATACCTTTTGCTTTACTTGGGTCTTCAGTTTGCTCTACGATACCAACTTTATAACCTTTACTAATTAATTTCTTAATATATGATTGAATAGCATGATAAGGAACTCCACACATAGGAACACGTTCCTCTACACCTGCATTTTTACCTGTTAAAGTTAATTGAAGTTCTTTAGAAGCTACGATAGCATCATCAAAAAAGAGTTCATAAAAATCACCAAGACGAAATAAAATTAAAGTGTCTTGATAGTCTTCTTTTATAGACAAATATTGCATAATCATTGGTGAATACTTTTGCTTCATAATTAACTCCTTTTAAATCTTCAGATTTAATTATATCATAAGAGACAAAATATTTTTCAAAAAAAACAAAAACATTATGTTATTAAACATAATGTCATTTTATACTATTCTTTATTCTCAATATAATTTGGATTTATATTCATAATTAAATCATCAATTATTTCACTATCATCATTTTCTTCATTTTTACTATCAACCGTTATTACGGCATCTTTATATGATTCAACTACATATGAACTTTCTATTTTAATTTCAACTTCGGTTTCATTTTTAAGTTCCATAAATATAGGAGTAGGATATTTTATTACATACACTTTTAAAAACATATCATCATTTACTTTTTTCAAATTACGCCAAGACATAACAAAACTACTTTCATATGGTATTGTTTTGTAATAAACATTTGTTTTTTTATCATCATTTATGGCATACCATAATTGAACATCATATTTACCTTTAATATAAACTTCTTCCTCTTTGTAAGAAGTTTCATAAGTATTATTGATAATCCAACATCCAAGTGTTTTAGAGGCAACTTCAGGTAGTTTTAAAATAAGCTTATCTACATTTTGACATTTTCCTTTGCCTACTAAAGTTTTAACAATTATATCGCGTAACAAAATTATCACCTCATTTTGTTTTATGATTTATTACTTTTTATTATTCATAAAACGAAGAAAGATGGTTATCTTTAGATAACCATCTCTTTAGTTTATATTTTAATTAATAATAAAATGGAATTAAGCTCATCAACTATTTTAAGAAGTTCATCTCTAATTTTTATAAGTCCATTAACTACTAATTTATCATCCAAATTAGAATAAAGCTTAAGCATTTTTAAAATTTGTTTAATGTGATCTATAACTTTATCAATTTCAGCAATTCTACTTGATGCATTCAATGTTTCTAAATTATTTTCAAGTTTCTTTAATATACGAATTAACGAATAGTTTTCTTTGATTAGAAAAGGTTTATTATTTTCAATTTTACTATTTATACTAGTCAATATCTTTTCTACTTTTACCTTATTATTTTTGATAATTTTTTTATTAGATCCACCAAATTTAATAAAAATAATAAAAACAACTAAAGAAACTAAAAAAGCTATGTACCAAAAAATTATTTCTCCTGTTGAATATAAGTTACTAGATAGTGTTATATATTTTATATTCATAACTTGCCCTCTTTAGTTACTCTTATATCTAATTGATTATAGTCAATAGAAATATTATTCCTTTTAAGCACTCCATAAATAAGTTCATTTAAATTATTTTTCACATCAAAATAATTTTCATTTAACACATAACATCTTAATAAAAAATTGATATTAGAATCACCAAAGTCATT
>JAXFTN010000183.1:0-7324 GCA_034176765.1 Bacilli bacterium | reverse complement strand
ATCCTTAAGGAAGATGTAGCGAAAAACAAAATAGACCCTGTTATTGGCCGAAATGAGTAAATACGAAAAGTAAATGAAGTATTAGCTCGTAAAACCAAAAACAAAGTCTTTATGCAATGTGAACAAGTTGTAGGTAAAACAGCAATTATTGAAGGTTTAGCTCAACGTATTGAAAAAGATGATGTACCAACGTCACTCAAAAAGAAAAAGATTTTTGAACTAGATATGGGTGCTCTTGTTGCTGGTGCTAAATATCAAGGTGAATTCGAAGAAAGACTAAAAGATGTCTTAAATAAAGTTAAAGATAGTAAAGGTGAAATTATTTTGTTTATTGATGAAATTCACCTTATTGTCGGAGCTGGTCGAACAAGTGGTGCTCTTGACGCATCCAATATGTTAAAACCAATGTTAGCTCGAGGAGAAATTAACTGTATTGGTGCAACAACTTTACAAGAATATAAAAAATATATTGAAAAAGATCGTGCACTTGAAAGACGTTTCCAACCTGTTATGGTCGGTGAACCAACTGTAGCTGATACTATTTCTATTTTAAGAGGTATTAAAGAAAGATTTGAGACACATCATGGTGTAAAGATTACTGATGAGGCTTTAATCGCTGCAGCAACACTATCTAATAGATATATTACAAATAGGTATTTACCTGATAAAGCTATTGATCTAGTAGACCAAGCATGTGCTTCAATAAGAGTCGATATCGAATCTAGCCCTTTTGAAGTTGAAGAATTAAATCGTAAGATTAAACAACTTCAAATCGAAAAAGTTGCTCTTTCAAAAGAAGATGATCCTTCATCTAAAAAGCGTCTTGAAAATCTTGAAGTTGAATTAAGTAAAACTTACGAAGAACATGAAAAATTAGTTAAAGAATGGGAAAGCGAAAAAAATAAAATCAAAGAGCAAAAAGATATCAAAATCAAACTTGATAATAAACGTTTTGAACTTAATAGTGCTTTAACTAATTCCGATTATCGTAAAGCTAGTGAACTTCAATATAAAGAAATTCCTGAACTCGAAAAAAGATTATCAGCTATAGAACAACTTAATAAATCAAATCATATTATCAGTGAAGTAGTAGATGAAGAAGAAATTGCAAAAATAATTTCTAAAAATACTAATATTCCTGTAAGTAAAATCTTAAAAGGTGATAAAGAAAAAGTATTGTCATTAAAAGACACCCTTGCAAAAAGAGTTGTTGGTCAAGATGATGCTATAAAACTTGTTTCCGATGCTATTTTAAGACAACGTGCAGGCATTAAAGATGAAAATAGACCAATCGGTTCGTTCCTATTTATGGGTCCTACTGGAGTTGGTAAAACTGAAGTTGCAAAAGCTTTAGCTGAAGCATTATTTGATTCTGAAAGTCATATTATACGTTTAGATATGTCTGAATATATGGAAGACTTTACCTTCACTAGATTAATTGGTTCTCCACCAGGTTATGTTGGTTTTGAAGAAGGTGGCCAATTAACAGAACCTGTAAAACGTAATCCTTATTCAATTGTATTATTTGATGAAATTGAAAAAGCACATCCTCAAATTTTCAATGTATTACTTCAAATACTTGATGATGGTCGATTAACCGATTCTCAAGGTGTTGTTGTCGACTTCAAAAATACAATTATCATTATGACTTCTAACTTAGGTTCTCAATCTATTTTAGAAGGTCATCCTGAAGAAGCAACAGCATTATTAAGAAAAACATTTAAACCAGAATTCTTAAATCGTATTGATGAAATTATATACTTTAATCCACTATCAAAAGATATGCAAATTAAAATTGTTGATAAGATGCTAAATCAATTAACAAACAGATTAAAAGAAAATTACTACTTACTTGATTTTAGTCAATCTTTAAAACAATATATTATAGATTCTTCTTATGATGAAGAATTCGGTGCACGACCAATCAAGCGATTCATTCAAAACAATATAGAAACTTTTGTGGCTGACGCTATCTTAAGGAATACATTAAAAACAGACAAGAAATACACTCTTGATTATAAAGATAACCAACTTGTCATCGAATAAACAAAAACACCAATAGAGCAATCTATTGGTGTTTATTTTTTGTTTCTAAAATCCCACTTAATATGTGTTTTTTGGCTTCAATAGCTTTTTCTTTAGTTAAAGCTTTTAGGTTACTTAATTTATATTCAATACCTAATTCTTTATATTTAGCCTTTGCCATATCGTGATATGGTAAGACATCTAAAGCTTTAACATTTTTAAGAGTACCTATGAAATTACCAAGCTTTTTTAGATAAAATGGATCATCTGTATATCCTTCAACAACTACATGACGTATATACATCATGATATTGTTTTTATCTAAATATTTAGCGAATTTTAAGATATTTTCATTTGGCTTACTTGTTAAATTAATATGTTTCTCGTTATCGATATGTTTGATATCTAGCATTACTAAATCAACATATTTAATTAGTTCATCAAACTTTTCTAGATGTTCAGGATTAAAAGTAATACCAGATGTATCTAAACAAGTATGAATACCTTTTTCTTTACATTTTTTAAATAAATCAATTACAAAATCTATTTGTAAAAGAGGTTCTCCACCCGTTAAAGTGATACCACCATTACTATAAAAAACTTTATTTTGATCATACTGTTTTAAAATAGATTCACTGTCCATTTTAAAGCCACCTTCACTTGACCAAGTATCAGGGTTATGACAATAAAGGCACCTCATAGGACATCCTTTTAAAAATACGACAAATCGAGTTCCAGGACCATCAACTGTCCCAAAAGTTTCGATAGAATGTATTAAACCTATCACAATTAGAATGATGTATGGAAAGTACGTGAAATAACTTCATCTTGTTGAGCTTTTGTAAGCTTAACAAAATTTACAGCATATCCAGATACTCTTACAGTTAATTGTGGATACTTTTCAGGATGAGCTTGAGCATCTAATAATGTTTCACGAGTGAAAACATTAACATTTAAGTGGTGACCACCTTTTTCAACATAACCATCTAGTAAGTTAACTAAGTTATCGATTTGTTGAGCATTTACTTTTTTATCTTCCATAAATTATTCCTCCTTATAGTCATCTTCAACTCCATCAAATAGAGTTGGAGCCTTGCATGCACCGTTAACACAGCCTCCAGTGTTATCAACAAAGAGCTCATCTTTATTTATACCACCTTTTGTATTAACAGTGATATTAATATGCCCTGCATTTTTTCTGGACATAAAATCATCAATATAATCAACTAGATTTTCAATTTCTTGATCTTCAATTTTATTATTCTTCTTTAAATCCATCTAACTCAACCTCTAAATCACCAGCAAATACTTGATCATCTTTTCCTAAAGCATTTGGAACAATTGAGAATGTATTAGAAATACCATCTTGAGCATCTCTCCATGGAAGTTTTGATACTGAAGATAATGATGCAATGGCACCATGACTATCACGACCATGCATTGGATTAGCTCCAGGTGCAAAAGGTTGACCTGCTTTACGACCATCTGGAGTAGAGCCTGTTGCCTTACCATATACAATATTTGATGTAATAGTTAAAATTGAAGTTGTAGGAATACCACGACGATATGTGTGGTGTCCTCTTACATAATTCATGAAGATATGGACAATATCATGTGCAATCATATCAACTCTATCATCATCATTACCATATTTAGGGAAGTCGCCTTCTACTTCATAATCAACAACTAAACCTGTTTCATCACGAATAGTTTTTACTTTAGCATATTTAATAGCACTTAAAGAGTCAGCAACAACTGATAAACCAGCAATACCTGTTGCAAACCATCTTGTTACTTTACGATCATGAAGAGCCATTTGGATTTTTTCATAGCAATATTTATCGTGCATATAGTGAATAATATTTAATGCATTTACATAAACACCAGCTAACCATTTCATCATATCTTTAAATTTTGACATTACATCATCATAATCAAGATATTCTGATGTGATAGGACGGAATTTTGGTCCAACTTGTTTCTTTGAAACTTCATCAACACCACCGTTAATTGCATATAATAAACATTTAGCTAAATTAGCTCTTGCTCCAAAGAATTGCATTTCCTTACCAATTCTCATTGATGAAACACAACATGCAATAGCATAATCATCACCATGAGTAACTCTCATTAAATCATCGTTTTCATATTGAACAGATGATGAAGTAATTGAGATTCTAGCACAGAATTTCTTGAAGTTAGTAGGTAATCTTTTTGACCAAAGTACTGTTAAGTTTGGTTCTGGTGCTGCACCTAAGTTATCTAATGTGTGTAAGTAACGATATGACATTTTAGTAACCATATGACGTCCATCAATACCAACACCACCAATTGATTCAGTTACCCAAGTTGGGTCACCTGAGAATAATTCATTATATTCAGGTGTACGTGCGAATTTAACACATCTTAACTTCATAATGAAGTGATCAACAAATTCTTGGATTTGTTCTTCTGTGAATGTACCATTTTTTAAATCACGTTCAGCATAAATATCAATAAATGTTGAAGTACGTCCTAAAGACATAGCAGCACCGTTTTGTTCTTTAACTGCTGCTAAGTAACCCATATATGTCCATTGAATTGCTTCTTGAACATTTTGAGCAGGTCTTCTTAAATCAAAGCCATAGATTTCACCTAGAGTAATTAAATCATGAAGAGCACGAATTTGTTCACTTAACTCTTCTCTTTCTCTAATTACTTCTCCAGACATATCCATACGTGTATTACGTTTTTGAGCTTCTTTATTTTCAATTAATCTATCAACACCATATAAAGCAACACGACGATAGTCACCGATAATTCTGCCACGTCCATAAGCATCAGGTAAACCGGTAATAATATGACTTGATCTACAAGCTCTCATTTCTTCATTATATACATCGAAAACACCAGCATTATGTGTTTTTCTATGTACTGTATAAAATTCTTTTAATTGAGGATCGATTTGATAACCATAAGCAGCACATGCTTTTTCAGCTACTCTAATACCACCATAAACTTGTAAAGAACGTTTAAATGGTTTATCTGTTTGGAAACCAACAATTTTTTCTAAATCTTTGTTTAAGTATCCAGCTGCGTGAGAAGTAATTGTTGATACAACATCTGTATCCATATCAAGTACTCCACCTTTAGCACGTTCTTGAGCTGTTAAATCCATAACTTGAGCCCATAATTTATTTGTTGCTTCAGTAGGTCCAACTAAAAAACTATCATCACCATCATAAGGTGTGTAATTCTTTTGAATAAAATCTCTAACATTGATTTCTAGATTCCATAAACCAGGAGTGAATCCTTCCCATTCTTTTTTTAATTCCATAATATGTTTCTCCTATCTAATCGTTAGTTTATAACGCCATTGTAAATTATGCATATAGAAATAAAAAATGCAAGAATTATACATAAAATTACTTTATGATAATGCTTACATCACAAAAATTTTAATAAAATATAATATATTTTATTTGCTATATAATTTCTTAGCAAAGCTTATAGGTTCTTCAGTTACTTCTACTCCTAATTTCTTAAAAGTATTTAAATCAACTTCAGGTAAAATAACTGACGAATGTAATTGACATCCTTTTAACTTAGGTAATTGCTTTAAAGCTATTTCAGATAAAGGATTAGTTGGTGCCTGAATTGCTAAAGCAATTAATACTTCTTCAGCATGTAATCTAGGATTATGATTACCTAAAGATTGAATTTTAAGTTTTTGAATTGGCTCAATAACATTAGGTGAAATTAAAGGAATTGAATCATCAATTTTTCCAAGTGTCTTTAACACATTTAATAATAAAGAAGCTGATGCGCCGAAAAGAATAGATCTTTTTCCGGTTATAACTTTACCATTTGACAATTCTAATGCTACACAAGGAGTCTTTGTTTCTTCTGCTTTTTTTAAACATACATCAACACATTTTCTATCATGAATAGAAATTCCTAAATGATTCATTAGCATTTCTACTTTTTCAACACATTCATCATCAAATTTACCATAGTAATTATTTTTAAGTGTTTGATAGTATCTTCTTATAATCTCGTCTTTACTTGCTTTAATAGCTGCTTCATCATCTTTAATAGCAAAACCAGCCATATTTACACCCATATCTGTTGGTGACATATAAGGACTTTTTCCATAGATCTTTTCAAAAATAGCTTTTAATAAAGGGAAAGTTTCTACATCGCGATTATAATTAACAGCTAGTTTTCCATAAGCTTCTAAATGATATGGATCAATCATATTTACATCATTTAATTCAACGGTAGCTGCTTCATATGCAAGATTAACTGGATGCTTTAAAGGAAGGTTCCATATAGGAAAAGTTTCATATTTTGCATAACCTGCTCTAAAACCTTTTTGATTCTCATGATAAAGTTGAGAAAGACAAGTTGCCATTTTTCCACTCGCAGGTCCTGGTGCTGTAACAACTACAAGAGGTCTAGTTGTTTCAATATATTCATTTTTTCCAAGCCCTTCTTCAGAAACTATAAGAGGTATATTTTGAGGGTAACCATTAATTTTATAATGCTTATATACTTTAATATTATTGCGCTCTAATTTAGTTTTAAAAGCACTTACTAGAGGTGTATCACTATAAAAAGATAGAACTACACTACTAACAAATAAACCAGCTTCACTGAAAGCATCAATAAGTCTATTGACTTCATCTTGATAAGTAATACCAATATCATTACGAATCTTATTGGTATTTATATCATTAGAATTCACAACAATAACAATTTCTGCTTTATCTTTTAAACCTAAAAGCATACGTAGTTTTGAATCAGGTTTAAATCCAGGTAAAACTCTTGATGCATGAAAATCATCAAAAAGTTTACCACCAAATTCTAGATATAATTTGTCTCCAAAACTATTGATGCGTTTTAGAATTTCTTCTCTTTGAATTTTTAAATAGTATTCATTATCAAAAGCAATCTTTTTCATAATTATCCCCCAAAAAACAAAACATAAACACTATTTAAGATTATCAAAATATTTCATATAAGAAAAGTTAAAAAAGAAAAAAAGTCATAACTACTATAAAAATTTGTTTTATATAATAATTTAATAAAAAGACGACTAGATTTATTTTAGTCATCCATTTGATTTTACATAGTCATTTATATAACCAATAAAGTTAGAATAAAAATTATAAGTATGTTCCAATACTACATATTCTTATGATTTAAACGGTAATATTTTAACTAATGTGAATATTCAATATGCTTATGATCAGAATTGTAAGAATAAATTAACTTCTATTCATTTTCTTCCTATAACTTATGAGAACACTACTTCATT
>JAXFTN010000182.1:0-2241 GCA_034176765.1 Bacilli bacterium | reverse complement strand
GACTTTTGTCGAAAGCAATTATGACTAAATCACAAATGACTTTGTTGCCTTTTTCTCCTTATAACATTAGCATATTTGAAATTGTGGTTATTATAGTCAATTCGGCATTTGTGACGTTGATAATAAATTCTGCATAAAAAGAAAATCATAACGGGTACTGAAATTTCTTTTAATATCAATGTCTGTCATTAAACCTCACAAGAACAAGGAGCTTACGGGCTCCTTGTTCCTTTTTTAGTTAGTTCCTAACACTTCAATTAATAAAAATATTGTAAATGTGAAAATTATCTGACAAATATGAATTATTTGATCAGCTTCAAGACAGAACCATTCTTTATTAGCTTTAATGTCGTCGACTATAGCGTGAATTATTGTGTTTATTATAAATCCTACGACGTATAGCCAAGTTACATTAAATTTAATGTAAAATGCTAAAGGTAAAAGTATCATAAATGTCCATTCAGCAGCATGAAGAATCAAACATATCACATAGTCGTATTTGTATTTATCATTAGGATAGTTTTCTTCCCACCATTTACGTTGTTTTAAATCAGCGAGTTTACCTTGTAAAACGAAATCGTCAATAACATGACAGAATATCATTGCGAAGAATACAAATATTAAACTCATATTTTTACCTCCTTTAGAGTTTCATTTGTTTTGTTTATTTGTTTTTAATTAATATATGATCGACTTTCGTAATGATTATTAATCATATTTATGTATTTATATTGGAGGTTTAAGAAATATGATTTTTGATGAAATGTATAAACAATCAAAGAAAGCTGATGAAAATAAGGAAGCTAAAAAGAAACTTTCCGCTGTTATCGACGAAACTCGTGATTTTAACTTGTACACTTATCTTAATGATTTAGTATTCAATAAACTTGAATTTACTGATGAGAATAGTACAATTAATGTAAAGTGTGAATCTATGTTGAAGGATTATTATAAGAAAAACGAAAAATTAAAATATCCTCTTAATGGTATAGCTGACAATTTTAGCATTATCACTCGTCACGTTAAATTGTCAGATCTCACAGCTCCATACATATTGTATGATGAAGATCAGATCCTTTTCCTTTCTCATTTCGTTAAGTTATATGACCAGTTTAACTCAGATAAACTTGCTACTCAGCTTTGTGATAAAGAAGTTATTAAAGATGGAGAATTTAAATATTCTTTCAGTTTTTCAGATTATATTCTTAAAAATGAATTAATTCAGGAAGCTTGTAGTGCACATAAACATTACCTAGCAGGTTTTGAAATCGTAAAGAATTCTGCTGAAACTAAGAAAGCTAAAGAATTAGTGTATGATTTTAAATTTCATGTTATCACTAATAAAGAACCGATTAAGATAGCTAATGAAGAACCAGTTGAGAATCCTTGTGAAAAACGTCCACAATGTAACTGTCACGATGATGGAATTCCTGTTGATCCTAAATATGTTAAAATTCTTGAAGTTAAAGATCTTGATGATCTTCCAAAATCACTTCTCAATATTATTAGAGAAATAACTGAATAAATATAATTATTACAACACAGGACCAATAACGGTCCTGTGTTATTTTAACATTACAATTGTTAGTATGATTGTATATTATATTCTAGAATAAATTACGTTATTGGAGGTGAAATTAATGAATTATCATTTTAGTTCATATGAAAGAATCAATTTTCCTAAAAATGAAATCGGTTATTATATAGTTTCAGATCCAGACACGTTTGATGCTGTTTATGACGTAAAAGTTTTAGATAGGTCACATTCTGATGGATCCACTATCATTAAACAAAAACCTGTATTTAAAACGTTCACAGTTTATAGTTTTGTGTGTAAGAAATGTGGATCTAAAGAAATAAGAAGTTTTAGAAAAAATAATATTGATAATCATAAAACTTTACTTTGTCAAAATTGTCTTAATGAAGAACGATATGGAAGTGCTTCTCCATTTGGAAGACAAGAAGTAAAAGATAATTTGAAGAAAATATTTAACGAAAAATATGGTGTAGATCATCCATTACAATCTCAAGAAATTCACGATAAAATAAGTGCATCTAATATTGCTAATTTTGGAAATGCATGTACTTTACATGATGGTGGCGAATGTGAAGCTAAAGCTAAGAAATCTACTATGGAACGTCTTGGTGTAGAATATGCTTTACAAAATCCGGATATTTACCAAAAGACACAAGACACGATGATATCTAGGTACGGTACTAGATTTTCATTACGAGTACCAG
>JAXFTN010000181.1:0-2808 GCA_034176765.1 Bacilli bacterium | reverse complement strand
TGTACTCCAGGATTTTATTATGAATTTATTAAAGGATTAAATCGCATTCATGAGGATGAAAATGTTAAAAGAATACCATCTAATTTACCTATATTCTTAATAGCAGGTAGTGATGACCCAGTTGGTTCATATGGTAAAGGTGTTATAAAAAAATATAATCAATATAAAAAATTGAATAAAAAAGTAAATATTAAATTATATGAAGGTATGCGTCACGAAATTTTAAATGAAATCGGTCGAGAAGAAGTTTATAATGATGTTCTAAATTTTTACAATGAATAACATCAATTAATGGAATCGCGTACTAAATTTACTAAGTCTGTTACTTTTGTTTTCTTAGGAACCATTACTTGAATTATGTCATCAAAAAGTTTAGAGTTAGCTACACGAACTCTACTAGGTGAAAAAGAAGAAAATGGGATAAGTTCAATATAGCCATTATTATTCTTTTTGACAAAGTGAATATTATTAACTAACTTAGTACAGTCAAGCAATCTAGGATTATGTGTTGATACAATAAGACTAGATTGCTTTTTATTTATTGATTTATCATAAAACATTGAATAAATGCCTCTTATAAAAGATTGGTCTAGAGAAATATCTAAATCATCAACTATTAAAGTTGCGCCTGTTTTAATAGCTAACACACTATATGCTAGCAATAAACAGCCTCTAATTGATCCGTATGTAACAAAATTTAAAAAATCCTCAACAGGTCTAAAGTATTCTGTTCCGTCCATAAAAAGAATTTTCACCATGTTATTATTTATTAAATTTACAGATTGAATATTATAGTCAAAAATATTAAGAATGCTACTACTAATTTCTTCACCAATGAATGGTACAGCATTTAAAAAATTAACAATTAATTGATATAAGGATGTCGTTTGGTTTTCCATTGTTAAACAAACTTGAGGACGGAATTTAATTGATTTGATAATAGAGTAACTATCAATATTAGAAGGAATATTAACATTAATTTCTCTAAACTTTCTTCGTTCATCATCGATATCGCCTTTGCGATACAAAACTTTTTCATAAATTTTTTGATTTGTAATTATACAATAATTAGTATTAAATGTTACTATTTCAGCAGCATGTTTTAATTTGCAATTATATTTATACAATATATTTTCAACAAGAAATTGAATCTCAAGATCGATAGTTTCTCTACAAAACATATCTTTTTTATAAGCAACTCTTCCATTTTCAAGTAGTAGATAACATAACTCAATTAGTTCAAGAACTGTAGATTTCCCACTACAATTTCTACCAATAAAAAAAGTTGCAGTATTAAAATAGCAGTAATCTCCTTCTTTAGTAAGTTCTTCGTTATCTTGAGGTAATTTATTTCCTTTAGGTGCAATAAAAGAAATCTCAAAATTATCTTTAATTCTTTTATAGCCACTACATTTAATTTTATAAATTTTCATATTTCATCACCACAACAAGTATAAAATACTTTAAAATTGATGTCTATAATTAATTTAGTGATAACTTAATTATATTTATTTTGCTATTTTATTAAATACATATTAAAATAAACGTATCAGAGTAGATATAAAGCGTTAAGTGCTATACCACGGGAAGTTGGGTATAGACGAATACATGCGCGCATGTAGCGGTTTTATATTGCATCCGCTGATAGCGGATCTCTTTTAGATAGGAGGTTCTTTTTTTATGAAAATTAAAACTAGACAAATCACTATTGCTGCTATAATGGCAGCCTTATCTGTAGCTCTTGACTATTTGAGCTTTAGAACTGATTCAACTAAGCTTACCTTTTATAGTTTACCATTAATCTTAACTGGTATGCTATTTGGACCTTGGGTTGGATTATTAACAGGATTTGTTGCAGGTTTTCTAGCACAATTAATAAGTTTTGGATTAACACTTACAACTCCATTATGGATGCTAGCACCTATGGCTTGGGGATTTTTCTCGGGATTACTTTTTCATAAAGCATTTAAGAAAATTAAAGGCAATAATGTTTCAATTATCTTTACAATTGTAATAACTTCCATTATTTGTCTTTCATTAAATACTTTATGTTTATATCTTGATGGATTAATTTATCATTACCCAACACCATACGTACTAACACAATTATTATCACGTTTTATTACATCTATATTAATTGCATCCTTATATAGTGTATTTATGATTCTAACTTATCCACGTCTAGCTACTTTTTGTAATATTAAAGTTGAAAAAAATAAGTTAAAAGATAATAATCAATAATTAAAGAACTTTGAAGTTAAGTCTTGTAGATTACTTCAAAGTTTTTATTTTAATTTATTAATGCTTTCTTATATAAATATAGTATAATTTTTTAAAAAAGGAGGAGTTAGTTATGGGAGGATTTCATGGAGGACATTCAAGTGGTGGATCTAGTCATGGTAGTTTTCATGGAAGTAGATCACATAGTTCTAGTTCATCATATAATAGACCAGTAAGGATAACATATATTCATAATGGCCGTACATACTATAAACCAGATTATGGAACAAGTAATGGAAAACCAATGAGTTTTCTTCAATCATTAATTCCTGCTATTATTTTTATAGTTATAGGTGTTTGTATTTTTCTAGCTACTTTTAAAGTAAGAGTAAAAGCCACAATAACAAAAACATCTGTTGTAATGGATGAATATGATGATCCATATGAAGTATATGATTTTGAATATTCATATCGTAATCAAACTTATACAGGATATGGTGATGATGATGTCGAGTATCATTATGAAGATGGTAATATGGTTTACACTCTATCCATTTTAGAAGGTGAAGTTTATGATTTATATGTATC
>JAXFTN010000180.1:0-10978 GCA_034176765.1 Bacilli bacterium | reverse complement strand
ATAGAAACAAAAGAAGATGATGTAACGTCTTATTTTGCACTAAGAAAAGTTGAGATTAAAAACAATAAAATTTATTTAAATAATAAAAGATATTTTTGTAATGGTGTATTAGATCAAGGATATTTTCCTGATGGAATATATACACCTGCTTCATATAAAGCATATGCTTTTGATATTTTATCAATGAAAAATCTTGGCTTTAATACTTTAAGAAAACATATTAAAGTTGAACCTCTTTATTTTTATTATATGTGTGATTTTTATGGTATGCTTGTTTTCCAAGATATGGTCAATAATGCTCCATATAGTTTTTTAATAGATACGGCTTTACCAACAGTTATTAAGAATTTACATCTAGGAGATAAAGTCAGACATAAAAAATATAATGATATATTTAAAGAAAGTATGATAAAAACTGTTGAATTATTAAAGCCTTTTCCTTCAATTGTTTTATGGACTATATATAATGAAGGATGGGGACAACATAATTCTTCAAAAATGCATGAAGTATTATTATCCTTAGATGATACAAGATTAATTGATGATACATCTGGTTGGTTTGAGCAAGAATCTAATATGTTTAAATCATTACACATATATTTTAAGAAAATTAAAATCAATGAAAATATAGATAAGCCTATTTATATTAGTGAATTTGGTGGATATTCTTATAAAGTTGATGATCATATATTTAATCCAAAACATGCTTACGGATATAAATTTTTTAAAACAAGAGAAGAGTTTGAGGAAGGATTTATTAATCTATATAAAAATGAAATAATTCCAATAAAAGATAAATTATCGGCTATAATATACACACAAGTTAGTGATGTTGAAGATGAAATCAATGGATTATTAACTTATGATCGTAAAGTATTAAAAGTCGATGCAAAAAAAGTATCGCAAGTTATGAAAGAATTACAAGGAGGAAAATGATGAATATATTAGAAGAAGTTACATCTATTTTTGATATTAAAGTCCTTTATTATATTCTTATTGTACTATTATTTGTTGGAACTATTTGTTTATTAAATTATGTAATAAATCCAATGATTCAAGGAAGAATGTGTATTAAAGAATTATATAAAAGGACAGATGTTGAAGGTGCTTATAAAGATGCTCCTATTGGTACTTCTTGGTATAACAACATTCAATTAATGAGAAAAAATTTAAAAGAACTCGAAGATATAAAACATGAAGAAGTTTCGATAAAATCATTTGATGGTTTGAAACTTGTTGGATATCTTTTTAAAAAATCAAAAGCCAAAGGTACAGTTATTTTAGTTCACGGATGTCATTCATATGCATTAAGAGAATGGGCTTGTTTAGCAAATTATTATTTAAAGAATAACTACAATGTACTCATAATTGATCAAAGAGGTCACAACAAAAGCGAAGGAGAAGTTATCTCTTTTGGGGTAAACGAACATCGAGATTTATTAGATTGGATAAATTTTATTGATGACTATTTTAAGCATAAATATAAAATTTATTTACATGGTATTTCTTTAGGTGCTGGTGTTGTAATGATGTGTGCAGATAAAGTTAATAATTCATTAGTAAAAGGGATTATTGTTGATTCTGGATTTATAGGAGGAGAAGAACTAATTTCAAAATCCTTAGTTGGAAGTATTAATAATCCCAAGAAGTTAGAAAGATCATTATATTATGCTGATAAATATTCAAAGAAGCATTACGGGTTTAGTATAAAAGAAATTAATCCTGAAGAATGTATTAAAAATACTGATATTCCTATGTTGTTTATTATCGGTTCAGCTGACATAAATGGAACACATGAAACAGATTTATTATATAGAAATTGTAGTTCTTCTTATAAAGATATGTTAGTTGTTAATGGTGCTACACATGGAGAATCTTATTATAGAGATGAAAAAGAATATATTAAAAGAATAGAACAATTATTGGAGGTAAAACATGAGTAAGATTTTAGAAAAATTTTTAAAATATGTATCTTTTGATACACAATCAGATGAAGAGTCAATGTCTTCACCTAGTACAAAAAAACAAAAATTATTAGGTGCATATTTAGTTAAAGAACTTAAAAAATACGGTGTCAAAAATGCTTATTTAGATGAGTATGGTTATGTATATGGAAAAATAGCAAGTAATATTAATAGTGATGTTACACTTGGTTTAATAGCACATATGGATACTTCTCCAGATGCAAGTGGAAAAGATGTTAAGCCACAATTAGTTGAATATAAAGAAGGTAATATTTTAATTAATAAAGATCTTAATATGTTTATAAATGAAAAGACATTATTAAATCATAAAGGACATCGTATTATCCATACAGATGGAACAACTCTTTTAGGTGCAGATGATAAAGCTGGTATTGCTATCATTATGGAAATTGTAGAAACACTCTATAATAATAAAGATATTAAGCATCCTGCTATTAATATTGCATTTACTCCAGATGAAGAAGTTGGTAGAGGAACAGAACATTTCAATTATGAGTATTTTAAAAAAGATACTAAAATACTTTATTCATACACTCTTGACGGAGATGATATTAATATTATTAATTATGAAAACTTTAATGCTGCATCAGCTGAAGTTGTAGTAAACGGAGTTTCAATTCATCCAGGAAGTGCAAAAAATATTATGGTTAATAGCCAACTTTTAGCAATGGAATTTAATGGGCTCTTACCAAAAAATGCTCGCCCTGAAAATACGGAAGGTTATGAAGGATTTAATCATTTGCACTCTATTGTAGGTGATGTTACTAAAACAACTTTAAAATATATTATCCGTAATCACGATATTGAAAAATTCAATGAGCAAAAGCAAGACTTCATTAATATCACCAAAAAACTAAATAAAAAGTATGGTGAAGGAACTTTTGTTACTTCATTAAAAGATAGTTATTTTAATATGGTAGATATTGTTAATGAGCATAAAGAAGTACTTGATTTGCCTATTGAAGCATTAAAAAAATTGGGAATTGAATCAAAGTTTGAACCAATAAGAGGTGGAACAGATGGTGCTACTTTATCGTTTAATGGAATTGTTTGTCCTAATTTAGGCACAGGTTGTGGAAATTATCATGGACCATACGAATTTGCTGATTTAGATGACATGGAAACGATGGTTGAAGTAATTTTGACAATGTTCTCTTTAGTTTAATTTGTTTTTTAATTATAAATTTTATTTATTCTTATATCTTTTTTGCGAATTTTTATCATCATCAGATTGCCTTATAGTGGAAATTTAGCGAAATTTGGAGTATTCTATTAATACATACACCTTGGAAGGAGAAGTGCTATTATGAATTTTCAAGAAGAATTTGATTTATTAATTCATGATTATAGTCTTGGTAAAATCTCTAGCGAACCAATTGTATCTTTAATGTTGAACAATGTTTCAAATAATAAAGAATATTTGAAATGTATCTCAACTTTTAGGGACGAAGCTGAGAAATTGAATAAGAGTGAAGACTACGCTTTTTCTTTTGCTATGCTCTTTTGGTATTACTATGTTGATGATTTAGATCGTGCATTAGAATATAATAATGAAGCTGATAAATTATTTAAAAAGATTGATGGCTATGAAAAATCAAGAGGTTATTTATCTGTATTAAACAATTATTTAATCGCTTATAATTCAACTGGAGATATTGAAAAAGCATACGCTTGCGCACGTGAAGGTTTATCTATTGCAAAAAAATATAATTTATATCAATATATTGCTCCATTCTCTAATAATTTTTCTTATTTATTAAATATTATTGGTTTACCAAAATTATGTATAAAAAATTTGCAAGAATCTATTAATAATTTAGCTTACTTACCTAATTATTTAGTATTAGCTACAATTGAATTATATGTAGATTGTCTTTTAAATGAAAAAATGTATGATGATGCATACAAATGGACAATTGAATTACTTAAAAAAGATAAAGAATTTAAATCAAATAAAAAGTATATTTATTCTCGTTTTTTACTTGATTATTATATTGCTAATGATGATAAATCAGAAGCTAAAAAAGTATTTAATGATATTCAATCTGGTTTAAAACAATTACCTAATATCTCTATTAACGATCGTGTTTCAGTATATGTTGTTCTTGCTAAATATTACGAGTATATCAATGATATTGATGAAGCTGAGAATATGTACGATTATATATATGACAATGTATATAATTTTTTAGGTGATAAGGCAGATATTCTTTCAAAAATTGGAGATTTTTACGCTGCAATTAATGATTACGAGAGAGCATTTAAAGCAAAAAAAGAAAGCGAAGTTTATTTAACTAAATATTTGAAAGTTGTTTCTAAATATAGTGACTTATCTGCAACTGCTGAAGCTTTTGATAAAGAAGCTTATAAAATTTTATATAACAAAGCAAGACAACTTACTTTAATTTTTAATAAGTTAAATCCTTTAGCAAGTACTATCGATATATCTTCAATAATTTCAACAGATATTAAAAACGTTATTGATGCATCTTCATGTGAGCTATTCTTTGCACATAATGATGATAATTTATATGAATTTTCAGTTTATCATAATGGTAAAAATACTGTTTTAGATTTTCGTGAATTTAATGAACCATTAATGGATAATCTTATTAAAAAACATGAAGTAATTAATATTCTTTCAATCAATTGTGAATTGGCAAAACATTATGATGGTGAGATAGGAAGTAACTCAACTTTAATTCCTTTTTATGATGATAGCAATAAATTATTAGCTGTACTATGGGTAACATCAAATTTTGATCTTGTTTATAAAGAAGATGAAGACTCATTATTACCATTAATTTGTGATAACATTCGTAAAATGTTGATTACTTTAGAAAAATATAGCAACGCTGTTAATATTGCAACTATTGATTATTTGACACAAGTTAATAATCGTCATGGTCTTGCAAAACGTATTCAAGAATTAAATCAAAAAGTTTCTTCATATGATTTAGTTGTTTTTGATATTGACGATTTTAAATCAATTAATGATAATTTTGGTCACTTAGTAGGTGATGAAGTTCTTAAAGATTTTGCTTATGAATTAACAGTATATTTTAGAAGTGAAAATGTTGCTCGTTTCGGTGGAGAAGAATTCATTGTTCTTTCTACTCTAGAAAGAGAAGAGTTAGCAAAAGTTTTAGAAATGTTTCAACAAGAATTTAATTCTCGTAAATATAATAAACAAGGCAAAGAATTTACAATTGGTTTTTCAGCAGGTGTAGCTAAATGTAAAAAATCTAGTTCACATGAAAAAGCATTACGAACAGCTGATAAATTATTATATAAGTCAAAGTCGTTAGGTAAAGGTCAAATTTTCTTTGATGAAGAAAATAAATAGTTTTACTATAATTTTTCTTTTTTAAATATTAATCACATATCTTAAAATTAATAATTGGATTTTATATAATATTATTTGTGAGGATAATAACATGAGAATTTGTATTATAGGATCCGGGGCAACAGGACTTTTATTATCAATATTATTAAAACAGAAAAAGATAAACGATGAAGTTTTTGTTGTTGAAAAAAATAATAAAATCGCTAAGAAATTATATGCTACTGGTAATGGTAAATGTAATTTAGGTAATTTATATTACTCAATTAGAAAAAATATTTTTAATGATGATTTTGCATTAAACTTAATAAAAAAATTTGATATAAATGATCAACGTGCTTTCTTTTTAGAATGTGGATTTACAACTAAAATCATTAATGAATTATGTTATCCAACTTCTGAAAGTGCATCTTCTTTTATAAATGGACTAGTAAATTATGCGAAGTCTTTAGGTGTTAATTTTATATTGGAAACAACTTTTTTAGATTATCAAAACATAAATAATAATTTAAAAGTTATGACAACACCAAAACTTAATAATGTGATTTTTGATAAATTGATAATTACTACAGGTGGAAAGTCATCTCCAAAAATGGGCTCTGATGGTAATGTTTTTAATATTCTTTTAAAACATCAATATAGCATAAGTAATCTTTATCCTGGATTAGCTCCTATATATACAAATGATTCAACTTCAGAAGTGAATGGTTTAAGAGTAAAATGCAAAGCTACGTTATTAAAAAATAATCAATTTTTGTATTCTGAAAGTGGAGAAGTATTGTTTAAAGATAAAGGATTATCTGGAATTTGTATAATGAATATTTGTTCTCTTATTGCTAGGGATAAAGTAAGAAATGGTACTAATTCAATATATAAAATCACATTAGATTTAATGGAAGATATTTCATTTAATGAATTCAAATCTATTATTCACTTCAATAAGAAAAATAAAAAATCATTACTTTCGGGAATTTTTCATGATCAATTTTCAAAATATTTAATTTCTTATATAAAAGACATAGATGAATTATCATTAGAACAAATTTATTTTAACTTGAAAAATTTAACATTTACTTTTAAAGATTTTTATGATTTTGAAAATTCACAAGTTACTGTTGGTGGATTGTCATTATCAAACATTAAAGAAAATAGTCTAGAATCAGTACATGAAAATAATGTTTATTTTGGTGGAGAAATTTTAAATGTTGATGGCCTATGTGGAGGCAACAATTTAATGTTTTGTTTTGCGTGTAGTAAGGCTATATCTGATAATATAAAATAATTATTTTTATTGTTGTTGTTTAGTTAATTCATATATAGCAATACCTACAGCGGTAGGTAAGTTTAAAGAGTCAATATCTTTTGTATGTGAAATAATAATACTATTTTCTGTTAAATATTTTTTGTCTAGACCTGTAGCTTCATTTCCAAAAATTAGTGTTGCTAAGCTACTAGTAAATTTTATATTTTGTAAAGTATTTTTAGCTTGCAACATAAAAGAATATGGAATATGTTTTTTAAATGTATTTTTATATTCTTCATAACTAGAAAAATATTGTATATTTACATGGAAAATTGCACCCATAGAAGCTCTAATTACTTTAGGGTTAAATATATCTACTCCAGGCTTAATAATACCAA
Source organism: Bacilli bacterium (assembly GCA_034176765.1). Taxonomy (GTDB): domain Bacteria; phylum Bacillota_I; class Bacilli_A; order RFN20; family CAG-826; genus SUG2458. The sequence goes on along the minus strand of JAXFTN010000180.1, from coordinate 4,009 downwards.
TATTTTTAATTCCAAATCCAAGAGATGTTCTTATAATTGTTCCAAGATTACCCATATCAGATGGATTATCTAATAAAATATGATTAGTTGAATCATCTAATCTCATTTCATACTTTTCAAAAACACCTATAACATAGCAATTTTCTTTTGGAGAAAGTTTATTTATAAGTTTATCATTATAGATAATATCCACTTTATTTTTAGCTAATTTATTTATTAATGTTAAAACTTCTTTATTTTCAAAGGTTGAATGTATTAAAATATATTTAAAGTTGATATTATTTGTTTTAAGTAATTCAATTGTAGGAAATGCTCCTAAACTATAAGAATATGTGAATTGTTTTTTATAAGCTTTTATATCCATTTATATCACCAAAAATATTATATTTGGTTTTATAAGTTTTGAAAAGATAATGAAAAATAATTTGAGCTGTGTGGTGATTTTTATGAGTGAAGACAATAAGAATGTATTAGGAAATGAGATTGATAATTTAAGAGATGTTTTAGATAATCTACAAACACCTTTTTCACTATCTACTTTAGAAAGTAATCCTCGCTATATATATGTAAATGATTTAATGCTTGATTTATTAGGTATTACACGTAAAGAATTTGATGAAAATGAATATCATGCCACAGATTTTTATGATGAAGAAGAATTAAAAAATTTAAGAAGCTTAGATAGTAATAAAGTTAAAATTGGTGATACTAAATTACTTAAGTATAAACTACATTCAAAAGACGGTCGTATACTATATTTGCATGATATTAGTAAAGTTGTTGCCTATAATGGAAAATTATATTTCCAATCTGTTTATTATGATAAAACGATTGAGCACAACCAAGAATTAAAATTAAGTGAACAAGAACATTTACTAAATCAAACGCAAGAAGTATTTGTAAAAGCTGCTTCTTCTTTAATGTGTGGGTTGATTCAATTTAATAACCTCGATGACTTTAAACCTATTTATGCTAATTCATATGCAGCTCATACATTTGGCTTTAGAACTAGTAGAGATTTTATTAATAGTAAAGATTGTTCACTTAAAAACTTCTTTACGTCTGATAAAATAAAAGTGTTAAAAAGTTCAATAGATCAAACACATACACAAGAAGAACATAATCCATTTAATAATTTTGAATTATCATTTTTGAATAATAAAAATTCTTTAACATGGATTGTTGGATATGTTAATGAGACGCAAGATATAATTGGAAATAGATTTTATCAATTTTTATTTTTAGATACTACTAATATTAAGCAAACAGAACAAAAATTAAAGTTTGCAAATGATAAATTTAAGATTAGTTGTGAATTAGCTAAAGTTTATCTCGCTGAATATAATTATTTAGATTCTAAACTTTCTATCTTAAATGGAAACTTTAACATTATTCAACAAAATGATAGAAAGGAATATAGTCTTAATTTTGAAAAAATAGATGATGATTATTTGGATGATATTAAGAAATTTTTCTATAATGCTATGAATCAAGTCGAAGACTATGGCGTAGTTCTTTATAAATATAAAGGTGACATTGAAAAATGGACAGAACTTCAATATCAAATAATTAAGGATGAATATAAAAATCCAATTTGTGCAATTTTTGTTGGAAAAGATGCAACTCAAGTTGTAAAAGCTAAACGTTATTTTGATAACGAAATTAAATTAAGAAAAGTATTAACTAGTAACTCATTAGCATCATTTGAGATTGATCTTGATGAGCATTATGTAATTTCAAAATCTGGTCCTTTATTTGATTCGTGTCATGGTGCAATTAACAGTTATGATGCATTAAATAATTTTATTGCGGGTTTAATACATCCTGATGATAAAGAGCTAGTTTTTAACGCTGTTAATGAACTTAAGTCTTCTGATTTTATTCAAAAAGATGTAACACGTTCTATTGAAGCACGTATATTAGTTGCTCATAAAACGTATCATTATGCTTTATTTAGATTATCAATTATTGTTAATCCTTACGATCATCACGTACACATTTTCGTAATTATAAATGATATAGATAAGAAGAAAAAAGAAGAATTAGAAATTTTTGAAAAAGCTAATAAAGACTCACTAACTGAACTTAACAATCGTAGTTCGTTTGAAATGTTTGCTAAGAGTCATATCAATCTCTTACTAAATGAAAAAGGCAAATGTGCTTTCTTTATTATTGATATTGATGACTTTAAAAATGTTAATGATTTACATGGACACATTCAAGGAGATATATTACTCCGTAAGATAGCAAATGTCTTGAGAGAAGAAATAAAACCACCTCATATTGTTGCTCGTTTGGGTGGAGATGAATTTGTAGCATTGTTTATTAATGTTGTAAATGAAGAAGGAGTACTTAAAGAAGCTGATAGAATATGTGAAAAAGTAAAACGAATTTCTTTCCAAAATTACAAGATAACATGTTCGATTGGTGTCTGTATTTCTAATCATTATTTGCGTAAATATGATGACCTTTATCTTTATGCTGATAAAGCTTTATACAAAGCAAAAAGAGAAGGGAAAAATAGAGTTGTCTTATATAAAGAAAACATGGATGAGTAATAAAACAATCTTAATTAATACGTTATCGAGGGATAACGTATTTTTTTGTTAAGAAATTGTAATTGAAAGCGTTATCAATAAAAAAATACTGATTTAATATTGCAATTAAATGTATTTATGCATAATATAATATCGGTATTAAAATACTGACTAAGGAGAATTACTATGGAAGAAAAAGATTTAAACCAAGAAGCTATTAATGAAGTAAATACATTAGTAGAAAAAGCTATGGATGCTTTAAAAGAATTTGAAACATTTACCCAAGAACAAATCGATTATATAGTTGCTAAATGTAGTGTTGCTGGACTTGATAATCATGGAACATTAGCTGCATTAGCAATTGAAGAAACAAAAAGAGGTGTCTTTGAAGATAAAGCTACAAAGAACTTATTTGCTTGTGAATATGTTGTAAATAACATGAGACACTTAAAAACTGTCGGTATTATTTCACAAGATTCTGTAACAGGAATTACAGAAATTGCTGAACCAGTTGGTGTCGTTGCAGGATTAACCCCTGTTACAAACCCTACTTCAACAGCTATTTTTAAATCATTGATATGTTTAAAAACAAGAAATCCAATCATTTTTGCATTCCATCCAAATGCTCAAAAATGTAGTGTTGCTGCTGCAAAAGTTATTTTAGATGCTGCTGTTGCTGCAGGAGCTCCAAAGAATTGTATTCAATGGATTGAACATCCTTCTATGGCAGCAACTAATGCATTAATGAATCACCCAAATGTTGCAACAATTTTAGCAACAGGTGGTAACGCAATGGTTAAAGCAGCATATAGCTGTGGAAAACCTGCTTTAGGTGTTGGTGCAGGTAATGTCCCTGCTTTTATAGCTAGTGATGCTGATGTTGAACAAGCAGTTAATGATATTGTTATTTCAAAATCTTTTGATAATGGTATGATATGTGCTTCTGAACAAGCTGCAATCATTGATGCTAGTGTTTATGATCAAGCTGTTTCATTATTTAAAAAGTTTAAAGTACATTTTGCTACCAAAGAAGAAAAAAAGAAATTAGAAAAATATATGTTTGGAGTAACTAGTGATGATAAAGATCAAAGCTCAGCTAAGTTAAATCCTGATATTGTTGGTAAAAAAGCTTCTTGGATTGCAGAACAAGCTGGTTTTAAGATTAATGAAGATACTTGTATCATTGCAGTAGAATGTAAATCAGTTGGTCCTCAAGAACCATTAACAAGAGAAAAATTATCACCAGTTTTAGCTATTTTAAAAGCAAAAACAACCGAAGAAGGATTCAAATTATCTGAACAAATGGTTAATTTTAATGGTTTAGGTCATAGTGCTGCAATTCATTGTAAAACACAACAAATGGCAGATGATTTTGGTGATAAAGTTAAAGCAATGAGAATTATATGGAATTCACCTTCAACCTTTGGTGGAATTGGTAATGTTTATAACTCATTTTTACCTTCTCTTACTTT
>JAXFTN010000179.1:0-7248 GCA_034176765.1 Bacilli bacterium | reverse complement strand
CAAGGTTTTTGATAAAATTCCTTTTGCTCGTCATCATTAGGATTATATCCTTTATTAATACCGAAGATTGGATTATTAAAGAAAGTTTCAGAAGCATTTGATGTACCGTCTTCCTTTTGACCAAGTTCAACAAATACACGTAATCTAGGTGCAACGATAATGTTACCTTCACTATCTACAACACCAGTGTTTTGTTTGAATTCATAATATGAATAAGAAACACCTTCAGCATCTGTTGAAGTAGTAACAATTGCATTCCAATTTTCTAATGAAGATGTATCATTATAGAAAAGTTCATTTTCTCCTTGTTCATTAGGTTTAATAACAAGGTTAATTTCTTTAGAAGGATCAACTACACGTGTTTCAGGATCTTCACCATTTAATGCACGTGTAAATGTTTCTAAACCAACATCTGCAGAATACATTGTACTTGTTAATAAATAATTTCCTTTAGTAGTACCTGATTGAACAACTGCTGGAATAAAAGAAATACCAAAAGACAAAATATAAACTATTAAAGCAATCCACCAAGGAAATTTTGTAGCTGCAACTACACAACTATCATTATTAATTAATGTTTTTGCTACAGTAGGTATAACTCTAATTGGCTTATCTTTTTGGTTGCCAGCCATTTTCTTTGTTGTAATAGGTTGTTGTGTTACTTTCATTTTTATTACCTCACGTTTCTTGATTATTATATGGTATTTAATAGATTTATTCAAGAAATAATAATTTACTTAATATTCGTATATATATTATGCTATAATGAAAAAAAAGGAGACGAAATTATGGCAACAAAAAAATCAACAAAAAAAGCACCTTCTGCAAAAAAACAACCAATCTTAGCATTTGTTCTTGCTTTACTTGGAGTTGTTGTAGCATGTATGATGTTCTTACCAGCTATTAAAATTGGTGACGACACTGTAGTTAGTGGATTACTTGCTGCATTCGGTGGAGAAGTTACAGAAACAGTAGATGCAGGAGTATTAGGTTCACATACTGTTACTCTTGGTAACACACTTTTCAACGTAGGTTTATTCTTTGCTTTCTTACTACCTGTAATTTTTGCAGTAGTATATGCAGTATTTGAATTATTGAACGCAAAAATAGGTAGAATGTTAGCTATTCTTCCTACATTAGCTTTCATTGCAAGTGCTGTTTTATTCTTCTTAGGAGTAAAATTATTCCTTGGTGTAAATGGCGATGAAACTTGGGTAAGTCTATTAGTTGCTGCTAAAGCAGAATTCAAATTAGGTGTTGGATTAATTTTAGCTGGATCATTCTCAGTTGTTGGTGCTCTTGCAGGTTTATACACTTGCTACGTAAAATTAGTAAAATAATTAAAGCCATAAAACGGAAACATTTTTGTGTTTCCGTTTTTTTTTACAAATAAATCTTGTAAAAAAGAGTATATTAAATAAAAATATATAAGAGGAGATGATTTAATGAAAAAAGTTAATATTCGTGAGCATCTACATTCTTTAGTGCTTCTATGCTTTAGCTTTTTATTATCTTTAATGGTTTTTTTACCTGGAGGTAAACAAGTTTATCGAATTGGAGAAGAAAGCGTCATTCATACAATTACGGGATTGAAATATACATTTGGAGGAGAAACTCAATTAAATATTGGAAAAATCAATTTAAAGTTTAACCCTTTTGCTTTTTTTGGTTTTTTCTTACCTTTAATGATTTCCATTATTTATTTTGCACTTGATATTTGTTTTGGTAAAAAAGCAAATTTAATGATTTTAATTGTTGTTTTTACATATGTTTTAAGTTTCTTATTTTTAATTTTTTCTGCAAAAGTTATGGTAGCTCAAAATGGCTTAGGAGATGAAGTTGTTCCTATGTCTTTAAGTTATAGATTAGGTATAGGATCTTTATTTGGTGTAGCATTAACTTTTGTTGGTGTAGTTTCGTCCTTAGCTATTACTTATATAAAATTAGTTAAGTAAGGTAAGACAATAAAAAGTTATTGCTTGTATCTTTTTAAACATATATAATTATTTAGACGGAGGTATTTAAAAATGAGTAAAAATACTGAAAAGAAAATAACTGGAATGTGGTGGTTCTTAATTGTTGCTATTGCTGTAGCATGTATGGTTTTCCCTACTGGAATTTTCTATAAGAGTGCTGGTGGTAATGCAATTAGTTTTAAAGGTTTAGAATGTGTCTTTGGAGGTCAATATATTGATGCTGCTCACGCAGATTCAAAGTTCAATATTGTAGCTTTCTTAGGATTTTTCTTACCATTTGTTGCTAGTGTATTATATGTTGCATTAGCTAGAGTTAAAGGATCAATCTTTATTCCTATGGTTGCATTCTTAGCAAGTTTTATCTTATTATTCTGTGGAAAAGTTGCTTTCTGTAATGTTAATGGTTTAATTTCTCTTCCTAACTATTCTTTAGGTGTAGGAACTTTAATTGGAGCATTATTATCAGTTGTTGGTTTTGTTTCAACAATTGTTGTAGGAATTAAAAGATTAGTTTCTTAATTACTAAATTAAATTTATGATAAATTGACTGTTAATAACAGTCTTTTTATTTTCTTTTCTATTAAAAAAACTTATTATATTTATAGAGGATATTAATATGCATTCTATTAAGACATTATATAAAGTTGGAAATGGACCATCTAGTTCTCATACAATAGGTCCTAAAGTAGCAAGTCAATTTATTATTGATAAATATAAAGATTGTGACTATGTTAAAGTTACTTTATTTGGTTCCCTTGCTTTTACTGGAAAAGGCCATTTAACTGATTATATTATTGAAAAGACATTTAATGAAAATAATATTAAGGTAGACGTTTGTTTTAATTATGAAATTCTTGATTTAGAATTTCCTAATACAATGCATTTTGAAATATATAAAAACAAAACTATCCTTGGTGAAGAAACGATCTTTTCCATTGGTGGGGGTTTAATAAAGGTAAAGGACTTTGAAAACGTTGAAGAAAAAGAAGTATATCCTCATAAAACTATTCTTCAAATTAAGGAATTTTGTAGTCAAAATAACTTAAGCTTTGTTGATTATGTTTTACATTTTGAAGATAGTTCTATTGTTGAATTTACTGAACACATTTATCAAGTTATGACTCAAAGTGTGAAAAATGGTTTATCTAAAACAGGAGTTTTACCTGGTAAATTAATGGTTGAGCGTAAAGCTCATACAATATTTAATAATATAAAACCTAACGAAACTGAAAGTATGAAAGAAAAACGTTTGGTTTCTAGTTATGCCTTTGCTTGTAGTGAAGAAAATGCATCAGGAGGAGAAATTGTTACAGCTCCTACTTGTGGTTCTTGTGGAATTATTCCTAGTATTATTATGTATTTGGAGGATTGTGGTTATAACCATAGTGACATAATTAATGGCTTATTAGTTGCAGGTTTATTTGGACTTGTAGTAAAAGATAATGCTTCTATTAGTGGAGCAGAATGTGGATGTCAAGCTGAAATTGGAACAGCCTGTGCAATGGGAGCCGCTTTAGTTGCAACAGTAAAGCACTTGAATAATGATCAAATTGAACGAGCTGCTGAAATAGCTTTAGAACATCATCTTGGTTTAACTTGTGACCCAATATTAGGGTATGTTCAAATTCCTTGTATAGAAAGAAATGCAGTTGCTGCATTAAGAGCTATTGAATCATGCTCATTAGCTGAATTATTTGGAGAATCTCAATCTAAGATCTCTTTTGATCTTGTAGTTGAGACAATGAAACAAACGGGCATCGATTTGAAATATGAATATAGGGAAACTAGTGCTGGAGGACTTGCTAAGAATTATATCAAATAAAGACTTTAACTCTTTATTATGGTAATATTAACTATGTAGAATATACTTAACTTAAGTTAAAGAAAGGGAATTAATTTTATGTATTATGTAGGAATTGATATTGGTGGAATGTCTATTAAATTTGGTCTTGTTGATGAAGAAGGTGCAATAATTTATCGAACTGTTTTAACTGTTGATTATAATGAAGTATCTATCGAGAAAACAATTTCACTTATGAAGGATAAAATCGAAGAATTATGCAATGGTGCTAAAATTCATCTTAAAGATATAAAAGGAATAGGCATCGGTTGTCCTGGTGTATGTAATACAGATGAAGGTATTTTAGTAAATGCACCTAATTTAAAATGGCAAGATGTACATATTAGAGAAATGTTTGCTGATCTACGTATTCCTACTTTTATTTGTAATGATGCTAATGTTGCTTTAATTGGTGAAGCTACTTTTGGTGCAGGCAAAGGATTTAAAGATCTTTTATTATTAACACTTGGTACTGGAGTAGGTGGAGGAATAATAATTGATGGCAAATTATTTGAAGGTGTTGGCTATATGGGTGGCGAACTAGGCCATATGATCATCGAAATGGATGGTAGAGAATGTGGCTGTGGACATAAAGGATGTTTAGAAGCTTATGCTTCAGTTAGTGCATTAATTAAAGATACTAAAGAAGAAATGTTGAAGAATAAGAAAAGTAAAATGTGGGATGCATGCCTTGGAGACATTAATCAAGTTAATGGTAGAACGGCATTTGAAACATGCTTAATTGGTGATGAATCAGCTAATAAAGTTGTTAATAATTACATTAAATATTTAGGAGAAGGAATTAGAAGTTTATTAAACATTTTTAGACCTGAAGCTATTATTATAGGTGGAGGATTATCTGGACAAAAAGATAATCTAATTAATAGAATTAATACATATTTAGATAGTGTTGATTGGGGTATGAAAGGAACACCAAAAGCTAAAATTTTTGTTTCTAATTTTGGAAATGATGCTGGAATTATAGGAGCAGCTGGATTAGCTATGAAAGGTGTTAAAAATCTCTTATAAGTAATATTTTAACTTGATTACATAAAATATATTATGATAAAATAAAGTGCATTTTATAATGCACTATTTTTATGGGACTGTTTTGGGTTCGACAGGAATAGATATTGCTTTAGCTGCAGTCGAGTTGTGACGTAATCACAAAATGCCAATAACTGGCAACCAAAATTTATCTTTAGCAGCTGCTTAGTCAAGACGATTTTAGTCTTCCATCATTTGGATGGGCTGCTCGCCACTCAAGGTCTTGTCTTTTACGCTTGATGTTGGTGTCATAAAGAAAGAATAAGACTTACCTATGATAATGTGGTAAGTACGAAAATCTTTATTATCTCGTTATAGGACGGTTTGTTAATTTTACCTAGTATAATTAAATTTTAAATATTAACTAAACTGTAGATGCTATTGTGGAATCATTTTTGGACAGGAGTTCGATTCTCCTCAGTTCCACCATATTGAAACAACAGAATTGATACCAAAAATATCAGTTCTTTTTTTATTATTTGAGCTAATATATGGTAAAAATAATGTAAATTATAAAATAATATTAGAATAATCAAATTTCTTTGTATCATTTAATGTGTTTTGTATAGGGGATAAAACAAAACTAGACCGATTGAGGGGATTCCAAAGTCATTAAAACTCCTTTATTTGGGAAAAAACTTTTATGGGAAATTATTTGTTCCCAAAAAAATAAAATAATTGAAGTTTTGGGAATGTGCTGTTATAATGTGATTGGTGATAAATAATGAAAATTATAAATAGACAAGATTATATACAAAAATTGATAGCATTAAAAAATAAACCAGATATTAAGATTATAACTGGCGTTAGACGTTCTGGAAAATCAATGTTATTAACTGAATTTTCTAAATATATTATTGCAATGGAATCAAATGCCAATATTATTAGAATTAATTTTAACTTATTAGAATTTGATGAGTTAAAGGATTATAAAAAGTTAAATTTATATATTCGAAATAGATATATTGAAGGTGTAAATAACTATGTATTCATTGATGAAGTTCAAATGTGCCCTAAATTTGAACTAGCTATAAATGATTTATATGAAACACAGAATTTTGATATTTATATTACTGGTTCAAATGCATTTTTGCTTTCTAGTGACTTAGCAACGCTTTTTACTGGTCGTTATTTCGAATTAGAGGTATTTCCATTTTCTTTCAAAGAATTTTGTGAATATTATAACTTATATGATGACAAGAATGCCTTAGAAAAATATGTAAAACAAGGTGGCTTTGCGGGAAGTTATCTTTATGAAAATGAAGAAGATAAACTAAAATATATTTCTAATGTTTTAAATGTAGTTGTATTAAAAGATATCATGAAGAAAAATAATGTTACCGATGTTATTGCGATGGATAATATATTATCTTTTCTATTAGATAATGTATCGAATTTAACAACTACAAACAAAATATCAAATCGATTAAATTCCGACGGAGTTTCAATTGACCATAAAACAGTTGGTAATTATATTTCTTATTTGTGTTCTGGATATGTTTTCCATAAGATTAAAAGATATGATATTAGAGGCAGTCTATATCTACAAACAAACGAAAAATATTATGCTATCGATCATAGCTTTAGACTAGCAAAACTTGGAACAAGATATTTTGATTTTGGCAGAATATATGAAAATATTGTAGCTATTGAATTACTAAGAAGAGGTTATGAAGTATATGTTGGTAAGCTTTATCAAAAAGAAATAGATTTTGTTGCCATAAAAGAAAATGAAAAAATATATATTCAAGTAGCAGATAATATTGATAATTTAGAAACATTAGAAAGGGAATTAACTCCTTTAAAATCAATAAGAGAAAATTATCCAAAAATGGTGATTGCCAATACGAAACATTTTGAATATGATAATGCTGGAATAAGAATAATTGATCTTTCTGAATGGCTATTAAAAGATAAATAAATTGCTGAGTAAGATAATGAAAGTTTTATATGTAGGATTTAAAGGTTCGAATATATTTTTTAATGATTATGTTGATCATTATCATAAATTGAATTCTCGAAAAATTGGATTAAAAATGAAATTAGTTAGAGAAGCTAATGATATGAGTAAAACAGAATTAGCTATTAGATTAAAAGTCAATCGAAAGACAGTTATATTATTAGAAAAAGGTGATAAGTTACCTTCATTAGAATATATCTATAACTTTTGTAAAATTTTTAATATCTCGATTGAATTAATGTTAAATTAAAGGAGGTAATCAATGTGTATAAAGAAACAATTAATATTATATTTATGACTGTTTGTTTATTTATTTGGTTCCAGATAAATACATGGAATATAGGCAATAGACCATATTCTATGAAATACAAATCACATGGATTGGTTGAAAGAAAAGGTATAATAAAAATGATTTATTATAAGCC
>JAXFTN010000178.1:0-3704 GCA_034176765.1 Bacilli bacterium | reverse complement strand
ACTTTCGTGTACTGCGGGTTTTTTGCTATTTATAATTAATTTCGATAAAATTTTCTTAAATATGGTTTAATGATACTATTATTTTTTAATTATGTCTAGTATTTGTATAAAAATAGTATCCAGGGGAATAATATCCCCTAGAATTATTCTATTTTAGAAATCTGCAAATTCATCGGATATTTCATTTTTAATATTCCCTATTGATTTATCTTCTTTAGTTTCAGCTTTCTTTGGTGTTGGATTTACATTTGAATTATTCAAATAATTTAAAATAAGTTCTTTAATAAATTTATTTTTATCATAAACTAATTTTTCATCAAATAATAAATCTGCTATAGCTTTTTCTTCAGGATTTGCATCATTTAAATATATTGTAACTCTATTTTTCCCTTCTTTTCTTCCAGTTCTTCGCATATTTATTCACCCCATTGAGTATTTGCAATATTAAGGTTTCCTAAGCAGTTACTAAATAAAGGGTTAGGAACAGGAGTAACCATTCCAAGTTTTCTTATTAATGCACTATTAAGTCTTAATGATCCTCCACCTGTAACATAAATATCATAAGTTGTATAATCAATCTTTTTATCTTTTAATCTGTTAACAATTCTATCTACTAAAACATCTTTATATGGCTCTATGTCAAAAGGAATTTTGTTTTTATCTAATAGTCTTTCAATATTTTTTTTATCAGTTTCCTTTCCTTCAGCAACAAATCTTTCTTCTAAAGAATTATAGAAACTAAACATTCCAAATGGCATTGTATCTCTGTCGATTATTTTTTTATTGCTATAAGTTAATACATTTATAGTTCCTCCACCTATATCTAGTAAAAGTATGTCATTACTTCTAACTGAATCAGGTAATGTGAATAAACTGCTATATCCTTCAGCTACAACAGCGATTTTATGAATTGTTATTTCTCTATTAATATCCCCAATTGTAAATTTAAAAGTTTTATCTTTTAATTCTGATATAAGTTTATCTTTTCTTCCCATTTGATTGATTGGAACACCTAAAACTAAATTTATATCATTTTCATTAGTGCTTTTATGAATAGCATATAAAAGATATGGCATATAATTTTTACTTACTTTATCCGTTTCAAATTGCCACTCTCCATCTTCAATAATATAATCTTTATTATCAAAGTTTAAGTTTCTTTCTGTAGAAACTGTATCAATGCCTTCTTTAAATTGAGCGTTAAAGCTTATTGATTCACTAGTTTTGATATTAAAATTTCCTAAGTCGATTGCTAAAGTTTTCATTTTATCCCTCCATTAACTCATACATTTATTATACATGTATAGTACATTTATTATACTATTATAATATGTTATTTTATTCCGATTTGTCAACTATTTTTTTACAATTACAGTTATAAAAAATGTATGATACATTTAATTAATATGTATTATACACTTATTTTTTATTTTATAAGCCCTTTAAATTCATTAGCTAAATTTTCTTTAAATAAAAAAAGCAGGGATGAAATTAATCACCCCTGCTTTTAAAACTAATTGTATCGAAGAACTGCCTAATATTTTGTATTTTTAAATATTACATAAAATATTATATTACTATATATTTCCTATGTCAATTTTATACTATAAATGGTTTATAGCCTTTACTTTCTAATTCTTTTTTTAACTTTTCAGCATTACTTTTGTTACTAAAAGCACCTACTTGTACCTTATAGAGCTTATTAGAACCTGTATTTGTAGCTGGTGGTGTCGTAGCTTTCTTTTTAATGTTATAAGCTTTAACAATTCCATTTACATATGCTCTAGCCACTTCATCTTCATTAATAGCATTTATGCATTTTTGATTGTCTACAAAGCCAATTTCAAATAAAAATGCAGGCATTGTTGTATTTTTTAATACATATAAATCAAATTTTTTATATGAATAATCTGAACAGTATCTTCTAGCTGCTAAACATGATTTAGTTTTTACTAATTCATCATAAATTATTTTCCCTTTTGCTATATCATTTTGCTTTGCATATCTTGAATAGAATCCTTCAAATCCTACTCCCCCTCCTGCATTAACATGATTACTAATGAATACATCACATTTAGCATTATTAGCTTTATTTACTGCATCTCTCATATCATTTGAGCTTTTATTGATAGTACAGTCTATAATATCCACTATATACTCATTTTTAAGAATTGATTTGACTTTATTCCCAATTCTTCTATTTCTATCAGTTTCTTTAATAATTTTTTGTGCTCCTGTTCCAGCTCCTTCAAGTGTATGTCCATCATTCCATCCTAATTTTATTGTCATTATTCAATCCCTCCATTTATTTGATCTATTTTAATTTGTAGTCCTTTAATAAGAAAATTTGGTAATTTAACTCCAATTTCTAAAAGATTTTCGCATATACTTATTAGCTCTTTTAGAGCCATGAAAAGTAGTACTGCAAATACAACTATAGATGTTATAGGCACTAACTCTGCGGCTAAAATGCAAAGTAATAACATAAATAATTCTCCAATTGATGCAATTAAGCCATCTCTTAAAGTTCTTGATCTAAGTCTTCCTTGTTTCCAAGCCTTAATTACTCCGCTAATAACATCTGCAACAACTAAGATGCTAAATACAGTATAAAGTGTTTCTAAAGTTATCATTTCTTTTAAATTGACTAAATCCATTTTTATATATCCTCCTAAAATTTAAATATAAAAAGAGCCTACATTTTGTAAGCCCTATCTATTCTTTATTGCATATAATTTTTCTAATATGATCTTTTGTTCTTCTTCTGCATTATCATCATATGGTAATAACATAGGTTCAAAAACTGATATTAAAGAATCTACTATAGTATTAGTATCTTCTCTTAATTCTCTATTTTCTTCTTTAAGTGCTTTATTCTCTTCGCTAAGCCTTTTAGATTGACTTGATAAGCTAACTTTAGCTTTAAAACTAATGTCGCTTAGAATGTTGTTCTCTTGTGTTATATGAGTAGTTTCATCAAAAGTTTTTAGTTGAATATCATTTATTTTATGAATGATAGGTTTAGCTAAAGCAGTATATTCATCTGATACTCTTTGAATTATTTCTCCTGTATTTCCATTTATCTCATCAAATATTGTCCCATCTAAAGTGCTTTTTAAGCCTTTATGAAAAGGTAACTGAATTTCAATTAATTTCTCCCTATACTGTTCGCAATTTGTTGCGATTGTGTTTTCTTCTATTTGAGTTATCTCATACCCTCTTGTAGATTCATCAACTGAATAAAAAGCTAAATAATGTTCTTCATTTGTAGTTACTATTGTTTTACTATTATTCATAACACCAAAATTAATGGCTCTTGTAATAATCATTTGTGAATCTGCTAAAATAAAATAGCCACTTGTACCATTATTTTTGAAATCAGTAATATATTTTGTATTTGGCAGTATTTTTATAGGATTAGCACATCTAAATCCAGTTGGACTAGTTACTTTTGTTAATTTATTACCTGTAGCATAGTACCAACGACCTTGTTCAAATTGTTCATTAAATAAATTCTTTCCAGTTGATTTTAATTTGATTTTATTATCTTCTTGCTCACCAGTGGACGTAATAGAATCGAAATATGAACCATTAAACTCAACATTACCTTCTAAAATCATTAAATCATATTTGTATTGTTCTCCTAGAGTTAATGATGAATCCCACATAGCCCACATATTTCCAACTGATTCCCATTCGCTTGG
>JAXFTN010000177.1:0-2729 GCA_034176765.1 Bacilli bacterium | reverse complement strand
TATTGTTTCTATTTATAAGGCTGGTGATGTTATTCCAGCAGTTGGAGAACCTTTGATTGAAAGAAGAACTGGTACGGAGAAGCCTTTTCAAATGATAGAAAATTGTCCAATATGTGGAAGTAAAATTATTCGTAAAGAGTCTGAAGCAGATTATTTTTGTCCTAATGTACATTGTCCTGCTCGTCATGTTGAGAGTTTAATTCATTTTGCTAGTAAAGATGCAATGAATATTGAAGGTTTAGGAGATGCGATTATGGAGGATTTGTATAATTATGGATATGTAAAAGATATTACACGATTTGTTAGAGTTGGTGACACAGTTCGTGTTAAAATAATTGATATCGATGAAAGTACTAATCAAGTAAGATTGTCGTTAAAGGCTCTGCATAAGAAAAGAGCACATGGCCGTATGGGAATGTTTTCTCACAAAGCCACTCTACCTGAATCAAAACTTGGTTTTCTTTCTATCGAGAAGCAATTACCAATATGGATTCAAGAAGCAAAAAAAGGAGATAGAAGATGATTAAATTCGATGAAACACATGGTTTATTTGATGAAAAAATTGAAGATTTCCAACCACAAGTAACAGAGATCCACAAAAGCATCCGTGAGAAAACAGGAAAAGGAAATGATTTTTTAGGATGGGTTGACTGGGCTAATACGTATGACAAAGAAGAATTCGATAGAATGCTTAAATTAGCTGAAAAGCTAAATGATAAAGCCGAAGTAGTCGTTGTATGTGGTATTGGTGGAAGTTATTTAGGAGCTCGTGCTGCTATTGAAGCTATAAATGGTCTATTCCCAAGTGATAAATTGGAGATTATCTACTTAGGACAAACATTTTCTTCAACATACATTGCTCAAGTATTAGCTTATTTAAAAACTAAAAAATTTGCTATTAATGTAATTTCTAAATCAGGTACAACAACTGAAACATCTATTTCATTTAGATTATTAAAAGAATTATTAGAAGCTAAAGTAGGTAAAGAAGAAGCTAGAAAAGCTATTTTTGCTACAACTGATAAAGAAAAAGGTGCATTAAAAACACTTTGTGATAAAGAAGGATATGAAACATTTGTTCTACCTGGTGATATTGGTGGTCGTTACTCTGTTTTAACAGCTGTTGGTACATTCCCAATTGCTTGTGCAGGTATTGATGTTAAAAAATTATTAAAAGGTGCTGAAAAAGCAATGAACGAACTAAATAATCCAGATATTAAAACAAATCCTTGTTATCAATATGCTGTAACTCGTGATTATATGTATCGTCATAAAAAACAAGTTGAAATGTTTGTAACATATGAACCTTCATTAACAATGATTGGTGAATGGCTAAAACAATTATTTGGTGAATCAGAAGGAAAACAACATAGAGGTTTATTACCAACTTCTGTTACTTTCTCAACTGATCTTCATTCTTTAGGTCAATTCATTCAAGATGGTACACCATTACTATTTGAAACAACTGTTTTTGTTAAAAAGCCTGCTTTAGATGTAAAAGTTCCTGCTGATAAAGAAAATCTCGATGGATTAAATTACTTGAAAGGCAAAAAATTATCTTTTGTTAACGAAAAAGCTTTTGAAGGTACATTAAATGCTCATGCTAGTGAAGGAAAAGTACCTAATGTTGTAATTGAACTTGAAAAATTAACAAGTGAATCTTTAGGTTACTTATTCTATTTCTTTATGAGAGCATGTGCAATGAGTGCTTATTTATTAAAAGTAAATCCATTCAACCAAGAAGGTGTTGAAGTCTATAAAAAACGTATGTTCCACCTTTTAGGTAAACCTGGTTATTAATAAATTAATAAATCAAAGTCTATTATGTTTACTAATTGATAATATCAAGTAGTGAACATCTTAGACTTTTTTTATGATTTTTTGTTTATTTTTGATAATTTTTATAAAAAATAATTGACTTAACTTATTATCAATGTTATAGTTAATAAGCGCTGATAAATTGGAAGTTTAGCTCAGCTGGGAGAGCATCTGTTTTACACGCAGAGGGTCGGCAGTTCGATCCTGTCAACTTCCACCATCTTTTATTAAGCGTATGGAGGAGTAGCGAAGTGGCCAAACGCGGCTGACTGTAAATCAGTTCCTTCGGGTTCGATGGTTCAAATCCACCCTCCTCCACCATCTTATTGGGGTATAGCCAAGCGGTAAGGCATCAGATTTTGATTCTGACATCTCCCTGGTTCGAACCCAGGTACCCCAGCCAATATTGACTCGCTAGCTCAGCTGGTAGAGCACGTGACTTTTAATCACGGGGTCTGGAGTTCGATTCTCCAGCGAGTCACCATTTTGATGCCCAGGTGGCGGAACAGGTAGACGCACAGGACTTAAAATCCTGCGATAGCAATATCGTACCGGTTCGATTCCGGTCCCGGGCACCATATTGAATGAATCAGACAGATACATAGTATCTGTCTTTTTTTATGGATTCGATACCCACCGTTAGTCATTTTTTACCAAAATAGTGCAAAAGAAGGACTTTTAGCTAATTTGAAATGTACCCAATAAACTTGACAAGTTAATTGGGACACATCTTTTTTTGATTTAATTATTTCATTTAAAAATTGCTTGAAGTTAAGCATCTAACAAAAAATATGAGTCCATATAAATAATTATTGTCTACTTTTATATTATCACTACAAACAAAACAATGCTTTTCAGAAAGCTTGACAAAGTTCGAGGTGGGGGGTACAATTTTTTTAAGGATATATTGA
>JAXFTN010000176.1:0-10801 GCA_034176765.1 Bacilli bacterium | reverse complement strand
AACAAATTCACCTAAATGAAATTCTAAATTAATTTTATTTAAACCTAGGGAAACAGTATTATTTGAGTAATAATATTTACAAATGTTTTCTAGTTTTAAAATTGCTCCCATTAAATCAACTCCAACTAATAAGTATATTTATGTTAAAATTATAATATAGAGCATTTTAAATAACAATAAAAATTTATATGCGGTTAATATATAATGAATTATTTCTTTCCTTCTTTATAAATATCCTTCTTAACTTTAAAAGTTGAGATAAATTCGATAATAAAATCTGCTAATTTTTCATAAGTTGATATGCCTTTTTTAATAGGTATAATTTGGCAGTTCCCTTGATACAAATAAATAATGGCTTCAGGAATTACTGCAACTCCACCTAATAAGCCTCCAGCACATGGAGTAGATTGATCTTCATATATCAAACTTGTATTTTCCTTTAATTTTGTTATTAAATCAGCTGCTCCACTTCCAAAACCAAATGAAACTTTACTTATAGGAACAATTGCTTCATTTTGAGAAATAATAACAGGTTCCCCAAGAATTGTTGCCGATTTTATTAATGAAGATAACTGATCAATTGATGTTGTAATAATGTTATTAGTGGATCTTTCTAGCACGTTTAATGTCTCCTTTTACTTTAATTAAGTTTAAAACAAATGTTGGTAAATAAATAATAAATGAGATGTCAATTATTATTTCATCATTTCCATTTTTACAAACATAATCTAATCTAAATGGAATAATATTTTTTAAATTCTCAAAAAAAGAAATTAATATTATATCAATATCTAAACGATTATTACTTACATGTGTAAAATTTAAATATATCTTTTCTATTGGCTTTAAAAGATGTAAATAATTTAAGTCTGCTTTATCGAGTTTATGATTCATTAAAGCATCTTCTATTGCTTTAATAAATATCTTTCCTTTTTTGAAATAAAGAATAGGGATATAATCAACATAAATAATCATGTACAGCAGATTTGTTTTAACTCTAAAGCGATGTGGTAATCCGAATATAATAAACAATAAGAATAAAAGTATAATTATTAGATATTTCATATAAGTATTATTTCTTAAAATTTACATCTTATACAAAAAAGTGTAAGAATTTTCTTACACTTCATAAGTAATCTATTTTTTATTTTTTTTTGGTTGTATACTTTTTTGAACTTCACGACCATATGGTCCTATATCAATACCATATTCTGTTTCAAAGACTTCAAAATCAGCTTGAGTTGATGTATGAGATGAATTTCTATTATTAGTATTTGTATTAGAACCTTGTTCTCTAATCTTGCTTCTTAACGAATTATTGAGTCTATTTCTTTTTGCTTTATTAGTAGCACGCATATTAAACTAACCTCCCATTGATTAGTATTAACAATTTGTTACTAAATATTATAAATATTGGTCGTCAACAAGTTTATCTTCTTCTTTAACATATAAAACTTCAGTATCTCTAACTGCTTCATATATTAATTGCTCATAATCAAATTTCTTTTCAAATTCTTCAACTTCATCAATCTTTGGTGAAGTTTTTGGATTCTTTGGATCAAAGATTGTACAACAATCTTCATAAGGTCTGATTGAAATATCATATGTTCCAATTTTTTGAGATAGATTAATAATGTCTAATTTATCAGTTACTGCTAAAGGCCTAATGATTGGCATATGCGTTACTTCATTAATAACTTTCATACTTGCTAATGTTTGTGAAGCTACTTGTCCTACCGATTCACCATTTGCAATTGCTAGACAATTTCTTCTTTTAGCCAACCTTTCAGCAATTCTATACATCATTCGTCTCATGATGGTAATCGCATAACTTTCATCAGCATTTCTATAAATTTCTTCTTGTAATCTTGTAAAAGGTACAATATGAATACGAATAGAAGGTTGATATTTATTTAAAATATGACATAAGTCTTTTATCTTATCTAATACTGCAGCATTTGTATATGGTGGAGAAGCATAGTGAATCATTTCTAAATATACTCCTCTTTTCATAAGTAAATATGAAGCAACAGGCGAATCAATACCTCCAGATATCATCATCATTGCTTTACCACCAATTCCAAGAGGATAACCACCTGCTCCAAGAATAGTTTTTGTAAATAAATATGTACCATCATCTCTTACTTCAATATTTAATAAAATATCAGGATTATGTACATCTACTTTCCATTCAGTAGTAGATAAAATACGTCCAGCAACTTGTCTAGTTATATCTTCAGAATGTATTGGAAATAACTTGTTAGCTCTTTTAGTCTTTATTTTAAATGTTTTGCCCTCTTCTAATTTTAATTGTTCGCATGCTACACTTTTTATAGTTTCGATTTCTGATTCAACCTTTAAAACCATAGACATTGAATGAATACCCGAAACATCCTTAAGTCTTTCTAAAATAGGCTCTACATCACTACCATTTAAAATAATATATGTATGATCTAAACGTACAATATATTCTAAATTTGTATAGTTTTTTAATGCATGCTTTATATTGGATGCAAGTTTGTTAACAAAATCTTTTTTATTCTTTCCTTTTGTCGATAATTCTCCATATCGAACCATAATGCGATCGTAATTCATTTATGTTACTCCAATCTATTTATTGTCTTTTAAATTATTTAATAAAATATTTAATTCATTGAAAAATATACTTAATTCTGTGATGGTATTATATCTATCAAAACTCAATCGTAAAGAATTACTATATTCTTGTTTTGATTTTCCCATTGCTTTTAAAACAGAAGAATAAGCTTCTTTTTTTGATGAACAAGCACTAGTTGTTGAAACCATAATGCTTTTAGAAGATAAGCCTTCAACAATGACACTACTCTTTTTATTGATAAATGAAATGTTAAGAATAAAAGGTGATTCTCCTTTTTTTGAATTTATAACAACTTCATCACTTAACTTAGTAAATTCATCATAAGCATAATCAAATAAAGTTTTAGCAATTTCATAATCTTTGCTTTGGGCCTCTAAAGCGAGTCTTAATGTTTTAGCTAAAATAACCTCTTTTTGGAAATCGTTTGTACCACTTCGAATTCCAAATTCCTGGCCACCACCAGAAAGTAAAGGTAATAACTCAATATTTTTCTTTTTCACTAAAACTCCTGAACCTTTTAATCCATGAATTTTGTGAGCACTTAAGACAAACAAATCAAGTTTATCATAAGGAATATAAGGAATTTTTCCAATAGCTTGAGTAGTATCACTATGAAAGAAGCATTTTGGATATTTATGAACAATATCTGCTAAACTATCTAAATCATTAATACAACCTACTTCATTATTAACGGCCATAATCGAAACTAAAATTGTATCATTACGCATATTTTCTTCTAATGTTTTAGGTTCTACTTTTCCTTCTGAATTAACAGGCAAAACTGTTAAATCAAAGCCAAAATGATCTCTAAGCTGGAAGAATGTATTTAAAACCGAAGGATGTTCAACTGCACTAGTTATAAGGTGTTTCCCTCGATTTTGATATTGAAAAGCAATACCTTTAATAGCTAAGTTATTTGATTCTGTTGCCCCGCTAGTAAAAATAATTTCATTAGCATTAACACCAAAAAGGCTCGCTATTTGTTCACGAGCTTTTGTTAATAATTTTGCACTTTCTACTCCACCTTGATGGACACTAGAAGTATTCATAAAAAGTTTATTTGTTAAATCACAATATGATTGTAATATTACATCGTCTACTTTTGTTGTGGCTGCGTTATCAAGATATATCAAGATCCATTCCCCCTTTTATTTTATGCTTTTTTTAAAGAATGTCTTTTGACAAATGCCTATTAACGTTTTGGTTTTTGTATAACAGATAAAGCATTTTGGTTAGCTTGAGAAAAATTGCCTTTAAAGAAATCTTTTTCAGCTTCACATAAAGCAACATCAAAACTACCAACTTCAGAACGAATTTTATTAGCTGATAAAACATTGTTTTCAACTTCTGTTGCTTGAGCTATTACTGTATTTACAAATTCTTTAAGTCCGGTATTTAATGATACCATTTCATTAGCATAGCGATTAACTGCTGCTACATCAATTGGCATTGAAATCAATGAATTATATAATCTTTCAATTAATAAATAAATTCTTTCAATAGTTTTCTTTTGTGGTTCATAAACATCTTTTAAATTTAAATCACGTAGCAAATATTCAGAATGCTTAACTGAAAGATAAGAATCATTAATTAATAAATAAGACTTATCACAATCACTCTTCAATGAATCAATGTAGTTATTATATTCGTTAATCATGTTTTTAACATTATTACAAATATTATTTAATTCTTTCATTTTGTTAACTAACATTGAATAAGGTTGCTTTGTAGAAGATAAGAAATAGGCATCCAATTGACGTTTTAAATTTCCCATTTCATTAATTTGTTCCTGAATCTTATCAATATAATCACTATAAGTATTAGCAATCTGATAATATTCAACAACTTTATCAATTTTTCTTTTTAATGAAATAAATGATTTTTCCAATTCTTCGCATTCACTATAAATCTTATTTCCATCCGATTCTACTAATTCATAAGACTCATATTCTTGATTAAATTGTTCAAGCAATATGTTTAAACCTTTTACCATTTCATCAAGAATATCCTGAGCATTTTTATAGACAAAACTATTAAAATTTAAAATTAACTCTTTTAAAACTTTATTATATTCATCTATAGTAGCAGAAACATGTAAATGATGGACTGGAATTTTTAGATTATTCATTTCCTCGCATTTTTGTTCTACTTTTTCAATTAAATCAGGAATTGTAACAGTTGATTCAATACATAAAGATGGAAGATACTCTAATCCATTTTTAAGTTCATTAATCATCTTATCTAATTGAATAGTTAATTCGTTTGCTTCTTGATATTTAGTTTCTTCAATTAGTCCATTTATTTTTTCAAAATTTTCATCTATTCCATCAAAAACCATAAAGAAAGTTTCTGAAAGAATTTGTAATGATTGTTCATTAATTTCAAACAAATAATGACACTTTTCATAAGTTTTTGTTAAGTTTGCAACCCATTCTTTTAAACGATCTTCTTCAGTAAATAATTCAGTTAATTTTTGTTCAATTAAATTAACATTTTTTTCAAAAATAGAGAAAACTGTTTTTAACTCATTTAAAGCTTTTTTGTATTCTTTATAATTAGAAGACATTACTTTTTTCAAATTCTCAAGAGCAATATTAACAGCAGGTTCAAACGTATTAGTTATTTTGTTATAAACAGGTGAAATTGACTTAAATAATGCGTTATATGTTTCATTATTTTCTGCAGTTAGATTTAATCTTTTTAAGTATGCTAAAAGAGGTCCATAAACTTTATTACTCAAATCATTGTATTTCTGTGTATAAGATTCTAAGTTATGTTGGCGATTATAATAAGAATTTTTAAGTAAGGCAACTATAACTATCATTGCAATAATTAAAGCACAGCCAATAATAAGACCTATCGTGGCAATCAATTGTTTTATATTTGTTAAAATAATAAGATTCATAGTCATCACCTTTTAAAATTATAACATACATAATTTTATTATAAAATTATAAATTCTACAAATTGATTGATTTTGTAAAATTTTTTCATAAAAAAATACTAAATGATCGTACTACAAGTATTTAATATCTATTTTCTCCTAAAATAAACAAATTTTATTCACTTTTAATTGACACATAAGTGTGTCGTTGATATAATAAAAAAGCATGTAATGCAGCATGTAAATACATCTTGTCTGACGTTTAGTAAACTAAAGAAAGTAACCTAGCTGAATGGTGAAATCATAATCTAAACATCCGAAGAATGGGATTTACACCATATGCCTTATTTGCAAAAAAAGACATAAGGAGGAAAAAGAAATGTCAAGATACACAGGTTCTACATGGAAAGTATCACGTCGTCTCGGCTTTTCTATCTTAGAGACAGGTAAGGAATTATCAAAACGTCCTTACGGACCAGGTCAACATGGTAAAGATAGAAAGAAAAAATCATCAGAGTATGGTAAACAATTAATCGAAAAACAAAAATTAAGATTAATGTACGGAGTTAATGAAAGACAATTCCAACGTTTATTCTTAATGGCTTCAAAATCAAATGAAGTTACAGGTATTGCATTTATGCGTATCTTAGAATCACGTTTAGATAACTTAGTCTACCGTATTGGTTTTGCTAGAACACGTCGTGCAGCAAGACAATTAGTTAACCATGGTCACATCTTAGTTAATGGTAAGAAAATTGATATTCCATCATATTTATGTAAACCAAACGATGTTATCAGTGTTAAAGAAGCTTCAAAAGATTTAAAAGTTATCGCTGAAGCATTAGAAATTAAACCAGCTTGCCCATTTGTTACAACTGATGTAGAAAAGAAATCCGGTACTTTTGTTCGTTTACCAGAACGTAATGAATTAACACCTGAAATCGAAGAATCACAAATCGTTGAATTCTACAACCGTAAGCTCTAATATTCTAGAACTTATAAGCCAACTTGTAAAAGTTGGCTTTTCTTTTACAAAAAAAACTTTTAGTTTTTAGCTAAAAGTTTTTTGTATTTATAAATGTTTTACTAAGAAATAATTCTTTTTACCACGACGAATGATTGTATATTTATTAAATAGAGCGTTTTCTTTAGAAACTTCAATATTTGAATTTACCTTATCACCATTTACTAAGACACTATTACCTGCAATAAATTCACGAGCCTCTCTTTTAGAAGAAGCAGCTTTAATTAAGATTAATAAATCTTCTAAAGGTAATGAAGAATCTAATTCAATAACATTTCCTCCACCTAGAACATTTTCGATTTGTTCTTCAGTTAAGTTTTTAACATCTCCTGAGAAGAAAGCTTGAGTAACTTTTAATGCTTCTTCTAAACCTTCTTTACCATGGATAGTTTCAACAATATCAGCTGCTAAAGCTTTTTGTCCAATACGAGCTCCAGGATTTGCTAAATGTTCTTTTTCAATAGCAATAATTTCTTCTCTGGATTTAAATGAGAATACCTTTAAATATCTAATTGCATCTTCGTCAGTAGTATTAATAAAGTATTGATATAACTTATATGGTGAAGTTAATTTTGGATCCAAGAATAATGCACCATCTTCTGATTTACCAAATTTTTTACCATCAGCACGAGTTAATAGATGTGCTGTCATAACTCCAACATTAACATCATTTCCTTCTACTTTTCTAATTAGCTCTAATCCAGCTGTTAGATTGCCCCATTGATCATTTCCACCAATTTGAATATTACATCCATATTTTTGATGTAGTGTTAAAAAATCAACTGATTGTAAAGTCATATAACTAAATTCAGTAAATGAGATACCTGCTTCAAGTCTTGATGCAATAATATCTTTACTTAACATATAATTAATAGGAAAATATTTACCATAATCCCTTAAATAATCTAAAAATGAAATGTTACCTAACCAATCATAGTTATTAACAATTGCTCCTTTTTCAGGATCAGTCAAATCAATAAAACGTTCAAGTTGAGCTCTAATAGATTCAGTATTTTTTTGCAAAGTTTCTTTTCCTTGTAAATTTCTTTCTTTAGATTTACCAGAAGGGTCACCAATCATACCAGTAGCTCCACCAACTACAGCAATAACTTTGTGTCCAGCTCTTTGTAGTCTCATTAAAATCGAGATCATAACAAAATTGCCGACATGCATAGAACTAGCTGAAGGGTCAAAACCACAATAAATTGTCTGTTTGGTTGATAGTAATTCTTTCATTTTTTCTTCATTAGAGTATTCTTGAATAAGTCCTCTCCAATTTAATTCTTCGATAATGTTTTCCATATGTTTCCTCCTAAAATTTAAATAAAAAAGCATCCCTATATTCTAAGGACGCTTATATAAACGTGGTACCACCTTAGTTGAAAATAATATAATATATTATTCCCCACTCATTAAGTTTTAACGCAACAAACGTCTTAATTTCTTAAGAATGCTCCTAAATCGTATTTCCTTTGTTACTTCTTTTCACCAACCAGAAGTTCTCTATAATAAAGTACTTTATTTATTCAACGCAATAATTATATTATCATACAACAAATCAAAGTCAAGATATAAAACTAATAATTACATCGTTGTAGTATCTCTTTTTACATAAGTAGATTCGAATTTAACACTACGACCTTTTTGTTCCTCTTCTAATAATTCGTCAAGCATGCTCATAGATTTACGTCCAACATCAAACATATTAATATGCATAGCACTGATTTGAGGGCGTGTGATTGAAGCATATTTTGTTCCGATTAAAGATAAAACTTCAACATCTTCTGGAACACGTAATCCAGAGTCAATAGCAGCATTTGTAATTGCAGCAGCTAAAGAATCTCTATAAGCTAAGAAATAACCTTTCTTATTTGTTTTAAAGAAATCCATAAAGTCTTGATATGTACGGTTATATGAATCATCACAACTTAATAAGCCATAACTTTTATTTGCTTCAATATGGCAATTAATAAATGCTTTCTCAATACGTGCTAATAATCTACCGCAATTATGGACGTGCAAGAAATACATTTTCTTATCACCATGTTCAAAATATTCGTTTAAAATTAATCTAATTTTATGTTCATAACCAAATGTAATACAACCAACTTTATCAGAAATTATTTTATTATTTACAGCAATTACAGGAACTGCATAAGATTGTAAAACATTTACATCTTCAACATCTAATTCATCATCAAAAATGATAGCTCCATCAACATGAGAAGTAATAACCTTTTCAACAACTTTAATAGCATCTTCACGTTGATGTTGAGTAACAAATAAACTTAATGTATATCCTTTTTCTTTTGCAGCATCAGTAATACCATTTAGCATATTAGAAATATAAACATAGTTAGCAGCAGGAATAACAACACCAATATTAGTAGATCTATTTGTGGCTAAAGCTTGAGCAACAGCAGAAGGTTTGTATCCAAGGCGAGTAACTGTTTCTTCAACCTTTTTTCTAGTAGCCTCAGTAACATTACCTTGTTTATTGATAACACGAGAAACAGTTGCTAAACTTACTCCACTTGCTTTAGCAACTTCATAAATAGTAACACGTTCTTTCATGTTTTTCATAAAAATACCTCCGCTTATAATTATCTAATGATATAAATACAATAATTACTTAAATACTCTTTCATTCTAAAAGAAAAAATTTTCATAGTCAAGGAAGATACTTTAAAAAATTTACATTACTTTCATAAAAATTTTCATATTTTTTTCAAAAAAGAAAAACGCCCTAGTAGCGTTTTCTTAATTTCCTAATTCTAATATTGATAATATCGATTTTTTAATTTTGGAAAAAACTTTTTTATATTCACTACTCAATTCTTCTACATCAATAGATTGAATATCGTCAAAGATGTCTTGAGCTAATTTAAATACTTCCTTATCACTTTTAAATGATTCTTCTTCAATAGCATTACCTTTTGAATTGCAAGTACAAGATTTCTTTTTCATTTTTTCCATATAATCTTCAACAGATGTCTTAACATCCTTCATTAATTTCGATGCTGGTTTACACATTACTATTAAACCTACTGCTGTTAACATTCCAGCACCAAAAGCTATAGTTTTTAAATGCATACATTACTCCTTTAATTAACATCATCATGACCTTATTTCCTCTACTCTTTTCATTACATCTTTCATATTTTTAGAAGATAAAAATATAAAAACTTGTCTTTCAATTGTAAAACAATCTTTTGTTAAAATATTTAAATCATCTAGATATTTAAATTTTTTATTAAGTAATAAAAGCGATGATGTATTTTTATTGACACGTTCGTATAAAGGTAAAACATAAATATTGTTTGCAAGATTCAATGCATTTCTAAATTCATGTTTATAAAATAACAAACGTGAAAAACGATCGGGTTTAAAAAAGACGGTTAGCTTTAAACTAGGATATTTTTCTTTAATAAATTTTAAAGTTGCTTTAATCTCATTTGGATGGTGCGCATAATCGTCAATATATATATCCCCGTTTATTATCGTGGTATTAATTCGCCTATTTACACCGGCAAATTTTGCCAAATTTTCATTTAATATTTCAAATTTTATATTATGTTCCATGCCATATGCAACGATAGATAGAGCATGTATGAAATTGAAGAAACCACAAAAAGGTAAAGTTAATTTACCAATATATTCTTTTTTATGAAATAATTTACCTTCAATTATTTCGTTATCATGGTTTACATCTTTTAAATAGTAATCAGCTTTTTTGGATGTTCCATATGTAATTATATTTTCATGTTTTACTTTTTTATAGTCTTCGTAAGGTACATATATTTTATTAGCTTTGCTTAAAAATTTTTGAAAACTCTTTATGTATGCTTTCTTAGTTTTAAAAAAATCGGTATGATCAAAATCAATATTAGTTAAAATACATTCTTTCGGAGATAAATTTAAAAAATTATTTTTATATTCACAAGCTTCAAAAACGATACTTTCTTTGTTACCACCAATTCCTATTCCATCTCCTCTAAACATTTCTAAATCAAATATTTCTTTAAAAGTATCATAAAATAATCCAACAGTTGTCGTTTTACCATGTGTACCACAAATCGCTACTGAATATTTGTTTTTTATATAATCACTAAGAAAATTTATATATGTTTTAGTATGCTTCTTTTTAAATAAAAATTGGAATTTTTCATTTTCTGTATAATAATTTCCAATAATATAATAAAAATCTTTTTTATAGGAAAAATCATCAAATAATTCATATTTAATATTATATTCATCTAGTAAATCTTGAGTAAAA
>JAXFTN010000175.1:0-9920 GCA_034176765.1 Bacilli bacterium | reverse complement strand
TTAAAAGTATAGTTAAAAATATAAGGTGTATGATGATGAATATATCTTTTCACCTAAGAAATTATAAAGATTTGTTCCAGATTCAGAATTTTCACTAATAAAATTGTATTGAATATTTAATTTATTTGATGATGATATGAGTTGATTTCCTTTCATGTCATAGTATTTTGAATCATTAGTTTTGATATTTTCAACAGTGAATCCAAATGGTCCACTATATATATGATAATTTTTTGAATCGAGTGCACATAATATATTACCTTTAAAATCTGCAACATAATACATATCATTTTCTTTAAATTTAATTAGATTGTTACCTTCAACATTTACTATTTCGGAATTTTCAAAAGTTAATAGTTTTCTACCCTTTGAATTTATTATTTTGAATACATTATTTTCAGTACTATATGCAGCCTTTTCGCCATCCTCAGTAATAAGTGGAAGCATTTTTATTTTATCTTTTGTTAATTTTACTCCTTTTTTATTATAGATATTATAAGTTATAGTATCATTTAAATTAATAGTAATTAATAATTCATTATACAATTCACATGCTATTTCATTTTTTGGTAAAGATTTAATTTTTTTATTATTAATATAAATAGAAGAGACTTCATCTGTTGTTGCAACATAATATGATGATGATTCAACTAATATAATATTATGAAAAGTATTTGGAATAGAAATTAATTCTTCTTTTGTTTTTAAATTAATTAAAGTTTTAGTTTCACTAGTTGTACAAATAGCTACATCTTTAATTAAAGAAATACTTTGATATTTTGGTTCAACAATAATTTCACCATAGTTATTAATAGCTCCATAATTACCATCTTTGATAATAGCACAGACTGCGGCTTGTTTGTCTAAAATATTTATATATCTAAAAAATGAGCCATCAATTTTTGCATATTGATCGTTATATAAAAAATAGTTTTCGTCATTTTTTGATAAAAAATATGCTCCCATAGCTCCCATTTGACATTTTGTAAAAATAGGTTTTACTGTATAATTTAGTGATTCATCTACTACACCATATAAATCTTCTTTAGTTTTGACCAATGATTTTCCTTTATAAAATTCAGTCATAGTTTTAAATGGTGTATCTATTCTTTTGCCATCTTTAATAAAATAAGCTTTATCTTTATCGTTAATAGAGATAATGCCTGTATCTCCAATGAAAACAGAATCTTTATCGAAATCTGCAATTACATTACCTTTGTAGTCTAATACTCCGTAATATTTATTCCTAGATTCATCAAAGCGATAACCTACTATATATTTACTGTAAGGACTACTTTCATAAAATTCATTTGGTGTTAATTCACTTGAACAACTGCTTAAAAGAGTAGCAGTAATAAGGCTTAATATTTTTAAAGAAAATTTCTTCATATTGACTTTTCCTCCTTTTTATACTCCTGGTACATCTTCTATTCCACTATTATATATCTTATGACCACAACAAGCACATTTTTTGTATGTTAGATAATTTATAAAATAATGGTTTTCTTCATATGTTAAATT
This sequence comes from Bacilli bacterium, assembly GCA_034176765.1. Lineage (GTDB taxonomy): Bacteria > Bacillota_I > Bacilli_A > RFN20 > CAG-826 > SUG2458. The sequence continues at coordinate 8,399 of JAXFTN010000175.1, read as the reverse complement.
ACCTATATGTCGATAGTGGTTATTCTTGTTTATTGTTGAAAAAGTACTTTGCACACATTCTCCATATATATTATAGTTATTGTTGGAATTAAGTGACATATATGAAGGTATAAAATCGTCATCATCAATTAGGGTATAATTTGGTAAAAATGATAATAATTCTAAATGATAAGAATCTGAATGGTATTGATCAACTGTTAAATCGGTATCAATATTTACTAATATTCCTTCATTCTTGTCTCCGCCCACAACATTAGTTAATAAGTACATATAACCTTCATCGTTAGTATACACACCATATGCAATACCATATTTATACATAGAATTGACTAATAATGGTCTATGCCTATTAATAAGTTTATCATTTACATAATTGACTAAAAACGCATCAAAATAAAAATTCATTGTTATACCAGTAATACCAGTACGTGAAAAATAATAATACTGATTAATTTCATTATTTTCTACTTGAATACCCAATCCATCTTCATAGGAATAAAATAAGCTTATATTAGTAGAAGTATTAGAAATACTATTAGATTCAAAACCAAGTCCTAAATCCTGTTGTATTTTTAAAATTATGGCAGTAGAATCAACCATTTTAGAAAAACTATAAAAAAAGTCTGGACAATTAGCTTTAAAACCCTCATAACCTAGTAAATGATCTGCTAAATAATTAATATATGGACTAGTCCATGTTCTATAATTTGTGCCTACTTTTTTTGAGGGTATTAATTCCCCAAGTAAATCAGCCCTATTTTCATATAATGGATACATAACTTCATTACCATTTGAAATTAAATAGTATGTTAAAATACCACTTAAAGCTGCAGCAGCATTTTTTGTGTATTCGTAAAAGTTAGTATTGCTTAAGCCAGCTAAAATATAATCGTAATTTATATTTTGAAAGAAGAAACTGTCTTGACAATAAATTATGTTTTGATTGTTTAGTTCATAGTTAGTAGAATTATTTGAAAAACCATAATCATCTGTATAATGCAAATCTTCATATAAGTAGTTGTTATAACAGTCTTCATAATTAAGAGTGTTTGAAGAATCAACGCTCGAAAAAAATTCACGATCATATTTATCATAAATTTTACCATTTTTTTGAATTAGATAATCATCATATGATGTATCAAAAATATGGTTTTCTAAGTTAAAGTAAAGAATTGTTCCTTCATTGTTATAGGTAAAATATTTTCCATTATCAAATGAACATAGAGAAATATTTTGTTCTGATAAAGTGTCATCTAAAAGATCGTAAACGAAAATATTATTTGTAATATCGACATTTAAATCGTTTGCTATTGTAGAGTAAGTTTGGTAAGCTTTAAAAAGTGGATCGTTTTCTTCTATGAATATATTGGAAGAGTAATTGCAACATAAAGATAAAAGTATAATTTGACTTAACATATTTAATTCATCTTCTTTATCTCATTATATAATATGTTAAAATTCACGACAATATAATGACTATAAAAAACTATGACATTAATATACATGTGTAAAGTTTTATGAATGTTTATTTAATTAAATTATCTAAATCGCTAATTAATTGTGGGAGTTCTGATAAGTCTTTAATTTCACATCCGGAAGCATTGTCATGTCCTCCACCATTATATTTTTCTGCAATTCCATTAACAGCAATTTCTTTACTTCTAATTGAAACTTTCCAAACTCCTAGTTGAGGGTTTTCGGTAATAGAGCACCAAATTTCAATACCTTGAATATTAGAGAACATATTAACATTTTCTTTACCACGTTCTGGTGTTATTTTAAGTTTCTCTTGAATATCAATAGGAAGTACATAATATGAAACACCATGTTTTGAAACTTTAAAATGGCTTAATACATAAGCTGTAACTTTTAAATCATCAATTTGTTTTAAGTACATTTTTTGATATACATCTTTTGATAAATTAAATCCGGTTGTTATTAACTCATTAGCAATTTCAAATGTATGAGAAGATGTTGAATTATATAAGAATCTTCCTGAGTCTCCAACAATACCACTATAAAAATAAGAAGCAGCTAATTTACTGAAAATATATTTTTTTCCATAACTTAATAAAATATTAACAACTAGCTCTGAACAAGAAGCGAGTTGGTCAAAAACTACATTAATATTTCCATATGGTTCTTTGTTTGGATGATGATCAATTTTGACAATATAGTCTGCTTTTTTATATCTTTCATCGGAAATACGTTTTGAATTACCGGTATCACATACAATAGCTAAGAATTTATTTTCAAAAAATGAATCTTCAACTATTTCCATTTCTGGATATAGACGAGGTGTAAAACTAACATGGTTTTCACCAACAACGTGAATTTCTTTTGAAGGGAAATTATCTTTTAGCCAAGTAGCTAAACCAAGTTGAGAACCAAATGCATCAAAATCTGGCATTTGGTGTCTAAAAACAACGATTCTATCGTATCTTTTTATTAATTTAAGAATTTGACAAATATCTTGAGAAGATGATTTTACAGTATGTTTTAAAAGTTTAGAATAGTTCATAAATGAAACCTCCGCTTTAATATTATATATTATTTTATATTTTGATAAAAGGAAAATGATTAGACATTTTTATCTAACATTTATAATAAATTTTTTATCTAAATTTTATGTAAAAAAATAAGTAGTTTATTATTTTTCTTATAAGAATTATGGTAAAATAAAAAATGACGGAGGAGACTATGTATGGAATATAGTTTTACACTTACATATTTATTAAATAATGAAATAAAAACTATTAGTAGCGAAAAATTTTTATTTGAAAATGATGAATTATTATTAAAAGGAATTAATGATCATTCATTAAAAACTTCTAAATATTCTTTTGAAATTAAAGCAAAAAAAGAGATTCAACTAATTGATTTTAAAATATCTAAAGACTATACGTTTAAAAAAGATGATTTACTATTTTTAAATGGTTATCAGAGTTGGACAGAGACAAAAGAATATTATCCAAATGAAAAAATTAGATCTTTAAATAAATTACCAAAGGTGTTGAAAAAAAGATTCTCTTTTGAAGAATATGGAGATTCCTATTTTTTAAATGTAAGTGGTAAAAAAGGTGACTTCCACGGATTCACATATGCATATATTAGAAATGATACTCTATATCATTTGATTGCATCAAGAAATGATTTTAACGCTTATACAATCATTCGTTTTAATTGTCGAAAAAATCTTATTCAGATTGAATCAGATATTAAAAATTTGATATTAAAAGAAAATTCAAAATTTATGTTATTAGATTTTGTTGAGGTTGAAGGTAAGGAAAAATATGTTTTTGATTGCTATAAAGAATTTTTCCCAATGCCTGAAATACGAGTAAAGCCAATCAGTGGTTTCTGCTCGTGGTATAACTATTATCAAAATATAAGTGAAAAAATAATATTAGAAAATCTTAATGAAATTGCCAAAGCTGGAAATGAAATTTTCCAAATAGATGATGGATTCCAAACATTTGTCGGAGATTTTTTAAGTATTGATAAAAATAAATTTCCAAATGGATTAAAAGTAATTTCAGATAAAATACATGAAAAAGGAATGAAAGCAGGTATTTGGCTAGCACCATTATGTGCTGAAACAAAAAGTGAAATAGCAAAAAATCATAAAGATTGGTTAATAAAAGATAAAAATGGTGAACCAATGTATGTTGGCTGCGGTTGGTCTAGACATTATGCTTACGATATTTATAATAAAGATGTCCAAAAATATATTAAGAAAATCTTTAAGTTTATGGTTGTTGATAATAATTTTGATTTTTTAAAATTAGACTTCTTATATTCTGCTTGTTTAGGTTATCGCACTGATAAAACAAGAGCACAAGTAATGCGTTACACAATGGAATTTATTAGAAAGAATACTTATGGAGCTGAGATATTGGGTTGTGGAGTTCCTTTAGTTTCTGCTGCCGGATTAGTAGATTATTGTCGTATTGGACCAGATGTATCACTAAAATTTGATGATCACTTCTTTATGAAAATAGCTCATAGAGAGAGAATTTCAACAAAACAAACTATTTTAAATACAATATCACGCCGTCATATAGATAAATATTGGTTCTTGAATGACCCTGATGTATATCTATTACGTGATGAAAACATGCATATGAATAAAAAACAAAAGTTTTCATTGGGTTTAATTAACCATATTTTTGGTTCGTTATACTTAACTTCAGATAATATTGCATATTATGATGATAAAAAATTTGAAATGAATGAATTATTCAAAAAGTTTAAAAATGCAAAATATAGTAATGTTCGTCGTGAGGGTAACAAATACTTATTTGATGCTAAATTAAAAAAAGAAAATTTTTCATTTACATATAATATTGATAATGGTAATATTTCATTTGTTAAAAAATAAGGAGAAAATTTTATGAATATTTTTGATGCTATTTCGTCCCTTGTAAATTATGGTTTAGAAAATGATTTTTTTGAAAAGCAAGATAAGATTTATTACATAAATAAATATATGCATGTATTTGGTCTTGATGATTTTAGTGAAGGTAATGATTCCTTTAATATAAAGGATGTTATTGAATTTTGTATTTCTTATTGTAAAGAAAATAATTTATATTCATTAGATTCAGTAGCTGAAATAGATAATTTTGATGCTTTCTTAATGGATATTATGTTACCAAAACCTAGTGAAGTAACACAAAAATTCTTTAAATTTTATGCTAAATCACCTAGATTAGCTACTACTTATTTCTACGATTTTTCAATATTAAATCGCTATATTAGAGTTGATAGATTATCAAATAATATTGTTTTTAAAAAAGAAGTTAATGGAAATAATCTTGATATAACAATTAATTTATCAAAGCCAGAGAAAGATCCTAAAGAAATTGCTCGTTTAAAAACTGTTGTTTCAACTTCTTATCCTAAGTGTGCATTATGTGTTGAAAATGAAGGATTTTATGGTACATTATCAAAAGCTGCTCGTAGCAACCATAGAATTATACCAATAAATTTAAATGATGAAGAATTTGGTTTCCAATATTCTCCTTATGGATATTTCAACGAGCATTGTATTGTTCTAAAGAAAGCTCATGAACCTATGAGTATTTCTCCTTTAACTTTTAAAAGGTTGTTAGACTTCGTTGAATTATTTCCTCATTATTTTTTAGGTAGTAATGCTGATTTACCAATTGTTGGTGGTTCAATTTTATCTCATGAGCATTATCAAGGTGGAAATTATACGTTTCCTGAAGCAGTTGCACCAATAAAGTATTCTTTTGAAGTGAAAGATTATGAAGATGTAGAATGTGGTATTGTTGCTTGGCCAATGAGTGTAATCCGTTTATCTTCTTTTTGTAAATCATCTTTAATTGACTTAGCTACTCTTATTTTAGAAAAATGGCGTAAATATAGTGATGAAGATAATGATATTATTGCTTTTGATGGTGAAAATCATAACACTGTTACACCTATTGCAAGAGTAGTAGATGGTAAGTTTCAATTAGATTTAGTCTTAAGAAACAATAGAACATCAAAAGAATTTGAAGATGGTATTTTCCACCCTCATAAAGATATTCATCATATAAAGAAAGAAAATATTGGATTAATTGAAGTTATGGGTCTAGCTGTATTACCTGGTAGATTAAAAAATGAATTAGCTGAAATTAAAGATGTTTTACTTAATAATTTAGATGTTCCAGAAAATCTTAGCTTGCATAAAGAATGGATAGAATTTTTGAAGACTAAATATGAAACTTTTGAAGAAAACACAATTGAAGAATTATTAAAACAAGAAGTAGCAATTAAATTTAATAGATGTTTAATTGATGCTGGTGTTTATAAAGAAACTGAAAAAGGTTTTGAAGGATTCAAAAAATTTGTCAATAGTTTATAGGAGTTATAAATGGATATTAGAATAAAAGAAGAAAACTTATCAAATAAAAGTTTTTCTCGTATAATTGTCAAAAATTCACTTGGAATGAAATTGACTCTATTTTCACTTGGAGCCTCATTATATTCATTAAAGATAAATAAAAAAGGTGAAGAAATTGAAACATTGATTGCTCCTAATTCTTTAGAAGCATTTATAGATAAAGATCAATACTTTGGAAAGACTATCGGTAGAGTAGCTGGTAGAATTGATAAAGGTATTCTAAACTTTGAAGGTAAAAATATATTACTTGAAAAAAATTGGAATAATATTTCTTTTTTACATGGTGGAAAGAATGGCTTATCAAATAAAAATTTCATATTTAACATAGAACGTTTCGACAATCATTGTAATGTTATTTTTGAAAGTTCAATACAACAAAAAGAAGATAAAATTCCTGGCACATTAAAAATAAATGTTACATATGTAATTTATGAAAATGACAACAAATTTGATATAAAATTTAATTATTCATGTAATAAAAGAAGTATTGCAAATTTTACAAACCATGCTTGTTTTAATTTAAATGGTTCTGGAAATATTTTAAAAGATGAATTATATATTAATGCAAATAAATGTGGCTATGTTAATGATGAATTAATTTCATCAAAAATAGATTCTGTTAATAATGTGTTAGATTTTACAAAAACAAAAGCTATAGGTGAATTTATAAATGATGACTCACTTAAGAATCATACTTGTCGAGGTTATGATCATCCTTACATTTTAAATTCTCATTCGCTGAATGATATTGCTTGTAAACTTGTTAATCAAGATAAATCATTGAGTCTTATTATTAAAACTACTTTCCCTTGTTTAGTTGTATATACATGTAATTATCCAACAAATGAATTATTAACCAATGGAGAAATTGATTCTCAACACAATGGTATTTGTTTAGAATGTTCATTTATTCCAAATTCAATTAATATGGGATTAGATGATTCTATAGTTCAACCTAATGTTGAATATACTAATACAATTTCTTATATTTTCGAATAGAAAAATGTACATTAAGTGGTGCAAAAGTACCACTTTTTTTGATATTTGTCGTTATTTGTCCAAAAAAAATTAATATTAATTCTTGCAATTAGTGTAAAACAAGAGTAAGAATTTATAAATAGGAGGGACACTTCTATGAAAAAACCTAGAATTTTACTTACATATATTGAATCTGGAATGGGACATATCATGTCAATGTCTGCTATTGCAGAAGGACTAAAGCAAAAATATGCTGATAAATTTGAATTGATTGAATCTTACATTATGGATGATTCTGGAAATAAAAACACACAAGCATTTGAAAAGTTTTTGTGTGGTTGTACAAAAGAAACTAACAAGCATAAAAGCTTTGGTATGGGCGTTTTTATTTTTCTTGAAATCATGGGTAAACAACATTTTATGAGATTTATTCATCGTACTGTATTTAAGAAATATACTGATGCTACTATTGAAGCAATGAGGAGTTATAACCCTGATGTAATTATTTCAACTCATTATTTTATTACTTTTGCTGCGATTGAACTAAAAAAGCGTTACATGCCAAACTTAACTGTTATTACATATAATCCTGATAATAATGTACATGTATGGTGGGATAATCGTAGTGATTTAATGATTAATAATAATGATGAGGCTTGTAATGAAGCTATTCGAAAAAGAAATTTTGATTATAGTAAAGTTAGAAAAGTTTTCTTTACTGCAAGACAAGAAGTCGCTAATGCAAATGGAACAAAGGAAGAATATCGTTTAAAATACAATATACCTCAAGATAAATTTACGGTTATGATTGCAGATGGAGCTTATGCATCTGGTAAAGCTCAAAAAGTATGCAAGTTACTTTTAAAAAGTAATTTACCAATCACAATTATCTTTTTAGCTGGTAAAAATAAAACAGCATATAATTACTTTGTCAATAAAGCAAACAATTTAAAAAATAAAGATATTACATTAATACCATTAGAGTTTACAAAAGAGGCATATGAATATTATGGAGCTTCAGATATTTTTATTACAAAAGCTGGACCTAATGCTGTTTTAGATTCTTTATTTATGGGTACGCCTGTCTTGATTGATTACTATGCTCATCCAATTGAAAAATCAACTGCTCATTTGTTTACTCATGAATTAAAGTGTGGTATAGAAGTTTATAAATTAAATAAAATACCAGGTAAAATTAAAGAGATGATGGAAGACCCTTCAATTTTAAAAGAATATAAGAAAAATATTAAAAAGAATGTTAATAAGAAAAACAATGGTTCATTACAAATTGCAGACATCATTTATAATGAAATTATTTCTAAAAGGTAACCTTTATGAAAAAAAGAAAAGTTTTTTATTATGGTAAGGATATGCAAGATGATTTTGGTGGGGTTGGAGTTAACCATAAGCCATTAAAAAAAGGTTTTGTATATATACATAAAAATATTTTTTATAGATTTTGTAGTTGGTGTCTCTTTTATTTACTAGCTAAACCAATATTAACTATTTA
>JAXFTN010000174.1:0-4396 GCA_034176765.1 Bacilli bacterium | reverse complement strand
TAATTGGTACAATAGCAAATGATTCATTTTTTCACCTTAATAAATTAAAAAAGAAGGTTGCTAATATTTGTTTATTTTCAATGCTAACATGTATTATTAATATTGTTTTAAACTATGAAATAAATATAACTTCGCAACTATCTTTACTTTTATTAGGTCCTTTTATGAGCATCATTTATTTTTTTAGTACTCTTTGTTATTTATTGACATTTAATAAAGGATTATCTTTACTTAATAAAATATATAATTTTTTAATGAAGTTTAATAGTAAAATAGCTTTGGTTGTTTTATTAGGAGAAATGAGTGTTATTTTTATATTATTACTCATACTTATGATTTTTATTTATGTACTTTATATTGAAAAGAAAATATATTCTTTTTCTAAATTAGCAATTTGTTTTTTTGTGCTTCTAATATCAATTCAAGCTATGCCAGTTAAGTTAATAAACAAAAATTCTATTACATTTATTAATGTTGGCCAAGGTGATTCTATTTTGATAGAAAATAATAATACTACAATCTTAATTGATACAGGTGGATCCTTAAAATTAGATATAGCAACTGAATGTTTAATTCCTTTTTTCAAAAAGAAAAAAATCAATGAAATAGATTATTTACTGATAACTCATAATGATTTTGATCACTGTGGTGCTATGACATCTTTAATTAATAATTATAAAGTTAACGAAATTATTTATAAAACTGAATATGAATTTATTTTAGGCGATATAAACTTTCAAAATCTTAATTATAATCCTATTGGGTTTGATACAGATAATAACCAATCAATGGTATTACTATTTGAGTTTATTAATAAAAAGTGGTTATTAATGGGTGATGCTGAAAAAGAAGTAGAAGAACATATAATAGCTACTTATAAAAATATCGATGTTGATTATGTAAAAGTTGGTCATCATGGCAGTAATAGTTCAAGTACTAAGGAGTTTATTAAATATATCTCACCTTTAGAAGCTATTATTTCTGTAGGTAAAAATTCATATGGTCATCCTCATAAAGAAACACTACTTACTTTAGAAGAACAAAATGTAGAAATTAAAAGAACTGATATCTTGGGCTCTATTACATATTCTTGAAGATAATATTAATATTTTTATTAATTAGTATTCAAAAAAAGGTTAAAACCATTTAAAATAAAAAAGTAGGGATTTATTATGATTTATTTATTATTTGGACAACAAAGTGTTATGTTAGAAAGAAGACTCAAGTATATCTTAAATGAAAACATTAAGAATCTTGATGATTTTAATTTTGTAAAAATTAATGCAAAAGAAACAAGTGCTCAAGATATTGTTTACGAATCTTCTTTATTACCAATAGGTTACGATAAGAAAGCTGTTGTCGTTTATAATACTTATTTTTTGTCGACTGAAAAATAAAAAGTTAAATTTGATGTTGAACAAGATCTTGATGAATTAGAGAAATATATTGAAAATCCTTGTGAAACAACCGATTTATTTTTTATGGCAAATTATCCAAAAGTTAATGAAAGAAGTGCTATTTTTAAAAAGATTAAAGAACATGGCACTGTTATTGAATTAAAAGATTTAACTCGCGAAGAATGGCCAGAATTTGTGCGTAAATATTTTTCTAAATTTGCTATTAAAATTGATGCTGATGCTAATCAAGAATTAGTTGAAAGAGTAGAAAATGATTTGAATAAATTTACTAATGAAGCAGAAAAACTTGCACTTTATACAAGACATATTTCTTTAAAAGATGTTGAATTATTAGTCTCCAGACCAGAAGATGCAAATGCTTTTGCTATTTTTGATAATTTAATACATGGTAATAATAAAGAAGCAATAAGAATATATCGTGAACTCATATCTCATTCAGAAGAACCTGTTCGACTTATTACCTTACTAAGCACTCAATTTAGAACTGTTGCTGAAGTTTTATATCTTTTAAAAGATGGTAAAAGTGTTTTTGAAATTTCTCATATTTTAGGAATACATGAATATCGAGTAAAACTTGCATCAATCAATGGCAAATATATCGGTTATAAAAATTGTATGCGTGTACTAAATGATCTATATTATTTAGATTATTCAATAAAAAGTGGTGAAACCCTCGATAGATTTTACGCTTTTGAAAGATTCTTAATTAATTTTAAAACTCGCATATAAAAATAAAACAGGTACTCAATTTGAGTACCTGTATTTGTTTATTTACTTACTTAATCCGTTGACTAAAGCTTGTAAAGAACTTTTTTGTCTAGCAGCAGTATTTTTCTTTTGAATACCTTTGCTAACACTTTTATCAATTAAGCTATAAGCATGAACTAAAGCGACATTAGCAGCTTCTAAGTCTTTAGCTTCAACTGCTAAACGAACTTTTTTGCATGCTGTACGTAATTCTGATTTTGCAGCTACATTACGTGCACGTGCTTTTTCATTTGTTTTGATTCTTTTAACTTGTGATTTGATATTTGCCATTGGATGTCACCTCTTTCAATACGCTTGCTTATTTTACCAAAAAAAATAGTGTCGTGCAATAGTTTTAAAGACATTCGTAATATTTTTTCTAAAATAAGGGAAAAATATTTTAGGTGAGAGTATATGTTAGATTTTGATGAATTTTATTACACTGACTTTGTTGATGAGAAACAATTAAAAGAAAAGAATAATTCAGGTAAAAAAACATATGTATCAACAAACAGAACTGAAAATGATATAGCTATTAAAAAATTTAATATTTTAACGAGCAATAATCCTTTTAACAAAAAGATTGGTAACTATATTTCAATTGATTTTCAAAATGTCGATACTATTGAAAATACATTAAGTATTTTAAACGTTGTTAAAAATGAACTTAAATATTTATTGAAGAGGAATCATTATAAAAAAGGTGAAAAGGTTTTAATTGTAGGTCTAGGAAATGATTTTTATATTTCCGATTCTTTAGGTCCAAAGGTAGTAAAGTCAGTACATGCAACTAGTCATTTAAAAATTAATAGTAAATATGGTAATATATCTACACTTATTCCAGGAGTGATGGCTTCAACAGGACTTGAATCATCATCTATTATTGAAGCAATTGTACTAAAGGAAAATATTAAATTTGTTGTTGTAATTGATGCGCTTGCAACAAGAAATATCGATCGATTATATAATGTTATTCAATTATCTGATACTGGTATAAATCCAGGAAGTGGAGTTGATAATCATAGAAAAGAAGTTTCAAAAGAAGTACTTGGTGTTCCAGTTATTTGTATAGGAGTTGCTACTGTTGTAGATTGTGCTTCTTTGATTGTAGAAACACTTCTTTGTCTAGATATTGAATTCGATAAAGAAAAATACGATTTGATTAAAAATATTTGTGTAAAAAACAATGAAAAATTAGTTTTGACTTTAAAAGACATAGATAAAAAAATTGATGAACTACAGTTTATAATTTCTTCGTCATTAAATGATGTGTTTAAAACTAGATTAATGGAATAGACATTAATTTTAATTCATAGTTTTGAGTAAGGTATAATTTATGAAAAAGATACTTAAATTTATTATTGTTATTCTTTTTTGTTCTATCTTTGTATCTAGTATTTTTGTATCAGCTGAAATTCAAAATGAGAAATATGATAATCAAGATATTACTGTTGTTATAAATGATTTTGAAAATGATGTTGATAATAATAGTGTTGTCGATGATGGTATTTATATTAATGATAAAGATAGTACTATAGTGGACACCAATGAAAGTGAATTAAATAAATCTGTTGTAAGTGTTGGTGCTTTTATAACAAATATAATAAAAAAGATAATTGAATTATTTGCTAGTATTGTATCAAAATTCGTTAATTAAATTGATATAAAAAAGAATTTGTTTTATACTCAAAATGGTTAGGAGTTGATGCAAATGGATTATAATCAAAGAATAGTATTTATGGGTACTCCAGAAATTGCTGCTAATGTTTTACAAGCATTAATTGAAAATGAATATAATATCGTTGGAGTGATTGCTCAACCAGATAAACCTATAGGAAGAAAGAAAATTCTTGAGCCTGTCCCTACTAAAAAAGTTGCTTTAAAACATGGCATTCCTGTTTTTCAACCTTATAAAATAAAATTAGATTATGAATTTTTAAAAGAACTTAAGCCAGATTTAATAATTACATTAGCTTATGGTCAAATTGTACCTCAAGGGGTTTTAGATATACCTCCTTTAGGTTGTATAAATTTACATGGATCTTTATTACCAAAATATCGTGGCTCAGCACCTATCCAATGGGCTGTGATTGACGGAGAAACAGTAACAGGTATTACGACTATGATGACAGATGTGGGACTGGATACAGGCGATATTCTATTGCAGCGCGAACTTTTGATGGATCCGGATGAGACAGCAGGAGAATTATATGTACGGATGTCGCACTTAG
>JAXFTN010000173.1:0-4757 GCA_034176765.1 Bacilli bacterium | reverse complement strand
CCTAGTTCACAAATAAAGAATAATCCTGCTGCAAAAAGAAAAGCACCTAAATACTTATTATCGTTAATCAATAAAAGATTTACACAACATCCAATACAAATTAAGATTCCAGCTAAAATACTTAATAACAATGTTTTTCCTACTTCTTTCATAACTAATTCCTTTCTTTATTTGATATTTTTTAATAAATTATTAAAATGTTCTTTAACTTCGTCACTTATTCGATAAGATTCTTTCATTTTTTGAATCGTTTTCCGTTTTATCCATACACTTAAAGAAGAATTTAAAATAATATTTTCTACAATATCACTTCTTTTAATAGCTAAGGTTGCTAATGTCCAGGCTTTTCCCATATCGATATAATAATTATCACCTTTGACATTTAAAATAATATTGATAACTCTACATAAGAAATCATCATCCAAAAAATACGCCATACACATAATGATTACAAATCTCCTAATGAAAGGATTTTCGTTGTTTTTATATTTAATCATAAAAGAAAACATTTCTTCTCTATGTTTCTTTGTAATTTTTAAAGAGGATACTAAACCATCACATAAACCCCAATTATTTAGATGAGGAATAATCTTTGGGACTTCATGAAAAACAATTTCTAAGTCTTTTTCATATTGTAACAAGCAAATATGTAACATTACATTCTCGTAAGTTTTAAAATCATTTTCTTCATAGTACTTATGACTTAATTTTCTTTTAGTAATGTCCTTTGCTAAATTACGAATAATAGGAACTCTGACACCTAAAAAATTAGTTGCAAGTTCATTACAACGTAGTGAAAATTCTCTATAATCTAAGTCAATATTCTTATGTAAATATTCATTAATTTCCTGTAACATTAACTCATCCTCATAATGACATTGTTTTCTTATAGTTAAAATGTTTTGATCAACATTTTTATAATACATAATGAAACCTCTCAGTACTTTTTTTTATTTTAACATTATCATGATTATAAATAAACTAAACTTTTTCTTAAATATTTTTAAAAACTTTTAATTTTTTGTGCCCATTATTTTTGATTTGTGCTACAATCTTTTTGTTAAAAAAAGGAGAACCCCATAATGGAAAGAAAAGTTGGAACTGTTTCACGTGGCATTAGATGCCCAATTATAAGACAAGGTGATAACCTCGTTGAAATTGCAGTTAATAGTGTTTTAGATGCTGCTAAAGAAGAAAATTTTGAACTTCACGATAAAGATGTCGTCGCTTTAACTGAATCAATTGTAGCTAGATCACAAGGTAATTATGCAAACATAAAAGCTATTGCAAAAGATATTCAAAATAAATTTGAAGATGGAGTAGTTGGAGTTATATTCCCTATCTTATCAAGAAATCGTTTTTCAATACTTCTAAGAGGTATTGCTTCCGGTTGTAAAAAAGTAATCTTAATGTTAAGCTATCCAAGTGATGAAGTAGGAAATGCTTTATTAACTTACGATCAATTAGATGAATCTGGAATTAATCCTTATTCAGATGTCTTAACTTTAGAAAAATATCGTGAATTATTTGGTTATAAAAAGCATGAATTCACAGGTGTTGATTATATTGAATATTATCAATCTATCATTAAAGAAGCAGGAGCAGAAGTAGAAGTTATTTTTGCAAACAATCCTAAAGAGATTTTAAAATATACAGACTCAATTTTAACATGTGACATTCATACACGTGCTCGCACAAAAAGAATTCTAAAAGCTAATGGAGCAAAAGTTGTTTATGGTTTGGATGATATTTTGACTAGTTCAATTGATGGTTCTGGATATAATGAAAAATATGGATTATTAGGTTCTAATAAATCAACTGAAGAAACAATTAAATTATTCCCTAGAGCTTGCCAAGGATTAGTAGAAGATATTCAAAAAGAATTATTAAAACGCACAGGAAAACACATTGAAGTAATGGTCTATGGAGATGGTGCTTTTAAAGATCCTCAAGGTAAAATTTGGGAATTAGCAGATCCTGTAGTCTCTCCAGCTTTCACAAGTGGACTTGTAGGTACACCAAATGAAGTTAAATTAAAATATTTAGCTGATAATTATTATAAAGATTTAAGTGGTGATGAGTTAAAAGAAGCTATTAAAAACTCTATTAAAACTAAAGACAATAATCTAGTCGGCAATATGCTTTCACAAGGAACAACCCCTCGTCAACTTACAGACCTTATAGGCTCATTATGTGATTTAACTTCTGGTAGTGGAGATAAAGGTACTCCAATCATTCTTGTCCAAGGTTATTTTGATAACTACACAAATTAATTAACCATAGTAATAAAATAAATAAACTCTATATTATCAAGAATTTATTCTTCAATAATATAGAGTTTTTATTTTACTTATTTATAAGAATCTAGAACTGTTTTAAGCAATTCAGGGTCATCAGTCATAATAGCATCACAACCAAGATCAATTAAGTGTCGCATATCTTCTTCTTCATTGATTGTCCAATATTGAACAGCAATATTTCTTCTATGAGCACGCTTAATATATGTTTTCTTATCTAATTTAATATTAATGCCTTTAATATCATAAGCCATAGGAATTTGTAAACAAACAAAGGAAGGATTATTAAATAAATTAACACCTAACATTTGCGTAATTACAAATCCAGCAGCCCCTCCAGTTGAAGCACCTGTCAATAAACGAGGATTACTATAATTATCTTTTAAATATTGTTGAACATCATCGTGGAATGTACCAATTACTACTCTTTCTTTATAATCAGGATATTTATTAAATAGTAAATCAGCTAAAATGTCTGCTGCTTTAAAGCCTCTTTCTCCATCATTTTTAATTTCGACAATAAATAATAAATCTTTGTGTGTTTCATAAAAAGCTTTAAATAATTCTTCAGCTGTTATAATTTGAATTTCATTTGCTTTTAACACATCTTTTCTAGTTGAATCATTATCTAGTCCTTCTAGATTACGATATGGATAATTACCATCCTTATCTTGAAATTTATAACCAAAATTGAAATCTTTTAATTCATCAAGATTTAAATCTTCTATATAAACTTTTTCTGTAGTTCCTAGCCTTTCTTCAACATCTGAAGTCTCATTTATATAAGCATTATGGTTATATACTAAGTATCCATCTTTTGTCATATATAAATCACTTTCAACAATTTGAGTTCCATAATCTTTTACCGATGCTTTATAAGCTTTTAAGGTATTTTCAGGATTACTTCTACCTCCACCCCTATGAGCACATAACATTGGCAAGCCACTTGTTGAAATAAATGGATTTGTTGCCATCACTTTTTTAGGTGGAATAACATTAATTAATAAGAAGAAGACTAAAATTGAGCCAAGAATAATTCCTGTTATTTTTAATTTTTTAAACTTTTTCATAATATTACCTCTTAAAAATTATAACATATTATAATAAATTAAAAAATAGATGGGATACCAGTAGATTCCATCTAGAAAACTTAATAAATTAAGGAAGTTGAATTTCCGACTCTAAATAAGCATATGTAAATTCTCTTACTCCATCGAAATTATTTTAAGTATATGTAATTTTTAATGAAGTTAAATTAGAACCATTAGTTGTAGTTATACAATAAATAACATCTGTATTTAATTCATATCCTAAAAATGTCGATATGTTTTCTTTAGAAATTACACCATTCATTATTGTTTTAAAATTTTGTTAACTTTTAGTAATCTTACTTTTTAGACAAAATAAAAACATCCGTTCAGGATGTCTATTGCAGATACGTTGAAGTATTCTGCGAATGTATTGATAACGTCAATACTCGTTGTTCCATTGGTTTCAATGCGACGAATATTGCGCGCACTATACCCAATGTCATCGGCCAAATCACTTTGTGTTAAGTGACTCTTCAACCGAAGTGTTTTGATAGATTTCGCTATCACGATTGTATCAATTAATTTATTGCTCATAAGTCCACCCCCAGTATTGATACAAATTGCTATAAATAAAAAATTTGTGGACACTCTTTTTATGAGCACAATTATTATAACTTCATTTTATTTCATTATCAATACCAATTTGTAATAAATTCACATACTTAATATAAAATAAAATATAAATATTAATTTTATTTTGTTTTTTATAAATAGATATTATTTATATAAGAATATATACAATTATTTAAAATGAGATTAATATTGTATTAGATAGTCTATTTTAATGTTTCCCTTATTGTGAATATATTCATTAATAATAAAAGATTATTTATAAACAAACTTAATAATAAGAAGAGGTTAATGAAGAAAACTCATTAAAACTACTAAGTGTAATTACCAAACGTTACATTCCTCTAAATGAAATTATCCTAAACATTGATATTCCTTACTCAACTGTTGAATTAGGTTTTACTCCTCAAAAGGAAGACCAAATTATGTTTTATACTCAAACATATAATGGAGGAGAAGATTATCGATTATTCATAATGGGGGATGACTTAAAAAATATTGAAATCGAAAAACTAATATTCCCTACATTCTCTCATGCATAAATAAGCACCTACACATAATTTTATGTGTGGGTGCTTTTATTTTAGTTACGTTAATCAAAAGGTTTTTCTCAATCAAGACCACAGCAGGCAATAAATTTATTCATCTTCCAATAATTCATAAAATAATTAAATAAAATAATAATCAAAAAAATATAAATTCCCATAATAAAAAGAGGAAATAATTCCTCTTTCATTTATCTATTTTTAAGTAATTCAGCAAGATCATAAATCAATTTTTCAGTCTTTTCCCAACCAAG
>JAXFTN010000172.1:0-2077 GCA_034176765.1 Bacilli bacterium | reverse complement strand
ATTATGATAAATAAAATTAGTAGTTAGTGTTGTTAAAGTACTAGAAATGTAATTAATTTGAATATTATGATCTTCATCAAAAGTGTTATTTCGTTTTTCTAATATAGTTTCAACAATATTATTATTTAATATATATTTTTTACCGACGTGTAATGTTTGGTCCTCTACAATAATATAATCATTATTAAATTCTACAGATGATGAAGATATGATAGTATTACCAATTTTTTTAGTTATAATAATTTTGTTTATATTAGAATAATCCACTTCAGTACGATATTTTTCAACAAGATTTTCATTTTCTTTTTCCATACACAAATATGTAGTATAATAATTACCGTTTTTTAAAATTTTAATATAATTATTATCACTCTGATTGTGTAAAATAATATCATTTGTATAACGATCTATTCTAAGAGTATTATTGTTTGAAGTAATCGTGTATGGATATTCTGCATTGCTTTCCGAATAATTAGTTTTATAATTTAAACCTGTTACTTTAAACACATAATCATAATAATGAATGTAATCAGGAATATGTTCCACTACTGTTTCACAAGTATCATTATTTTTATAATTATTACTTTTCAAAAACAGATCTACTGAGCCATCAGCATTAGTTAGTGATATTTGTTGATTAGATATAGTTTGTCTTTTTCTATAGAAACTTGGTCTAATACCATTTCCATAACCACAATTCATTGTCTTATCTTGATGATTATAGATTAAAGAAATATTTATTGGATTAGCACCACCTGTTGAAATAATTGGTAATGTAAGAATGAAGTTTGCATCATTTTTTCGTAAATTAATATTTACTTCACCAGCATTACCTACTGATTGAGTAAATTGTTTATTAAAAGCTTTTAATCCAAAATTTGCCATAATTAAAATTCCTCCTAAAATATAAATTTAATTTTGTTTGATTCATTGATTATTGAGTCATATAAAAATTCAGGTAGCTCATGAAAATCAATAAATCTATTTAATTTCCTAAAATAAACATTTGAAAGTAATTCAATACTTTCTAATTTTTGTTCTCTTGTCATATCAAGATTAAAATTAACAAATAGATCAATATCAGAATCAAAACGTTCTTTATTTAATGCAAAAGAACCATATAAATACATATGTTTTATCCCATATTTTTCTATTAATAATTCCTTATCGTCATTAAATATTTTATAAATATCTTTAGTACTTAAATCACTTAAATTTTGATAATAATCTCTTTCTTGATATTTTGAATTTAAGATTATATCCATGAAAAGAAGGTACAAACTTGACTTATTTCCTTTTGCAAATTCTTTTCTTTTCGTGTTATAATCTTGAAAAGATGATTTACCAATCTGAAACACTGGTATTCCATCTTTGAGTAATGAGTAAGATAAGAACATAAGTGAGAGAAGAAGACGTTCTTTCTTGCTCAATGATTTCAATCTTTCATAAACGAACATATGGAAATCAACAGCTTTTTCAATAGGACTTAAATCATTTAAATAAAAGTATTTAGTTGATAGTTCTATTAAAATAGATTGATTAGTTCGTTTACCTCTAACAATATAGAAAAACTTATCTAATATATCTGAAGTTAGAGGATTTTGAAAGTTATTTAATAGATAAATGTAAGCATCATAATAATTTTTAACTTTTCTTTCATGAATGGTCTCACATTCTTTTTCACTATAGAATAGTGACTTATAGGTGTTATGGGATAAATCATACCCACAATACCATAAGATTTTTTCTAAAAAGCCACAAATCCTTTTACGGACTAATAACTCTTTATTAATAAATTTCTTTTTTAAATCAATCATTGTTATCTACCTCCTTAAGAATCATTTTTTTCAGTTGTTGATTTAAAAAGTTGCTTAATAATTTGATTAGTTCCTGTTGCTGAAGCACCACTTGTAAAACCTATTAAAATAGCGTTATAAACATTTGATACATTTAGAATTTCTCTTCCTGTATAGAAAATAAGTATTGCAATAGCTCCACCTAGTAAGGTTACAAAAACAGGAATTAATTTAAATAAATCTCTTTTGTTTTTAAAAGCAATTTTAAAAATTTCTCCAAA
>JAXFTN010000171.1:0-3642 GCA_034176765.1 Bacilli bacterium | reverse complement strand
TAAAGTGATGCTCCAGACTCACCTTCTATAGTAATATTTTTATTAATAATTAATGGTTTTGCCCCACCAGTTACATGTTGGTCATACTCTGTATATACAACAGTACCTACAAGTTTTAGTGTTTCACCGTCTTTTATATTATTTAAAGCTGTACGTATATTTTGGTATGGTCTCGTAGCACTACCATCCCCTACATTCATAGGACCTTCACCCTTTTCTAAATATACAACTTTAGTTGATTTAGTATCTTCATTTTTTGTTAGCTCTTTAGGTTGATTGTTATTATCTGCATATACATTTCCCAAATAGTATGTACTATTTAAAACAATCAATCCTGATAAAACTAATTATGATAATTTTTTATTCATACGTTTTCCTCCTATTATCATTTACTACTTATTTCTAATTATAATTATTATATTTCATATTCTTATTTTTTTGTAGTATTTTATCATTTTTTATCGATAAAAATCGATACTTTTATTTACAATAAAAAAATCTCTTAAAATACATATGCTAACTTTGTACTTTAAGAGACTTTTCAAAATATATATTTAATTATGGTCGTCTTGCATTTATAAACTTTTTATCATAGTATCCTGTTAGTGTGGATTTTATAACTCCCTTTTTAGAGTTTGCTGCATGTATAAATTCATTATTTCCTATATACATTCCAACATGACTTACTTTACCTTTGTCCATAGTATCAAAAAATACTAAATCTCCTGGTTGTAAGTCTTCTCTAGAAACAGCTTGTCCAACTTTACTTTGATCATATGATACTCTAGGTAAGTCTTTTCCAAGTGCATTCTTATAAATATATTGAACAAGTCCAGAACAATCAAAAGAATCTGGTCCTTCATCACCCCATACATATGGTTTACCTAGCTGTTGTTTTAGTAAATCTATAGCCTTGTCCATATTACTATTAGTAGCTGTGGTACTATTACTTACAGAAGTACTACTATTTACATTTGAATTTTGATTATTAATTTCCGTAGTTTGACTATTACTATCTAATTCATTGTTTGTACTAGAAGTACTTTCATATATTTTATTTTGATTAAGTAATCCTGTTAAAGTTACTATCATTCCTAAAGAAGAAATACCACTACTACTGTTACATGAACATCCACTACTACCCGATGACATCAGCGAAGTTTGAAGTAGTTTACTAAATGACTCAGGATTTGAAGTAGTTTGGCTGCTATTTGAATTATTCATTTCATATAGCATAGTATTTAATACAAGTCTGCTTATATCACTCATTTATGTCCTATTACTCCTTTTTATAATATTTTCGATAATTATATTATTTTTTTCATTATATCACATACAATCTTAGTATTAATATACAATGTATTTTTATCTATAAAATATATGTTATGGCTAATATTACTACTATTAATGTTATAATAGCTATTCTGTTTTCTGTTACTGTAGTAAATATCATATTTAAGTATAAATTTATATAATAATTTATATTATTTTTGCTATCTTTTTTTAGATTTTCTATAATAGTTTTTTTGATTATAGCTTGATATTCACTAATCTTTCCACTTTTAATTTGACAGTCTATATCTTTAAGATACTCAGATAAGATTTGTTCTTTATTTTTATCATTTTTATGCAGTTCTTTTAAATTATTATAGCTCTTTATTTCATTGTAAACTGCATCTTTTAAATTTGGATATTCTTCATTTATAAACTTTTCATCAGATTTATTTAAATTTTTATCACTAATTATTTTTAATGCAACTATTTGTAGTTTTTTAATATTTTCCTTATTCTTATTTAAGAATTTCTCAATTTCTTTTATTACACATTCTTTAAATTTTATTTCAGTTTTGCTTAATGTATTTTTTTTATTATCCAAATGTTTAATTTCTTTAGATAGTAATGCTTGTCTTTCTTGCTCTGTTTTGCAATTTTTTAAATCTAATTTTAAATTTTCAATATGCTTAGCTGCTTTTTCTGCTAGTTGTCTTACAGTAGGATACTTTTCTTCTAAAAACTTTGCCTCTTTAGAAGTTATTTCTTCTCCTTTTATCATTTTTAAAGCTATATTCTCTGCTTTTTCAAATTCAAGTTTTGTATTTTCATTAAATTTTATAAGCTCTTCTGTAACTGCCATTTTTATCTTAGCTTGATGCTCTAATAAGTATCCTTTTTTAACTTCATTTAATATTTCTTTAGAAAATTTAGATATTAGTTGTTGTCTTTGTTCATGAGTTTTACAAAGTTTTAATTCCTTTACTATTTTGTTATAATCTCTCAAACATTCTTCAGTTAATTGTTTCATATCAGGATATTTTTTAGTTACAAATTCTAACTCATTTTTATTTACAACTTCATTTCGTATTATCTTTATGCAAATTAATTGCGCTTTTTCTATTTCTTCTTTAATTTTATTAACAAAATTTTCTACTATTGGTTGTTGTGTATTTTCTACTTTATTTATTTGTGGCTTAGTATTGTTTTGTATATTGTTATTGTCTATAGTTGTATTAATTCCTCTAAATGGATTATTGCTTACACTATTCATTTTTTATTTCCTTTGTTGATAATTCAATAATTTATAAAATATACTATATTATTGATATACGGATAAAACATCTATAGCATAATAGATTAATTCTAATATATCATTACTCTACAAAAATACTTAATAACTAAAATTATATATGAAAATAAAAGAAGCAAAGCAAGAGTTAATAAGATTAAGTGACAATGATAAGGAAAGAGAACGATTTGAAAAAAGATTTGAGTCTCTATTAGAACAAAATAGTTTACTTTCCAATGCAGAAAGAAAAGGAATTTAAAAAGGTGAAAATAAAAAATCCCTCGTCGTAAAACACGACCCCGTATTTTTGCATGTAAAATAGCTATGAGAAATATATCTCATAGCTATTTTTTTAATCTTTAATATAAATATTTTATTCAAATATAAATACTAATTCAAATTTACCTTTAGCTCTTCCACCTATAAAGTTTTCAGGTTTAGCATGTTTAGCTGTAAAACTTAATTTAGCTTCATATGGATTATTTTTACTTTCTGCTGGTGGTATTATACCTAATTCTGTTTTTGTATCAAAACCAGGTTTAATCCATAACGGATTTTCTTTTGTGTGTACCGGTCTACCAGCAACTCCATCCTTTACATATAATCCTAATGCCATTTTCTTTATAGCATCTTCTCCTGATAAAGTGTCCCAGTCTATACCTGGTGTATTTGGATCTATCAATTCAAGCTTATGCGTATCTTGGTCTGCAGGTTGAACAGTTACATCATTAAACCTTTCAACAGAAACGTTTAATGCTCTTGTTGTACTATTATTTTTAATATTTAAAACTCCAGCTATAAATGGGTCCGCATCTTTATCCATTAAGTTTGTTACTACCTGGAAAGGAACAGCATTAGTTGGTACTGTAACACTTATCATGCTACTTTCCCAAATAGGAACATATTCATCATTTAACATTTTATAAACTACTTCTAGTTCATCTGGTAAATAATTGTTGTGTGTAGGCTCCCATTTACTAAAAACATAATCTTGTTTATTTGGAACACCAATTTTTATTAAGTATTCATTTATTAAACCTTTCGCAGTTTCAACTAAAGTTGTGCCTATATTAGGCTCT
>JAXFTN010000170.1:0-5082 GCA_034176765.1 Bacilli bacterium | reverse complement strand
TCAACAGGAGCTTCTAAATTAGCTCTTTCAACAGATAAATCACGATATAAACGACGATCTTTAGAAGTAGAATCATCCATTAATTGTCTATCTAATTCTTCTAATCTTTTAATAGACGCTTCTAGACGATCTTCCATGTTTCTTTCCATCATAAATATACCCTCGCTTTCTTGCAACTCTATTATCATATATTATTTTAAAATAAATATAAAGCAAAAGCATTAAAAACTTTTCTTTAAAATTTTAATAAAGTAATTTTTTGATATAAATTATGATTCACGTATTTTTTTAGCAAGGCAATAACAAACACCAACAATATATTTAACTTTATAAGATTTATTACTTAATAAAAAATAAAGTGCTGTCATAATGATAGCTGGAGATAAAATGTAGAGAATATGTCCAAACGACCACATTTCAAATTTCAAAAAAATCACCTCATTTATAACTATAAATAAAAATACCATATCAATTTATTTAATTAAATGCTTTATTGAATATATTAATTATTATATTGCTAATTTCTCTAAATTTAGATACGTTAGTTAAATTAATTAATGTATTAGATAGATATGAGAATTTATAGCAACATAAAATAAGTTTTATAATAATTATTTCTGGTGTCTCATTTTATTTTACTAAACCTTTATATTTGATTAATTACACCTTTTGGGCTATGTTTTTATGTCATTAATTACACCTTTTAGGATGTATTTTTATACCATTAATTACACCTTTTGGGAATTTTATCCAAATTTACTTCTAATTTTATTAATGATAAAAAGATTTGATGTACAAACGTATTTTACAAATATTAATTGAATTATTAATTACTATAATTACTATATAGTATATTTATTAATTTCTTAAAAGATTTATTTAAAAGAAACTATCTTACGTGTATAATATGAATAGGTGATTTTCATGGCTTATAAAGCATTATATAGAACATATCGACCTACAACATTTAAAGAAGTTGCTGGTCAAGCTCATATTGTCAAAACTTTAAAAAACGCCCTTGCTTGTAATAAGATAGCTCATGCATATCTTTTCTGTGGCCCTCGTGGTACTGGTAAAACAACAATGGCAAAACTTTTAGCTAAAGCTTTAAATTGTGAAGAAGGAATGGGACATCAATGTAACCATTGTTCTAACTGTATCGCAATAAATGAAGGAAGCCATCCAGATGTTATTGAAATTGATGCTGCAAGTAATAATGGTGTAGAAGATGTACGTGACATTATTGAACGAGTAAAGTATTCACCTATTAAAGGTAAATATAAAGTATACATTATTGATGAAGTTCATATGATGTCACCAAATGCTTTTAATGCTTTATTAAAAACATTAGAAGAACCACCAGCAAATGTTATTTTTATTCTTGCAACAACTGAACCACATAAAGTATTACCTACTATACTTTCACGTTGTCAAAGATATGACTTCTCAAAAGTTGATGATAAATCACTTGCTGAAAGATTAAAAGAAATCTTAGAAACTGAAAATGTTTCTTATACAGAAGATGCACTCGACTTAATTATTTCTTTATGTGATGGTGGGGTTCGTGATGCATTATCTTTATTAGATCAAGCTATTGCATATTGTGGAAATAAAATTACAAGAACTGATATTGAAGATATTTTTGGAATTGTAAGCATTGAAGAAGTTTGTAACTTAATATTAAGTATTTATAAAGGTGAAATCAAAGAAGTACTTGAGAAAATCAATTATCTAATTGAGCATGGAAGCGATATTAGAAGATTAACAAGTGATTTTTTAGAAGTATGTAAAGATATTATCATTTACAATAAAATCGAAGATGATTCTTTCTTAGTAAAAACAAATAAAGAACAAATATTAAAACTATGTGATTTAATTTCTTCAGATGACGCAAATAAAATGATAGATATTTTATTAAAGACACAGTCAGAATTTAAAGTAGTCAATAACATTAGGTCATTACTAGAAGTAACTATACTTAAATTAACTTTAGTAAGAAATGATTCAAAAGACAAAGTAACTAAAGAAATAATAAAAGAAGTAGTTAAACAAGAAGAACCTACTCCAGTTAATAATGTAAAAGAAGAAGTAGTTACTGAACCTATTGTTACTAAAAGTCCTGTAATAGAAAAAGACATAACTAAAGAAGAAGTCGTAGTTCCTCAAGTTAATGTTATTAAAGAAGAACAAATTATTAAACCAATTGAAGAACCAATTCAACAAAACAACAAGGAAGAAACTAGCAAAGTAATAAATGAAGTTAAGGCTGAACAAGTTAAAATTACTCCTTCATATGTTAAAGAAGAAGTATTACCAAAACAAACTACTCAACCCGTTTATGAAAAGCCAAAACCAATCGATAAAAAAGAAGATTCTATTTTAGAAAGTGATGAATTACCACCATTTATGAAAGATGAACCTCATGTAACTCCTCATCCAGTAGTTTTACCACCTGTAAAATCAATTGAAGTTGAACAAGCTGGTGAACAAAACGAACTAGATGATGACACGATTATCAAATTAATGGCAACTGGTGATAAGCAAGCTAAAACTAATTTAATAAATAATTGGAAAAAATTACAAGATTATTTATTAGGTTCAGAATATTCTGCTTTCGCATCATTGTTAAGAGATGCTAAGCCATTTATTCTTACAAAAGATATTCTTGTAGTTCAACTTGATTTTGATCATCTTGTAAGAAAAGTTAATATTAAAAATAACCAAAAACATTTACAAACACTAATTCAAAAGTTAAATGGATATAAAGTAAGAATATATGGTATAAATAGAAGACGTGCTGTTGAATTATATGGACGTTTCCAATCTTTATATCAAGTTGGTAAATTACCAAAACCAGAAACAATTCATATTGATTTTAAATTTTAAAGGAGAAAAATATTATGAACATGCAACAATTATTAGCACAAGCACAAAAAGCACAAAGAGAATTAAATAAAGCTCAACAAGCTTTACAAGAAAAAGAATTTGAAGCATCAGCAAATGGTGGTGTAACAATTAAAATGAATGGTAAAAGAGAAATCTTAGATCTTCAAATAGATCCTGATTTATTAGATCCATCATCAAAAGATATGTTACAAGATATGATTAAAGTTGCTTTAAACAATGTTCTTTCACAAATTGAAAAAGAAAGTGATGCAATTAACGAAAAAGTCACTGGTGGAATGAGATTCTAAATCATGAAAGAACTTAAAGCATTAGATAGATTAACTGAATCTTTTCGTAAATTACCAAGTGTAGGTCAACGCTCAGCTGAGCGTTTTGCTTATGCTGTTTTAAGTATGGATAATGATACAGTTGATGAATTTATGAATGCTTTAAAAAATGTCAAAGAAAAGATTCATAAATGTCCTATTTGTGGATTATATACAGAAAATGATGTATGTGAAGTTTGTAGTAGTAATGGAAGAAATCACGATACATTAATAGTTGTAACTTCACCAAAAGATGTTGTAGCTTTTGAAAAACTTGATGGTTTTAACGGAGTTTATCACGTACTAAATGGAAGTATCTCTGCTATTAATGGTGTAGGTATTAATGACTTAAATATTGATTCGTTATTCCCTCGCATTGAAAAAGAAAATATAAAAGAAATTATTATTGCTACTGACCCAACAATTGAAGGAGAAACTACTGCATTATATCTAGCTAAATTATTAGAAAAATATAATGTTGAAGTTACTCGTCTTGCTTATGGTTTACCAATGGGTGGACAACTTGATTATGCTGATGCAATGACTTTAAATAAAGCATTACAAGGTAGAACAAATTTAAAAAAATAGGAGGTACAACAATGTTTATTACAATTGAAGGAACTGAAGGTAGTGGAAAGACTACAGTAGCTAAGGAATTAGCAAAATTATTAACATCAAATGGTTATGAAGTAGTCCACACTAGAGAACCAGGTGGTACTCCTATAAGTGAAAGTATACGTAATGTAATTCTAGATAAAAATAATACATCTATGGATGGTCGTACTGAAGCTTTACTCTACGCTGCTAGTAGAAGACAACATTTAGTAGAAAAAATTTGGCCTGCTCTAAAAGAAGGTAAAATTGTTTTATGTGATCGCTTTTTAGATTCTTCACTTGCTTATCAAGGATATGCTAGAGGTCTAGGATATGATGAAGTATTAAATATTAATTTGTTCGCAACTGAAAATACATATCCAGATTTAACTTTATTTTTTGTTATCGAACCTGAAGCAGGTTTACAAAGAATTGCTAAAAATAAAAATAGAGAAGTTAATCGTTTGGATTTAGAAAAACTTCCATTCCATCAAAAAGTATATGATGCATTTATTGAATTATCAAAGAAATTTCCTGAAAGATATGTAACAATTGATGCATCACAAAGTCTAGAAGATGTAATCAAAGATGCATATAATGCTATACAAGAAAGATTAGGTAAATAATATGAATGTAAACGAATATCTTTTAAAGCATCAACCGATCATTTATAGATCTTTTTGTAATGCAATAAAATATAATCGTTTATCCCATGCATATTTATTAGTTGGTAACCAAGGTGCTCCACTTATAGAAACAGCTACCTTTCTTGCTAAATCACTTTTATGTGATAACCCAAGTCCTCTTGCTTGTGATAACTGTATTACTTGTTTAAGAATTGATGATGGTAATTATGCCGACTTTTTAATTGTCGATGGTTCAAAAGGCACAATTAAAAAAGATGATGTTTCTAAAATTATGGAAGCATGTGAAAAGACTGCTCTAGAAGCTAAAGGTCGTTTAGTTTATATAATTCATCAAGTTGAAAATATGACAAGTGAAGCAGTTAATGCTTTGCTAAAATTTTTAGAAGAGCCAGGTAAAGAAATTTATGCTTTTTTAACTACCGAAAATGAAATTAAAGTTTTACCAACAATTATATCTCGTACTCAAAAATTATTATTAAGACCTATTAACCAAGAAAATGTTATTAATGAAGCAATCGAAAAAGGTATCGCTGAAGATGATGCTCAATTATTATCATTTTTCTATACTGATGCTTCATTAATTGATAAATACGTTGATGAAGGGGATTATTTATATAGTAAAGAATATG
>JAXFTN010000169.1:0-2354 GCA_034176765.1 Bacilli bacterium | reverse complement strand
ATAGGCCGACATCTTCATGATTAACTGAAGAAACTTTTAATTTAGATAATGTATGACCCATACCATCAAATTGAGAGTTGAAAGGGCAATTTTCTGTACCAATTGGATCGAGAACAGTAGTATCACTAAAAGTAATATCTGCACCTAATTTAAAGTATGTATTATATGTAAAACATCCAAGTTGAACTAATTTTTGGAAATTGATAAAAGTTTGTTCAGTACTAATAATATAAGCATTTTCTGGAGAAGTACCATTACCACCATCAAAATAAGAAGATAAAGGTTTAATATCTGTTTGATACTGAAATGATTCTTGTTCTTTGTTTTGGAAAGCACACATTGTTCCAAATGAAATTAGTCCTAATGCTGAAGTAGCAAACATTAATGATAAAGCTAACAAGATTTTTGAATTTGTATTTCTAATCTTTTTCATTTATTAAACCTCCTTTCTTAGTTAGTAATTTATTAAAAATTTTAAGCTTTAAATGGGTCGTTAGATAATTCAAAGGTGAATTGCAATGATAAATTAAATGACATGCTTTTTGAATATGTACCTTTATTTGTCTCTTGCATTGTAAATAAGATTAATGCTGGATCAAGGCATACATCGTATATAATAGCTTTACTATAAGCAATATCATTTTCACTACCTGGTTTTTTCTTATTAAACTGAGGAACTTCTAAATTATTAAAAATATTTGTTTCACTATTTACAGTAGGCAAAGATGAAGGTAATACATTACGCATACTTTCAACATTAGTGTTATCGCCATTAGGGTTTAATGTCGTATTATTTCTAATACAAGATCCTACTACGTCTGTGGCGTTATTATCAAATATCTGTTGACGAAATAGAAATGGAGTTGCTAATGGTGTTGTTGATTCACTGCCATTACTATCATAATAAAGATTTATTCCTGAATTAGCTTTGACAGTTACAGAACTTTTAACATAAGAAGAGAATAATTCTTTAATTATCCTAAATTCAATCATAAATTCAGGTAAATAATTTGGATTAAAGAAATCTTGATTATTTAAACCACCATAACCTAGTGTTAAATCTGCTGGATCTACTATAACGTTTCCAACTGAAACATTAACAACACCTGAGTCGTCAGTAGTAGGAGTACAGTTAACATTTAGACCTAGAGAAGAATGTTGTGCTAAAGGGCCATTTATATTCATTGTCTTAGTTTCATAATTATAAGTATAAGTATAAATTTCAATCTCAATGTAAGCAACAGACTCACCAGATGTAATTGTAATGGTTTTACTTGTTACATTCATATATTGTTTAAACCAAGCAAATGTCAAAGTTGGTATAGTTACTAAAAAGACGCATAACAAAGAAAATAACATAGAGAAAATTAAATTTTTTTTCTTTGTATTTTTTTCTTCCATAAGAGTCTCCTTTCTAAGTAACTATCAATTTCGACACTACTTTAGTATATTCTATACTAAAAAGTTGTCAAATTAAAGTTGTTTACGTTATTTATTAGAAAAATTCTCAATATTTATTAAATTTATAATTATAAATTTAAGGTATTTTTTACTTTTTTATACTTTTTAATAAAATATTATCTACATTCATATATTTAGTAAGGACACAAATAATGGGTAGATTATATATAAATGGTGGTAAGCAATTACATGGAAATATTAATGTATCTGGAAGCAAAAATTTAGCTTTATGTCTTTTATTTGGTGCTTTACTAAACAATAAAAAAGTTACTTTAAAAAATATTCCAATCATTAAAGATATTAATACTACATTATCAATTTTTGATAATGTAGGTGTTGATTATATAAGAAACAAAAACACAATTGTTTTTAATTCTTCAATTCCACATTATCAAAATTTGATAATGCCAATGATATCTACTTTTAGAGCTTCTTATTATTTTATTGGTCTATTCTTAGGATTATTTAAAAAATGTGTGATTACTTATCCTGGAGGATGTAACTTTGAAAAAAGACCGATTAATTATCATATTGATGCTTTTAAAGCAATGGGAGTGGATGTTCAAGAAGAAAATAATATTTTAACTTTTAAGAGTAATATTACTAAATCATCTAGAGTAGATGTTCATCATTCTTTTGGAGCGTCAATTAATGTTTTACTATATGCTTCTACATTATCTAATACGACAATTATTGAAAATATTGCTTTAGAACCAGAAGTAACAGTTTTTATTAAATTTTTAAAAGTACTAGGTGTTAATATTTATAAATTGAATAATTCATCTTATTCCATAACTAAAGGAGTATTTAATAAAGAAATAGTATTCAATAATATCTATGATCGTATAGAAGCTGGAACATATTCTTTGTTATCTTTGATGAATCATAATTCT
>JAXFTN010000168.1:0-7218 GCA_034176765.1 Bacilli bacterium | reverse complement strand
AAATGCTTCAAATAGATCATCAATTGATTTAACAGGTTATACATTATATCTAGATACATTAGGTATATTATCTGGTGAATTAGGTTCTGTTCAACCACAAGCATTCCAAACAATTGTTGCTTTTAAAACAGTAACTGAATAATTAGTAAAATAAAATAAACTCAGATATCTGAGTTTATTTTGACTATGTCAAATCTAATGGGGCTTTATGGGGCAAATCAAAAACATAAGATGTCAAATCTAATGGGGCGACTAGATGTTTAATCTAGTCGTTTTTTCTATTTGATGACATATATAAAACACGCTTTCTAAGATGTGAAAAATTTGTATATCCATAGCCAATATTGATTAACTTTTGTATATAATTATTATTACTTTCGGCGATAGCATTTGTAAGAACAACACCATAAGAATTTTTTGAATAAGCATTAATAATTTCTATGTACCAATTTAAAAAAGTTTTAGCAATTTTAATTAATTCATAAACATTTGAAGAATCAAAATATTTGATGAAGTAATCTATTGCAACTTTTGTTTCTTCAAATTCGTGAAGTTTGAGCATTTTATTTGAAAAGAGATCTTTAGCATAATAAACTTTAGCAAGTTCAGGGTATTCCCTTAATACCATATCAACTTTATCGACATAATTATATACAATTCCTGTTTTTTCATTAGTAAAAGTTAAACGTTCAAGGTCATACCTATTCATTAAGAATAACTTCCAATGTTTTTTTAAAAAATTATAAGCTTTTGCATTCTTATCATTGTTTTTCATTATTCTAATTCTTATTGTTTGAATAGCTTCTGTAAATAGTTTAACAATATGAAAATGATCGACTATATGAACTGAATTTTTAAAATATGTATTATGTACATAACGATATGTATCATTCATATCAGAAATGAAAAATTTTACATTATTCCTTTCTTTGAAAGGAATGGAAGAAAAATAGCGTTGTAAATAAGGTTTCCTTCTTGATTCAATAATATCAATAATTTCTGTTTTAAAGGGATTAGAGAGAACACAAGGGAATTTACCAGCTTTATTATTTGCATTCGAAAAGTGAAATTCATCTATGCATAATACTTCAGGTAACTTTAATCTTTGCGCATCAGGTATTTGGTCTAGAATATTAAGTACTGTTTGTCTTGTTATCCCAATCTCTTTTGCTATATATTGCATAGATATTGGTTCTAAAAGCATATGCTTAACAATTTCCTTAATTTTCAGAGAAATATGAGACTTATCTTCATAAAAACTATATGGTTGTTTAAATGTTTTTAAACAGTTCTTGCACTTATAACGCCTCATTCGTATTGAGACAAATAGATTGTGCTTTCTTATAATATTGTTCTTAATTTTGACATTATAGTAGCCTTTTATTCCAATACTATTAGAAAAACAAAAAGGACAACTTGGTCTATTGTCCTTGAGTTCAATTTCAACAAAAGTTGTTTCTTCAGAATCTTTAATAATTTCTGATGTTAAAACATCTTCACTTGGAATTGATAATAGTGTTAAAATGTCTTTGGAATCTATCATGATTCTATCCTCCTTATATTTTCGACAATTAAATTATAAGCGAGGATTTTTTTATTTTAAAAGCTGTCAAATAGTCTGGGGAAATAAAAATGGTCTTTTTTTAAAAACCCCATTAGATTTGACAGAACCAATTTATATCAGACTGCTTCTTTTATTTTACACGAGGCCAAGAAATTCTATCTTTTATATTAGCTCCAGGGCCACTGGAGTTTTCTTCATAAAAACGGCAATTAATATGTCTATTAGTTCCTGCCCAAATAGAAAATCCTTCTTTATTTATGTGGCTATCTAAATAGCAATTCTTAAAATTAACAAAACCATACTCTCTCCATGGATGAGCAAGATACACACTTTCGTCTACTGTATTTTTATCTTTCAAAATCTTACAATTAATAAATTCAAATCCTTGCTTTATTTCTTTATTATGATTAGAAGCAACAATATAGGATTTATTAGGTGTAGGAAGTGAAATAATAGTGCAATCAATAAATTGAGCATTTGACCCTCCAAAAATAAAATCAACAGTTCCATAGATAGTACAATTTTTTAAAGTGTGATGAAATTGACTTTCATAAAACCTTTCTTCGTCAGGTAATAAATCAACATATCGTTCAATTAAATCTTGAGATAGTGGACTTAAAAAGAGAGTGTCTTTATGGGCTTTTAAAGTACAATTAAAAATATTAATATCATCAGCATATAAATGTAGAGCAACTGCTTGACCTACAATATGTCCTTCTCCTGCTGTGTTTTCTATTGTTAAATTTGATAAAGTAAAATGAGGAGCTTTAATAAGCATTGTATAAGTTCTAAAAGTCACATACTCTCTACCATCATTATGTATTTTTTTAGCATAATCGTTATATGAGATAGTTGAGTTATTATTACTTGTAATTGTAAGATTAGATTTATTAACTATAACTTTTTCAAAATAATAATCATCTACAAGAAGAATCGTAGAACTTTCTTTTGCTAAAGATATCGCTTCGTTTATTGATTTTATTTTTTATTTTTCCTACTTTTATAGTTTACATATTCTAACCTCCAATTTATCCTATTTATAGCATGCATAAGGAAATAAAAACTAAGAAGTTTATAACTCCTTAGTTTCGGTTTTAATGTATTAATTTATTTTCCAGATACAGCAATGCTTTCAATATATAAAGAAGGACATGCAATAGAAGAAGGCATTAATTTTACATCGCTACCAACTTCTTTGATTTGTTTGAACATATCAAATAAATTACCAGCAATTGTAATTAAATTTACAGGATTGCCTCTTTTGCCATCTTTAATTAAGTAACCTTTAGCTTGTAAAGAGAAATTACCTGATTGAGCATTCATACCTGAATGAAGACCTTCGACTTCAGTAATATAAATACCTTCACCAACTGTGCTAAATAATTCGTCTAATGATTTTGAACCAGGTTCAACTTGAACATTAACTGTCGATGTACTTATTGATCCAGTAGCACCTGCTCTATATCCATTACCAGTAGATTCAACACCATCTTTTGCAGCTGTTGTTAAGTTATATAAGTAAGTTTTTAAAACACCTTTATCGATTAAAGTTTTATTTTTGACTGCTACACCTTCATCATCGAAATATCTAAAGAAACAGTTTTTTGTTAATGGTGATTCTTTAACTGTTAAACAAGGTGAAGCAACAAGTTGTTCTAATTTATCTGCTAAAACAGATGATTTCTTTTGAACTTCTTCAGCAGCAATACTATGAATATAGAATGACAATAATGAAGCTGCAACATCTCTATCTAAAACACATGGATATTTATCACTAGCACATGGAGCTCCACCAAATTGATCAATTGCATTTTTATATGCTTTTTCAACAAATTCATCAATATTTAATTCTTTAAGATTTGTGTTGAAATACATATCTCCACCAGTCTTAATTTCTTCACCCTTTTTAGCAATTACATAAGCATAAATTACAACATAGTTTGATTTACTTGATAATTCTAATGAATGAGAATTAACGAGTGTTGTTTCTTCAATAGCTTCACTATATGAGATTTCTACATCTGTAACAAATTCTTTTTCTTTTAATCTTTTTTCTAATTCACGTGTAATATTAATTTTTGTAGTTTCATCAGTTTCTTGGACGGAAGCATCAAAAACTTCGTCTTTTTCATAATGTTCTGAACCTTTAAAAATAACAGGTAAATCAGTAGTTGAGATGAAATGAGAATTTTCTTTTACTTGTTGAGCTAAAAATTTAGGAGATGATTCATCTACTTTTTCAGTGAATGCATATCCCATTTTACCTTCACAAATTCCACGTGCAGAAGTTGTTCCACTATCAGCAATAGTATAACCACTTATTTCTCCTCTGAATAATTCAAATGAGAAACGATATCTTTTTGAAATATATAATTCATATTCTTGAATACCAGCATTTTTTGCTTCTTCAAAGTATTTTTCAAAAGCCATTAGATAGCACCTCCTCTACCACCAACTGTGATTTCTCTAACTCTTATTGTTGGTTCACCAACATCAGCTGGAATGCTACCAGAAGCAGCTCCACACATACCTTGTCCTCTAAGTAAATCATTGCCAACCATATCAATTTCTTTTAGAATACTTCCACCATTTCCAATTAAAGTAGCTCCCTTAACTGGATAAGAAATTTTTCCGTCTTCAATCATATAGCCTTCAGTAACAGCAAAGTTGAAGTCACCTGTTGTTGGATTAACTGAACCACCACCAAGTGATTTAGCATATAAACCAAATTTTGTAGCAGCAATCATTTCTTCAACAGTTGATTTACCTGCACAAATGAATGTGTTAGACATACGAGATGTAGGTTCGTATTTATATGACTCACGTCTACATGCACCATTACCTGGCATACCCATTCTACGGCCATTGAAATCATCGATTAGATAGTTTTGAAGAATACCATCTTTAATTAAAAGATTACATTGTGTTGGATTTCCTTCGTCATCTATATTACCAGAGCCCCAACCATTTTCGATTGTACCGTCATCAATAGCACTAACGATAGGAGAAGCAATTTGTTGTCCAAGTTTATCAGAGAAAATTGATAATTTTTTAGAAACAGAACTTGCTTCAAGTCCGTGACCACATGCTTCGTGGAAGATAACTCCACCAAAACCATTTCCTAATATAACAGGCATTTTTCCACTAGGACATTCTTTTGCACCTAACATTGTAATTGCAACTTTTGCTGTTTCTTTTGCAAGAGCTTTATAGTCAATATCATCTGTAAAGAATTCCATACCTTTTTGAGCACCTGGGCCATTAAAACATGTTTCAATTAATCCATTTTCAGAAGCCATAGCAATTAAGAATAAACGACCTCTTGCTCTAAAGTCATGATGTTCATGTCCTTTTGAATTGAAAATAGTAACTGATTTTGCATTATCTACAAAATTAGCTTGTGTACGTACGATTCGTGAATCGTAAGAAGACATAATTTCACTTGCTTCTTTAAGCATCTTTATTTTTTCTTCTTTTGAAACTTCACTTAATAGACGTTTACTTTTATGAGCACCTTTATTTTCAATGAGTGTGATCTCATCAACAGTTAATTTTCTTTCTTCAGCAAACGATTTAGAAAGTGAATTAGCTAGTTTTAATAGGCTTTGTTCTGAAAGATCATTTGTATATCCGTAAACACTTTGAAGTTTATTTAGTAAACGTATTCCAGCACCATATGTAATACCAGCATTGATAGTTTTAACGTCACCATTATCCATTGCAATAGAATTGGTTTGAACTTCTTCAAGATAAATTTCTGCAAAGTCAGCACCTGTAGCAAGAGCAGCGTTTAAAACGTTCTTAGCAATTTCTTTAGAAATCATAAAATTCCCCCTTCAATATTTAATAAATTTTTATTAAATGTTATTATATACTTAATTAATTTGTTTGTCATCTAATTAACAATTAATAATTTATGGAAAGGAGTGATGGCAATGATTAGTTTATCTCACATTTTTAAAACATATAAAACTGGTGGAAGAGAAGTTAAGGCTATTAATGATATTTCTCTTGCTTTTAGAAAAAATGAATTTGTTGCTATTCTAGGACCTTCAGGTTGTGGTAAAACCACTCTTCTTAATATCATAGGTGCACTAGACGAAAAGGATAGTGGTGATATTTTTGTTAATGGAGTTTCAACAGAAAAGTTTAGTAGACGTGATTGGGACGCATATCGAAATAATGAAATTGGTTTTGTATTTCAAAATTATTATTTAATTCCCCAACTCAATATTTTTGATAATATAGGTTTAACTTTAAAGATTTCAAATAAAAAAGAAGAATATAAAGAAAAAATAATGGCTGTTATAAAGAAAGTGGGTTTAGAAGGATTAGAAAAAAAATATCCAAATCAATTATCTGGAGGCCAATGTCAAAGAGTAGCTATTGCACGTGCTTTGATTAATAATCCTACAGTAGTCTTAGCTGATGAACCTACAGGTGCATTAGATTCAAAAACAGCAACTCAAATTATGGACCTTTTAAAAGAGATTTCTAAAGAACATTTAGTTATCATGGTAACTCATAATAAAGAGCATGCTATTAAATATTGTAGTCGTGTCATCGAATTATTAGATGGATCAATTGTAAATGATACAAATCCATATGTTCAAGAAAAAGAAGAAGAATCATATGATGTTAATCATGTACATATGTCACTTGGAACGGCTTTGAAATTATCTTTTAAAAATATTTGGTCAAAAAAATTTAGAAATATATTAACTATTATTGCATCAAGTGTTGGAATTGTTTCAGTTGGTTTAATTTTATCAATGCGTGAGGGAATTGGTAAATATGTTAAGGAAGTTCAACAAAATGCTTTAGGTGATTATCCTGTTATTGTTACTTCATATTTAAAAACATCGTCTGTTGCCAAAGAA
This sequence comes from Bacilli bacterium, assembly GCA_034176765.1. GTDB lineage: Bacteria > Bacillota_I > Bacilli_A > RFN20 > CAG-826 > SUG2458. The sequence goes on along the minus strand of JAXFTN010000168.1, from coordinate 774 downwards.
GATGAATATGATAAATTCCCAGAAGATGAAAATGTTTTAATTGAGTATTCTGATTCTTTATATACTAACGTTAATACAATGACAGAAGACTTTTTGAATTATATGAATGAACTTGATCCAAGTTTATATACTACGAAGAAGACTAACTCAATCATTAAATTTAATTTAGTTACTGAAATTGTTGAAGATTCTTACGCATATGTTAAGAATAATTATTTTAGTGAGATATGTGATAATAACATTGTGGTTGAATCTCAATATGATGTTTTAAAAGGTCATCTTCCATCATCCTACAATGAATTTGCTTTAGTGGTGGATGAATATAATAGATTAAATTATTATACATTAAATGGATTGGGTTTTGACGTGCAATCTAATAATCAAATTTCCTTTGATAATATTTTGAGTAAAGAATATAAGTTTGTATCTAATAACAATTGGTATAGATATAGTGAATCGAAAGGTTACTATGTTCGTGACACAAGTAACTCTTATAAAGATTTATATGATATGTCAACTGAAACTTTTAAAGTAACATGTATCTTACGATTAAAAGAGAATGCTTATAGTAGCTCTTTATTATCTAATGGTATGTTATATACTGGTGATTTTGTCGAGTTTGTTAAAGAACAATCTTTAGCTAGTGAGATTACTAAAAAACAAATTGAAATGGGATTTGACTATGATGTTTTTGATGGTGAACCAATTGAAGATTATCAAGATACATCAGGTACATATTATTCAAAAGATTATTATTATGAATCAAATCTTTCA
>JAXFTN010000167.1:0-23130 GCA_034176765.1 Bacilli bacterium | reverse complement strand
AACACATAACATCTTAATAAAAAATTGATATTAGAATCACCAAAGTCATTAATCCTTGTAATAGGTGAGGGGTCTTTTAAAATTTTAGTATGATTCTCCAACACTTGTAAAAGGATATCATTTACATACTTATAATTTGCTTTATAACTTATAGGAACAGTGATATCTATTCTTCTAATAGGAAACTTTGAATAATTTTTTACGTTATTAGTTGTGACTTCAAGATTTGGAATAACAATCATTTGACCATCAGGAGTCTTAAGTGTTGTATTAAACATTGTTATCGAATAAACAATACCTTGAACATCATTAATTTCTATCAAGTCACCCTCAAGAAATGGTTTAGTTAAGATGATTATTAAACCATTAGCAAATGATTTTAAAATATCTTGTAAAGCTAAAGAAATAGCAAGAGTAATAACAGATGCTATTGTAAAAATAGAATCAATAGAAACATTGAGCATTCTTAAAATCATAATTACTAATATAACAATTAAAATAATATTAAATAATGAGATTAGAAAATTAGGCAATGTCTTATCTATATGAGTTTTATTTACAACTCTTTTAAGTGTTCTAATTATTGTTTGAATAAAAATATATCCAAGTAATATTAGAGTAAGACTTCTAACAAGAGTAACACCTCCTGTTTTAAAATAATCTAAAATTACTTGGATAATATCTTTCATTTTTCTTCCTCATATTATTATGATTATTCTAATCATTAATAATATTCGAAATTTGTTTTAAAATGTCATATACATCTTTTTTTGCATTTTCATATGTAATTACAACAGGATGATTATCGTAAATTTCTTTATAAAATAAGTATTTTTCTTTCTCCTGTTGATGTACTTGGGGATCATTAATCGCCTCTACCATTTTCTTTTGATGTGTCCTCATCAATTTATTTGTTTCTTTCAAATATTCATCTTCTAAAATGGCTTTTTTACATGCAAAATAAGTTTGGACTTCTTCAAGATTATATAATTCTTTTTTTAAATTAGCTAAAGCTTCTCCAATATCTTTATTCATTAACTAATTCTCCAATTAAAGAATAAAGATGTGATTCTTTGATTTTAACATTTACTATCTTTCCAACTAGATTAGCATCACCTTCAAAATGAACTAATTTTCCTGTTTCAGTGTAACCAGATAATATATTAGGATTACGTTTTGATGGTCCATCAACTAATACTTTTTCAGTTTTATTTAAGTAACTTAAACATCTCTTTTCTCCTGTTTCTTCTACAACAGCTTTAAGTTCATCAAATCGACGATGCTTTTCTTCATCAGTTACATCATCAATCATTTTAGCAGCTGGTGTTCCAACACGTGGAGAATAAATAAATGTGAAGCAACCATCATATTCACCAAAACGAACCATATCTAAAGTATCTTTAAATTGCTCATATGTTTCATTTGGAAAGCCAACAATTATATCTGTTGTTAAAGCTAAATTAGGAATTTTGTTTCTCATCTTTGTAACAAGATTACGATACTCTTCACTTGTATATCTTCTGCCCATTTTTCTTAAAACTTCATCATTACCAGATTGGAAAGGAAGGTGTATAGCAGGCATAATATTATCGTATTTAGCAATAATATCAATCATTTCATCAGTAAAATCCCATGGATGAGAAGTAGTAAATCTAATACGTGGTACACCCATTTTAGCTGCACTTTCCAATAATTGAGCAAAGCTTGTTCCGTCATTTAAATCCTTACCATAAGCATTTACGTTTTGACCTAGATAAGCAATTTCCATATAGCCTTTATTTAAAAGATCTTGAGTTTCTTTTAATACATCATCTAATTTACGACTTCTTTCTTTTCCTCTAGTATAAGGGACTATACAATAAGTGCAAAATTTATCACAGCCATACATAATATTTACGAAGGCTTTATATTTATCTAAACGAACAGAAGGAAGATCTTCATAAACTTCACCTGATTTTGATTCAACACTTATAATGCGTTTATGACTACGATATACTTCATCTAAAAGATTCAACAAATCATTGATATTATGTGTACCAAACATCAAATCAACTTGACGATAAACTTGCTCGATTTTTTCAACTATATGAGTTTGTTGAATCATACAACCACAAATAGCAATTACTAAATCTTTATTATTTTCTTTTAATTTTTTAAGTGTACCTATTTCGCCATAAACTTTTTCTTCAGCATTTTCACGTACAGCACAAGTATTTATAATAATTAAATCAGCTGTTTCTTCACTAGTTGTTTTAGCAAATCCAGCAAATTCTAAAATACCAGCCATTGTTTCTTCATCACGAACATTTGCTTGGCATCCATAAGTTCTAATAAAATATTTTTTATTTTGTGCAATTTCTTTTAAAAAAGTTGGCACAGTTAAATTTTCATAAATAATAGGAGCGGAATCACGACTTCTTTTACTTGCTTCTTTCATTGATGGTCTATTTTTTATAATGCATTTTGATCCCATAAAAACACCTCTTTATCTTCTTTCTATTCTTAATTTTATAGCTGTCTTTTCACTTTGATTAATCATAACTTCCCTAAAGGAAGGTATGACTACAATATCAATACCCGATGATACTAAAAATCCTCTAGCTATTGCAATTGCTTTAATTGCTTGATTTAGTGCACCTGCTCCAATAGTTTGAATCTCAACAACTTTTTGTTCTCTAATTATTGTAGCAAGTGAACCTGCAACTTTTGATGGTGACGAATTTGTCGCAACCTTTATCATTTCAATCATTATGTTTCCTCGTGTAAACATATGATTGGTAATCATTATTTATGCTTGTTTGAGTCTACAAAAGAAATGGTTTGTATACTTTGACACTTGCCATCATTATTTATATCCATAATGACAGCATTTATTATTGATTCATCAAAATCATCTGTTTCAAAACGGACTTTTTCACCATGCCATGAACGAGCAATAACAGCTTCTTTTTTTACTCCAAGAACTCCATTATAAGGCCCACACATACCAACATCACTTATATAACCTGTACCATTTTCTAAAATACGATTATCGTTTGTTTGAACATGAGTATGAGTACCAAGAACAGCACTAACTTTTCCGTCAAATGCCCAAGCAAGAGCTTGCTTTTCTCCTGTTGCTTCAGCATGAAAATCAACGATATGAATATTTGCTCTTTCACTATTATTAATTAATTGATCTAATGAATCAAATGGATTTTCGACTTCTTCATGCAAGAATACTTGACCTAGTACATTCGTAACTCTAATTGAAATATCATCGATATCAATAACAACACTTCCATAACCACCGATATCACTTTTAATATTAAGGGGTCTAACCAAACGATTAGCATGTTGAATATATTCAGTAATCTCAGATTTTGATAAATAGTGATTACCTAGCGTAATAATATCAATACCAGCCTCAATAAGTTCGTTATAATGATTTTCAATCAAGCCTTTGCCATGAGTAGCATTTTCACCATTAGCAATAACTAAATCAGCACGAAATTTAGATTTTAACAAACCTAAATTCCTTTTTATTGCGTTACGACCATTCTTTCCAACTATATCTCCAAAAAATAAGATTCTCATATATTCTCCCTTTTAAATTAGAAATAGGACCATAAGGCCCTATTAATTATTTTGCAACTTCAACAGCTCTAGTTTCTCTAATTACAGAAACCTTAATTTGACCTGGGTAAGTCATTTCAGACTCTATTTTTTCTCTAATGTCACGAGCTAATTTAAATGCAAGTACATCATCAACTTTTTCAGGTACAACCATTACGCGAACTTCACGTCCTGATTGCATTGCGAAACATTGTTGTACACCATCATAACTCTTACAAATTGTTTCAAGTTGTTCAATACGTTTAATATAATTTTCTAATGTTTCACTTCTAGCTCCTGGTCTAGCAGCCGATAATGTGTCTGCAGCAGCAACTAAGTTTGAAATAATATATTTAGCTTCGACATCACCATGGTGAGATTCAATAGCATTTACGACAACATCAGGTTCTCCATATTTCTTTGCTAAACGAACACCAATTTCAACGTGGCTACCATCAATTTCAAAGTCTGCAGCTTTACCAATATCGTGTAATAAACCAGCACGTTTTGCTAGATTTTGATCAAGTCCTAATTCAGCTGCCATAATTCCACATAAGTAAGCAACTTCAATAGAATGGTCTAAAGCGTTTTGTCCATAAGAAGTACGGTATTTTAGTTTACCAACATAATCTAATAATTCTTTATTAATTCTTGGTAGTCCTAACTTAAATGCAACGTCTTGTCCAGTTTGTCTTACAATTTCTTTAACTTCATTTTTGCATTTTTCAACTACTTCTTCAATTCTACCAGGTTGAATTCGTCCATCTTTTATTAAGTATTCAAGTGCGCGACGAGCAATTTCTCTTCTAATAGGATCAAAGCATGAAACTGTAATAACTTCTGGTGTATCATCAATAATTAAATCAACGCCACACAATTGTTCAATAGAACGAATATTTCTTCCTTCACGTCCAATGATTCTACCCTTCATTTCATCACTTGGTAATGCAACAACTGATACAGTTTTTTCAGTAGTTGCTTCTTGTGCATACTTTGAAATTGCTAGAGATAAAATTTCATTAGCTTTTGTATTAGCACTATCACGTGCTTCTTCTTCTTTTGTTTTAATGTAAACTGCTAATTCTTTAGTAATTTTTTCTTCAACACGTTTAAATAATTCATCACGTGCTTCTTGAATTGACATAGCTGAAACTTTTTCTAATTCAGAAATAATCGAATCAAGCTTTTGTTGAAGAACATTTTCTTTCTTTTCCAATTCTTTTTGATAACGATTTAGATTTTCTTGTTTTTCTTCTAAAACTGTTTCTTTAGAAAGAATTGCTGCATCTCTTCTATCGATGCCTTGTTCACGTTGAAGTAGTTTATTTTCTTGTTGTTCTACTTCCATTTTCTTTTCTCTAATTTCTTTATCTGCTTCAATCTTTAATTCATAAGCAGCTTGTTTTGCGTCAAGTTGTGCAGTTTTAATTAAATGTGCACATTTTTGTTCAGCTTCTTTAATTAACTTGTCACTCTTTTTCATAGATGCTTTAACTTTAAATGTTGGAATTAATAATACTATAACTCCACCAAGTAGCAATGCTATAAAAGCAATGACTAAAGCTAGCCATAAGTCTATCATAGTAATTTTCTCCTTATTATAAATTTGACAATTAAAATTATTATTAAAATAAATATAAATTAAGGTTTGCCAGGACCTTTAAAGTTTATTTTGCTCAAGGTTCACATAAAAAATATTTTAAATAATATATGTAACTAGTATGCCAAATAAGCATCACTAGTAATGAATCTTGATTACGTTAATAATTATAACAAATAATGACTTCTCTTTAAAGAATAATTTGAAAATTACAAGATTTTGTAAATAAAGAAGATAAAACCTGAAGCAAATACTTCAGGTTATTACTATTTTAGTTTTCTTTTTGTTTTTGACGTATGCTTTTAATTTCGTTAACAAGATTATTAAAAATTTCAATATTGTCCTTTAAAAACATTTTAGCATTTTCTCGTCCTTGTCCCATACGTTGGCCATTAACTTCATACCACGAGCCAGATTTTTTAATTAATCCTAATTCGCAACCTAGATCCAAAACTTCTCCAGTTCTAGAGATTCCTTCTCCATAAATTATATCAACTTTACATGACTTAAATGGTGGTGCAACTTTATTTTTCACTATCTTAATATTTACAGTATTACCATAAATATCACTTTCTTGTTTTAATACTTCTGCTCTTCTAATATCGATACGTACTGAAGCATAGAATTTTAATGCACGACCTCCTGTTGTAACTTCAGGATTACCATAAATGACACCAACTTTTTCGCGAAGTTGATTAATAAAAATAATAGTGCATGAAGATTTATTTAAAATCCCTGCTAATTTACGCATTGCTTTTGACATCAATCGAGCTTGCAATCCAACTTGATTATCTCCCATCTCTCCTTCAATCTCAGCTTGAGGAACTAAAGCAGCAACAGAGTCAACGATTATTAAATCAATAGCATTACTCCTTGCTAACATTTCAACAATATCAAGAGCCTGTTCTCCACTATCTGGCTGACTTAAAATTAGCTCATCAATATCGACTCCTAGATTTTGAGCATATAAAGGATCAATAGAATGTTCAGCATCGACAAAAGCAGCTCTACCACCTTGTTTTTGGCATTCGGCAATTGCATGCAAAGTTAAAGTTGTTTTGCCTGAAGATTCAGGACCAAAAATTTCAATAACACGACCTTTTGGATATCCCCCAATTCCCAAACAATCATCTAATAAAATAGAACCGGTAGGGATTACATCTACATCAGTGTTTGGACGATCTCCAAGTTTCATAATTGAGCCACGTCCATAAAGTTTTTCAATACTTTTAATTGCTTGTTCTAAAGCTATTTCTTTTTCATCTTCCATTTTTCATACCCCTCTACTAATAATATTGATATGAATTAGTCTTTTTCCTTTAAAAATTTTTTTAAAAGTGAAATACTTTCAAGAACAATGGCTTCTCTAATTTCATTTCTAGATCTATTTCCAAGTTCATATTTAAATGTTTGGACTTCATTTTTATAACATATACCAACAAAAATAGTACCAACTGGTTTATTATCTAAACATAAAGGTCCAGCATTTCCAGTAAAAGAAATAGTAACATCTGTATTTAAAACTTGTGCCCCGTGTTTTGCCATTTCATAAGCACATTCTGATGAGACCACTCCATATTTATCAATTATTTCACATGGTACATGGCAAACATTTTCTTTAATTTCGATTGCATAGGTAACTAGAGCACCTTTAAAAACAGAAGAAACACCAGGAATAGAAGCTAAACTACTAGCAAATAGTCCTCCTGTTAAACTTTCGACACTTCCAATAGTTAATTTTTTTTCTTTTAAAATATTTACTAATTCTTCCACTATTTATCACCCGCAAATAATTCACGACTTTTAACAAGATAATCAATACCTGAAGCAAGTGAAACAATACCTGCTAAAGCACAAATAATATTTGTGACATTAACACTCCATCCTAAATATACAAAAGGCCAATTGTTTAATAAAACTAATGAAATTGCAACCATTTGTAAAACGGTTTTTGTTTTGCCAAACCAACTTGCAGCAATAACAATATTTTTTTCCATTGCTATCATTCTAACAGCATCAACAACTAAATCACGTGCAATCATAATAACAACAAAAACAAGTGGTATACCTGTCTTACCTACAAAGCCAAATGCTTCTTGATTAATAGGTAATGCATAAAAAATTAATAATGAATCAACGAGTAGTTTATCAGCAATTGGATCCATAAATTTGCCATATGTTGTAACAAGATTTAATTTTCTAGCAAGGTATCCATCTAAAAAATCAGAAACTGATGCGGCAATAAATAAAACAAATGCAATAAATCTAATTAAGCTTACACCTGTTTCTTCATTTCCCCATAAGTAAGGACCTGTAAAATTTAGTCCTCCACAAATTGTTAATAATAAAATAAGAACAATAACCATTACCATTCTAAATGTTGTAATTTTGTTAGGTAAGTTCATAATTTTCCTCCAAAAAATGAGTAATCGATCCTATAAGCCATGTTTTGTCTAGGATAATAATTTATCTATGCATAAGCATGCCATCATCGGTTCAGTTCCCTTTGATGACCTCCCCTACCAAATTTGGGTTTCTCGCTTGTGGGGTTTACCGCGTTCCACCTCCACTTTTCAGTAGAGCTACGTCACTGTGGCACTTTCAGAGTCGCCACCATATCAAAGACTTAGGCTTAGACCCGCCGTTATACGCTCCCGTATACTTAACGTTATTTTTTCCGTTAACACAAACACTACTATCATCACAGATAGTGCGAGCATGGACTTTCCTCTAATGTTCAAAGACACCAGCAATTATCCAGATCGAATGGAATAAATCCTTTATTATTATACTTGATTATCAATATATTAACAACGAAAATTATAGGTTAATTTATCCATAAATTTGTAAAAAATATTAAAAAGAAAACTGCAAACTAAATAGCTTGCAGTTTATAATAATCTTATTTAGTTACAATAATATTTTACTGACCCGTTGTATTGGTATCAGCATTTCCATTACAACAGCAACAACATACTTGAATTAATCGAGAATTACTTAATTGTCTATAACATCTTTGCTCAAAGCAACAACATACTGCAAATGTCATAGGTACTTGATATCTTAAGCATCGGCAACATTGCATAACTACTGCTTGATAATTAATAACAACATTTGAATTGCCTTCAATTGTTCCTACATCTACACTATTAGGATTCGCATTATCGACTACTTGACCATTAACAGTTATACTAGCAGGATCTATTGCTAAACACTTATTTGTATTTAAATTTACTTTTCCGCAATATACCGTATTAGAACTATCATTTGTTATAGTTAAAACAAAATTAATACGACAACAGACATTTGTAATGTAAGTATCTGTAGTTAAATCTAAATTAACTCCACATAAAGGTGCAGTTGGTGTAATGGTTGGTTTGCAACAACAAGAATTGCTAATTTGCCACATATTTATTCACCTCGTTGGTTAACCTAACCATTAAATAGTATGAAAAATCTACTAGTATGTGAATGTTTTTGTGCTACAATGTTTTTCGGGTGGTTTTATGAAGATATTAAATAAATTAATTAAAAAGCATCAACATCTTCTTTTCCTTGATTTTGAGGGCACACAATTTTCACATGAATTAATTGCTTTTGGCGCTATTAAAGTTAAATTAGGTCGTAAAAACAAAATCATTCATGTTAGTAAAGGAATTAAATTTTATGTAAAACCTCATAATCCAATCGGTAGTTATGTCAAACGTTTAACTTCAATTGATGAAGATATACTTGAACAAAAAGGAATTACATATAAAGAGGCATTAGAAGAGATTCAAAAATATTGTGGTAAATCATTTGAAAAAGATTTTTCATTCTGCTTTTTTGGTACTCACGACTTAAGAATACTTCATAAATCATTTGAAAATTCACCTGATGCTGATAAAAAAATCATCGATATAATTACAAAAAACTATATTGATGTTCAAGCAGTTTTATCAATGTTTGTTAGAGATCAAAATAATAATCCTTTATCACTTACTCATGGATTAGAATTTTTTAATATAAGTTTAAAAGGCGAACCTCACGATCCATTAATTGATGCAATTCATTTAATGCATCTTTATAAAGGAATTTTAAAAAATCATGATAAATTATATAGTGAGTACTTAAGAATTTTACCAAAGCAAAAGACATTACCTATTCCTATTAAAAATGTCATTAACGATTTAATAAATGGTAAAACAGTAACTCCTAATGATTTTGAAAAATATGTAAAGGACTATATTGAATAAGGAAAAATATGATTAATTACTCTATACCAACTAAACAAAAATTCAAACGAAAAGAATTAATTAAAAACTCAAATAGAGGTATGGATTTAGAACAGCTTATTAACAAATCAAATAGTTTTTATAATGAAAATAATATCGCTATGGTTTTTAAAAGACCAACACCCATTAGAGTAGTTAAATATGATAACAAAACAAAAACAATCACTAAAGCATTTTTCGATTTTCAATCAACAATCGATTATAATATGATATATAAAGGTAAATATATTGATTTTGAAGCTAAATCTACAAATTTAAAGTCCTTACCTTTTAAAAATATTTCGAAACATCAAATAGAACATTTAAATAAAGTAGTATCTCATGGTGGTATTGCTTTTTTTATTATCAACTTTAGAACACTAAAAGAAACATATTTTTTACCTTTTGAAGAACTACAACAATTTTTACAAACAACTAATCGAAAATCAATTAGTGTCAATACTATAAAAAAGAAAGGACAACTTATAAAAGGCACTATTTTTATTCCAATAAACTATGTTGAATGCCTCGATTTGTATTTAAGTAAAAATGAAAAAATTCTTTAACTGGTTTATTCTTTCATTCAATATATTATTCGTTATTTCAGGACTTGCTATATCTTTATTTATTTTTAGTAATACTAAAGATATTAGATTTAGTGCTATTGCTACTTTTGAAACTCCCTTAAAATCAAAAATTTATGATGACTCGTCGCTTCTTGTTGAAACTCTTGGAGAAAATAAAGAAGAATTTGTTAAATATGAAGACATTCCCATCAATCTAATAAATGCTTTAATTAGTATTGAAGACATTAATTTTTACGAACATAAAGGATTAGATTATTCTCGTTTACTCAAAGCAACAATAAAAAACATTTTATATAATTCAAAGGAAGGTGGTTCAACAATAACTCAGCAATTAGCAAAAAATCTTTTTTTATCATCGGAACAAACATATGAAAGAAAGATTAAAGAAGCATATATAGCATTACAGATAGAAAAAGAATATTCAAAAGAAGAAATTTTAACATTTTATTTCAATAACATATATTTTGAGCAATCTATTCCTGGGGTTGGTTATGCTTCTAAACGTTATTTTGGAAAAAGCGTGAATCTATTAACTCTCCCAGAATGCGCAATGCTAGCAGGTATTGTAAAATCAGCATCTTACTATAATCCATTTAAATATGTTGATAGAGTAAATGAGCGAAAGAATTTAGTTCTTAAAAAAATGTATGAATATAATCTTATAACGACTAATGAATATGATGTTTCAAAAAAAATTCATGTTAAAGATTTAGTAATCGAACAAGGAGCTCTTTATAAGGAACCAACTTATGCTTATCAAAGTTATTTAGATATCGTTTATCTTGAACTTAAAAAATTAGGTTTTGATCCTTACAAACAAAAAATTAAAGTTGAAACATATTTAGATACGACTCTACAAACATTTCTAGATGAAATACAAAAAGGAAATGTAGTAACTTTCAAAGATGATGAGCAACAAATTGGTGGTTCAGTTATTAACAATAAAAATGGAACTATTGTAGGAGTACTAGGAGGAAGAAACTACAACGGAAGTCATATTTTTTCACATGCATATTCATTAAAAAGGCAACCAGCCTCAACAATAAAACCGATATTTGAATATTTATTGGCTTGTGAATACTTAAACTATAATGCAGTTACAAATTTAGTCGATGAACCTTATTTTTATCCAGGAACAAATAAACAAGTTTTAAATGCTGATAGAATTTATCAAGGAAATATAACTTTGATTGAAGCGCTCGGTTATTCGAAAAATACATGTGCTTTAAAAACCTTAGAACAAGTAGAAAATAAAATATCAACAAGTAAAGTAATTCAATATTTAGAATCTATTGATCTTATGGATGATGGAAATTATGGCTTATCTTATGGTATTGGAGGTATGACTTATGGAATTTCACCTGTTAAATTATCAGCAGCTTATTCAATATTAAATCGTGATGGAAAATATATAGCACCTACAACAATAAAAAGAATTACTTCACTAGATAATAATGAAATTTTATATGAGCACAAAGAAAAAATGACGCAAGTTGTTTCTGAAGAAAGTGCATTTCAAATACAGTATGCCTTACGACAAGTAGTAAAAAATAACTATTATGGAATTGGTATTATTAACTCAAATAATGATGATATTGGTGCAAAAACAGGAACAAATGCCTACGATAAAGCCACAATTAAAAAATTAAATTATCCTAGCTATGCAGATAAAGATTCTTGGATAGCAGGGTTCAATAAAAATTATACAATTGCAATATGGTCTGGATTTGATAAAGCAGAAAAAGATGGAAATGATTATTTTGGTAGAAATGACGAACGTAGAAAAATACCTAAGTATATTTTTAAGAACATTTTAAATTTCTTAAAAAATAAAAAATCAACATATGAAGTTCCTTCTTCACTTCAAAAACAATATATTGTAAAAGGAGTGGATGGAACATATATACCTAATAAACTTGTCCCATCTTCATATGTTGTTGAAGGGTATTTTAAAAAAGATGAAATGACATATAATATATTACCTCTTCCAAAATTCCCTTCAGTTTATGATATAAAAGTATTCAATTTTAACGATGAATATATATTAATGTTTGAACATGATAAATATGAAAATGATATATTCAATTATCAAAAAATCTATGGTCAAAAAGGATTTTTTATAAAATATAAAACAGATGATAAAGAAGAAATATTATTTACAACCAATAATATGATTGAATTGAAATCAGATAAAAAAATAAGGGAATTTGAAATAATTCCCGGTTTTAAAAATGACATAACAATTTCATCAAAAAGTTATTTTTTTAATCCATCATAGTTACAATACTTTTTAAGCTCACAATCAAAACAATTGGGTTTTTGAGCTTTGCAAAAATATCTCCCGAAATGAATAAACTGATGGTGAGCCTTAATATATTTCTCAACTGGTAATTCATTTCGCATAACTTTTTCGACATCCTCAACAGATGCTTCTTTATTTATAAAGCCCAATCTTTTACATATACGATTAACATGAGTATCAACAGGAAATTCAGGTATTTTAAAAATTTCAGCCCTTACAACATTAGCTGTTTTATTTCCAACACCACTTAAAGTCATTAGTTCTTCTTTTGATTGTGGAACTTTCCCGTTAAATCTTGTTAATAAATCATTAGCAATAGATAGAACATGTTTTGCTTTATTTTTATATAAACCCAAAGGTTTTAAAATATTTTCAATATCTTCTAAACTTGCTTTGCTTAATTCATCTAGTGTTTGATATTTATTAAACAAAACATCAGTGACAGAATTAACTTTTTTATCTGTAGTTTGAGCACTAAGCATGACAGATATTAAAAACCCATAATCACTATTATATGTTAATTCACAATGAGCATTTGGTACAATTCTATCTAAAAATGACAATACATCATCAACTTTACTCATATTACTTATTCCATTCATCTTTAACTATATCGATTGTTGAAGATATATTATTTTGCCATTTTTCACTTCTAGTAGAATACCCTTCTTGAATAATATCAGAACGAATCCCTTTTTTTACTAAATGTTTATCAACATTTCGAATGGTCTTTTTGTTTTCTAAAATTGCTTCTTGTAGAGAAGCATATATCGAGTCTTCACTATTACCATAAGCTATCCATTCTTTTATTTTATCATTTTCTAAGGGTGTTAAATGTCTTCCAAATGATTCTTCAAATTTGTCATGAATTCTTTCAAACAAATTTGAAGCGTCTTTTTTTACTTCAATAGCATATTCACTAGATAAATCTAATGAGAATTCACGTAACAAACGTTCTTTTAGAGGTTTAATTGTTGTACGCATTTTCTTTTTTGTAACATCGTATTCAATAAACTTTCTATTTAACAAATTGACTAATATATTATCAATCTCTTTTACAGATAAAGTCATTTTTAATGATAATAAATCAGCAGTAATAAAATCATTACCTTCACTTAATAATTTATTTATTAACATTAAAGTAGTTACTTCAGATTCATTTAAACCTAGCTTTTTATATTTTTCTAATAATAAATAATTAAAATCAACCATATTTTTTAATACATCACTCATAACTTCACCTGCTTTACTTCTACATTATACACTTAATATTTTGACTTTATATTAAATTCGCTTAATAATGCTAATCCTTTTTCTTCATCTATATCCATAATCTTTTTAATTTCAACATTAATTTTTGATGGATTGATTTTTTCTAATAATGAAACATTATCAACTATAGCTTTCTTTAATTCTTCATCAAGTAAAAAATCTAAAGTTAAGCTAAACCTTAAGGCTCTTAAAATACGAAGTGGATCTTCTTTTATTCTAACTTGAGGATCCCCAATCATTTTTAATACGCCTTTTTTTAAGTCGCTTATTCCATCAGCAAAGTCATATACATTTTCTTCATCATCAATATAAATAGCATTAACGGTAAAATCACGTCTTTTAAAATCATCTTCTACTTTTGTAACATATTTTATATATGATGGATGCCTAAAATCAGTATATTCCCCTTCTTTTCTTAAAGTTGTTATTTCAAATTTATAACCATCAAAATAATAATTAACATTACCAAAACGACGAAAGCGAAAATCACCATCAGGTAAAAATTCTTCCATATCACTAGGGGTAGCATCAGTAGCTACATCAAAATCACCTAAATCTCTACGAAGTAAAAAATCACGAGTACTTCCCCCAACCAAATAAAGTTTAAAACCATTTTTAGCAAATATTGCTGCAAAATTCTTAAATACATCTAGTTCAGTCATTTTAAAGTTCCTCCTTTACTCCTACAAAATCCAAATGATGAATGGCTTGTTCAACACCAATCGCATAACAGATTTTGTTCTTAATTTTATGTTTTATTACAAGTTCTTCATATTTAGAAGATAATGTAATCTCATGAATAAAAACGAAATCATTAATTCTTTTAATTCTAATCTCTTTTCTTAATGATGGGTCACATGCACTTAATAATTTCAAAGTCGTTCCACTTGGGAAATCTTTTTTACTTAAATGATGTGTTTCTTCAATTTTAACATTTTCATATAAACTTGATAATCTTTTTAATACCGAAAAAACTCCACACATCGACAAAGAAAAATTTGAGATAAGGTAAACAGGTATTTTTGCTTCTAAAGCTTTATTTTTAATTTCTTCTATAATTATAGGAGAAAATCCTGTTGTCCCTATTACAAGAGGCTTCTTTTTTTCAATGCAAATATTAAATAGTGAAATAGCTCCACTCAATGAAGAAAAATCAATAGCTATATCAAATTCAACATCTTTTGAGATAGGGTGTTCAAGGTCAAAGCCTTCAATTTCATAGCCTTTATTACATAAGTAATCATAAACTATCTTACCCATTTTTCCTTTATATCCATTAAGTATAATTTTCATATCGCTCCTTACTTAAAACAAAAAGGAGCATAACTCCTTTATTTGTTTTTATTTAATTTAGCTTTTAATATCTTAGAAGTCTTAATGGTTAATGTATTAGTAGATGGAATAACTATTTCTTGTTGTGTATTTGGGTCGATTCCCTTTCTTGTTTTTTTCTTAGTTACATTTATATTACCAAATCCTGAAATTTTGATTTCTTCTCCTTTTAATAATCTATCTTCCATAGTCTCAAATAAAGAATCAACAATAAGAGTAGTTTCACGTTTAGTTAAATTTAACTTTGAAGCAATTTCTTCAATTAAATCGACTTTATTCATAATTATACACCTACCTAACAACATTTTTAAATTACCATAAATAAAATTAGATATCAATTAATTATTAAGTAAATTCTAAAATACAAAAGCTATCATATTTTCTTTACCTTTATTAGTTATTGTTTTTAGTAATTGTTGGAATTTTAATTTTAAAGGATCAGGCATTGAAGAAAGTTTTGAGGTAACACCACTTCTTAAAATTTCTCCAAATTTTTGTCCAAATATTTCACAATCTAGTACTAGTAAAGGATTGTTATCAAATGCCTCAGTTAGATTTTTTACAAAATATTCACTTTGCATTTTATTACCTAATATAGGTTCAAAACTTGTTTCTAAATCAACTTTAATAATATGGTATGTTGGTGCATTTGCCTTTACTTTAATACCATATCTATTTCCAATTTTTAAAACCGATGGCTTCTCAATTTTTATATAATCAAGATTTGCATTTGTATATCCATATCCTGTTTGATTTGCCATCTCAAGAGCTTGACCAATTATGTCATAATCTTTTTTTGCCTTCACAAATTCTGTTAAAACTTTCATTAATTCTGCACGATCTGATATTTCACAACCCACTAGTTCTTTTAATACTTTTTGATAAAGTTCATCCTTAACTTCTAAAACCATAGTAATAACACCTGTTGAAGTATTAACACTATTAATTGACACATTAGTTAAATATTCATTGTTTTTTAATTTGTCACATATTTTATCAATATCTCGAACGATGCTACATTCATTCATAACTTCTTGAATATTATTACTAATGCTTTCTTTTATATAATGCTTTTCATCAAGTGCAGAAACCCATTTCGGTAAAGCTACATCAATCATAGAAACAGGATATTCATATAATGCTTCCTTTAAAATATATTGAGCATCTTTATCTGTTAATTTTTCAACATTTAGAGGTATAACATTCGCACCATATTTATTTTTAATTTCTTCTTTTAAAGCTAGTGTCTTTTTACTATTAGGTGTTTTACTATTTAAAATAATTATATAAGGACGCTTTATAGACTTCATTTCCTCAATAATTGCATCTTCAGCTTTTATATAATCTTCTCTTTTAAATTCAGTTATTGTTTCGTCACAGAAAATGACAATACCTAAAGTAGAATGCTCTTTAATAACTTTTTGGGTACCAATTTTTGCTGCTTCATCAAATGGGATTGTATCTTCAAACCAAGGAGTTTTTACCATCCTCATTTTTTGATCTTCTAAATATCCGATAGCTGGTTCAATTACAAAACCAACGCAATCAATTAAACGAACTTTTACAAATAAAGATTCATCAATATTTAAAGTAATAGCTTGTGAAGGAACAAATTTAGGTTCCATAGTCATAATTGTTTTACCACTTCCTGATTGTGGTAACTCATCTAAGGCTCTTTTCTTATCTTCTTCATCGACAATATTAGGAATAACAGCCACTTCCATAAATTTCTTTATAAATGTTGATTTACCAACACGAACTGGTCCAACTACCCCTAAATAAACATCTCCATTATTTCTCTCACCAATATCTTTAAAAATTTCAAAAGCTTTCATTAGGTAACCTCCTAGATATACATCCTCTTTAATTCTTATGAAGACTTATGAAATTTAATAACTAAAAAATACTAACCATGCTTATTAAAATGAACATGGTTAGTATTTTTTATAACATTTTTTCTATGTCTTTAGGAACTTTATCTTTTTTAACAGCGTTAATAATTTTTTCTTCCTTTTCTTTGCTAACTTCTTTACCTGCTAAACGAGCAATCTTCTTAATTAAAGATCTCAAGTTATCTTCATTATTAAGATCTTGTCCTGAAACTGATTTAGCAAGTTTTAACAAATCTTCTTTTTTAACATTGGCTTTCTTTTCAACCTTATCAAAAATTGACTCATCCATATATTAACCACCTATCTTAATATATGTAGCAAACGCCTATATGTGATTATTCTTTTTCTGATTTTAAAGGTAGATTAATAATGTCTTTTATCATATCAGAAGGTTTAGCATTCTCATACAATATTTTATACATTCCAGTAACAATAGGCATATAAATATTGTGCTTCTTTGCAAGTTCATAAACAACACGAGTTGTTCTAACTCCTTCAGTAGTCTCTTCGTTATACTTTAAAAATAATTCACTTGAATCATCTTTACCAATAATTACACCAGCTCGATAATTTCTTGAGTGACGAGAATTACATGTAACCATTAAATCACCAATTCCAGCAAGTCCCATAAATGTCTCCATCTTTCCACCAAAGAAAAGACCAAAACGAACAATTTCATGTAAACCACGTGTAACTAAGGCAGCGCGTGTATTATCTCCATAATCTAATCCTTCTAAGATGCCACTTGCAATAGCTATAACATTTTTAATAGCAACTCCAAGTTCAGCCCCTATTTCATCTGTATTTGTATATACCCTGAGATAGTTGTTAGAAAATAATAATTGAACTTCTTTTGCAATATTAATATCTAGAGAAGTAGATGTTATCATAGTCAATTTTCTAATTATAACTTCTTCAGCATGTCCAGGACCTATTATAGAAGCAAAGCCTCTTAATAAATCATGTGGTATCAATTCCTTAATAACTTCAGAAAGTCTTTTATTTGTTAAAACATCAAAACCCTTTGCTGCATTAATAAATACAGTAGGTTTTTTAATATATGGTAAAAGATTATGAATCACATCTCTAATAGCAATAGTTGGAACAGCTAAAACAATATAATCACTATCTTGAGCACATGTTTCATAAGAAAGAGTAGCTACGATTTTTTCGTTGATGAAAATTTCATTTCCAAAATATTTACTATTTTTATGTAAACTATTTATTTCATTGACTTGATGTTCTTTTGTTGATAATAAGAAAACATTATGATTATTATCACATAAAACTTGAGCTAATGCCGTACCCCATGTACCAGCACCAATAACTCCAACCTTCATTATTTTCTCTCCCTACAAATAATATTTATTGGTGAGCCTTCAAATTCAAATGTATTTCTAAATTTATTTTCTAAATAACGTTGATATGAAAAATGCATAAAATCAGGATTATTTACAAATAAAACAAATGTTGGTGGACAAACAGAAACTTGATTTGCAAAGAAAATTTTTAATCTTCCCCCATTAAAATGTGGAGTAGGATTCATTAATTGAGCTTCTTGAATAATCTCATTAATAACTGATGTTGAAACATGCATATTATATGCATCATAAGCAACGTCAATAGCTGTAAAAATAGTATTAATACGTGATTTTTCTAAAGCTGAAACATATACAATAGGAGCATAATCTAAGAACTTGAATTCATTACGAATTTTCTTAGTAAATTCATTCATTGTATTTTCATCTTTTTTAACAGTATCCCATTTATTAACAACGATAACAACTGCCTTTTTAGCTTCAACAGCATAACCAAAAACATGTTTGTCTTGCTCTCTAATACCTGTTTCAGCATCAATAACTAATAACACAACATCTGATCTATCAATTACAGATAATGCTCTAAGAGCAGCATACTTATCAACTGCTTCATAAATCTTACCACGTTTTTTTAATCCTGCTGTATCAATAACGATATAATCTCTTCCTTCTCTTTTAAAAGGAGTATCTATAGCATCACGAGTCGTTCCTTCTATATCAGAGACTATAACACGGGATTGATTTAAAATAGCATTAACTAAACTCGATTTACCAACATTAGGTCTACCAATTAATGAAAAGCAAATCTTGCCATCATATGATTTTTCTTGCTTTTCAGGTAAATTTTTGATTACTTCGTCTAATATATCACCAATACCTATACCATGAACACCAGATACTGCAATAGGATCACCAATTCCTAAACTATAGAATTCGTGAATATTGTTTATCATATGTCCATCATCGATTTTATTAACTGCTAAAACAACTGGCTTTTTTGATTTATGCAACATGCGAGTTACAATTCTATCATCATTTGTGACACCTACTTTTCCGTCAACTACAAAAACAATGACATCAGCTTCGTTGATGGCAATTTCTACTTGAGCTCTAATTTGATCTTGAAATGGTGTGTTTTCCATTTCCACTCCACCAGTATCAATAAGTCTAAATTCTTTTGTTAACCATTTTCCATGAGCATAGATTCTATCACGAGTAACACCTGGTTGGTCATCAATAATAGATTTTCTCTCACCAATGATTCTATTAAATATTGTTGATTTTCCGACATTTGGAGTACCAACAATTGCAACTGTTCCTGTAACAGCCATTATAAATCACCTAACTTTTTTCGAATAATATCAATGACAATTTGTGTTACTTCGCTAATTGTCATATCGGATGTATCAATAGTTATAGAGTCTGGTGCTGGTTTTAATGGAGCAAAGTCTCTATGTGAATCGATATAATCTCTTTTTTCTAATTCTGCTTCAATTTGTTCTAACTCACAAATAATGCCTTTCGACATGTTTTCTTCATAACGTCTAACAGCACGTGTTTTTACTGAAGCTACTTGATAAATCTTAACTTCTGCATTTGGTAATACATAAGTTCCAATATCACGACCATCCATAACAACGCTATTCTTTTTAGCCATTTCACGTTGTAATTTAACAAGATGTAATCTTACGTCTTTATAGGAAGCAATATATGAAACATTGTTTGCAATTTCTGTTGTTCTAATTTCTCTAGTAACATCAATTTCATTACATAAAACATGTCCATCTGGTAACAAGTCAATATTAATATCTTTGATAAGTTTGCAAACCTCTTCTTCGTTTTGGCAATCTACGCCTCTATTAATTGCAAACCATGTAACACATCTATACATTGCACCAGTATCGATATATGTAAATCCTAATTCTTTAGCAACCAATTTAGCAATAGTTGATTTACCAGCAGCAGCTGGACCATCAATTGCAACAGCAATTCGTTTCATAAAAATACCTCCAACAAATCCTTTCTTATTTTATAAGAAAAGTATTTAAATTGCCACCTTTTTTTAAGTATTCACTTATAATATTAACAAATATTACTTTTATAGTAGCACATGATTAAAAGTTATATTTACAGTAAACTTTTTTTATGATATAAATAACGTAAGAATTAAAGGAGAATTAATAATGGCAGAAGGAAAGAAAAAAAGACCATTTCTTTTAAGATTAATAATTGGTCTAGTAAGTTTTGTATTTGTAATTGCACTTTTATTATTTGGTGTTGTTATTTTTGCTAAGGTTAAATATGATGTTGACTTAATTGGTACAATATCACAAGTTAAAAGCCTTACACAAGAACCAAATGAAGAAAGATTAGATTACACATACTCTAATGATGATATGGAAAGAGCTAAACAAGATATTAATGCATCCATTACTGATCTAATCACATATACAGAAGAAGATGGCTATAAAGTAAACGAAGTTGTATCACAATTAATGACTACAAATATTTCTTTAGATGGAAAAGAAACAGCAGCAATTTTAAATAGTCTTTTAAATAGTGCTTCTAAGAATATTGAATTTATGAATCAATCTGTTTCATTCGAATTAGTTCAAATAAAATATGTTAATATTACTGAAAATAGTTGTGATTTTGATATTATGGTAAAAATAGATGTTTCAACACTAAAAGAAAAATTGAATTTCTTCCCTGCAAATCTAGTAGCAAACTATATTCCAGATAATCTATATATTGATTCAAATGTAACAGTAACTAAAACATCTACTCCATTTGAATATACAGTATCTAGTAATTATTTAACAATTAATGAACTAGATGAAAAAGGAACTAATGAACTATTAACAACTTTGAATAAATTTGTCGAAGTCGGAAATGTAGAAGACTTTAATTTACAAATAGGCAAAGTTTTTGTTGATGTTATTATTGGAAATGCTGAACAAAAAGGATTTATTTATTCGTTAAAAGATGCTGGAGCAACAGATTTTGTATTTTCAAGTGAAACTAGCTCCATTGTAATTGTAAAATAAATAACATTTCATTGAAATTTTAAAAGATATTGGTTTATAATATCTATAGAAATTAAATAGGAGGAAAATAATTATGGCAAAAAAAGTTTCTGTAAACAAAGATGTATGTATTGGATGTGGCTTATGTTCAAGTACAACTCCATCAGTATTTGAAATGGATGATGATGGTTTAGCAAAAGCTGCTGTTGAAGTAGTTGAAGGTGCTGATGAAAGCGGAGCTGAAGAAGCTGCAGCATCTTGCCCAGTTCAAGCTATTGAACTTGAATAATTATTGAAAATACATTTAAACCCAGTTCATTTGAACTGGGTTTTTACTATTCTTTAATTCGTTTATATGTATTGTGCTTTTTATTAAATAAGCACTCTTTTTTTATTTGTTCTACTATATTTATAGGTAATTCTATATATTGACCTTTTTTTAAAGAACCTAATTTAATATTACCAATAGAAATTCTAGTTAAAGACAAAACTTTAATACCGAAATGTTCGAACATCCGACGAACTTGACGATTCCTACCTTCATGAATGGTTATATCAACTCTATTATCCTCATGCAAATAAAGTTTACAAGGAGCAGTAAGCCCATCTTCTAAGAAAATACCTTTTTCCATTTTTTCTTTTTCTTCGCTTGTTAAAGAACGATCTAATCTTGCTCGATAAGTTTTATTTAAATGAGAAGAAGGATGAGTCATTAAATCTGCAAGTTCACCATCATTAGTCATTATTAATAAGCCAGAAGTATTTATATCAAGTCTTCCAACTGGAAAAATACGTTCATTAATATCTTTAAAATAATCTAAAACAGTCTTTCTATTACGATCATCTTTAACTGTTGTAACAACTCCAATTGGTTTATTAAATATAAAATAAACAAAATGTTCTTTTTTGAGTTTTTCCCCATTTACTTCAATATCATCATCTTCACTTACAGTAGTTCCTAAAGTAGTTATGGTAAGACCATTAACTTTTACTTTTCCTTCTAATATTAAATTTTCAGCTTTTCTTCTTGAAGCAATACCAGCTTGTGCTATTGCTTTTTGTAATCTCATTTTTTCCACATATATCACCTTTTTTATTATATAATCTAATACTTATTTTTTACATAATTATTTATGCATAATCGAATTCCAAAATATTATCTTTAAACACTAATTTTTGATCATTATCTTTTATTACATAAACTTCTATTAATAAAGAAGATGGGTACACACAATATAATAAAGTGCCACCTTGTATTTTTTCTTTTTCTAGTAGGATAGAATATTTCTTCTCTGAAATAATAATATAATCTAAAATCTTATTTATACCCTTTTGTAATATATTAATGTTTACATAGTAATTAAAATATTTTTCAAATAAATTTTCATGTATATCAAAATCATTTGCGCAATTTAATGTTACGACGATTATATCAATATTATCTTTTGAAGCAGTTGTAATTAGAGTACGTTTTGCTTTTTTAGTATATCCAGTTTTTCCACCTGTACAATACTTATAAGTATGTAAAAGTTTATGTTTATTTTTCCACCAACCTTTACAATACGAATTATATCTTTTAGTTGAAATAATCTCTTTAAATAACTCATTATTCATACAATAATTCATTAGTAAAGCCATATCATATGAAGTTGAAATATTCCCATTATCGTAAATATCTAATCCATTTGGATTAGAAAACGAAGTGTTTTCCATACCTAATTCTTTAGCTTTTTTATTCATTAATTCAACAAAATTTTCGACTGTTTTGCCAACTGTTTTTGCAATTATTATTGAAGCATCATTTCCACTTCTCATTAATAATCCATAAACCATTTCTATAATCGTTACATATGTATTTTTTTCTAAATATAAAGAAGAACCAACAGCATTATCTATTTCATTTCCGACAAGTGTAGTAGTGAATAAGTCATTACTCTCTAGTGCAATAATTGC
>JAXFTN010000166.1:0-11934 GCA_034176765.1 Bacilli bacterium | reverse complement strand
AGGAAGTGATTGTATGGAAGAAAATGGAAGAAAAGTATCTCCTTATAAAGGAGTATGGTTAGTAGCCTTTTTATTAATTATTGTTCCTATCATATTCTATATAATCATCCGTTTAATTATGTTTAAATTTCAACCATCATTGGATCATGATATTAAAGAGTTTTCCAGTTTAGCTGTTGGTTTTGGTCTTGGCTTTGTTTTCCATTTGGCTTGTATAATTGCTGGTCTATTTAAAGGTACTATTGTTGTAATTATTAAAAGAATTAAAGAATTTTTTGAGACTTTAAATATTTCTTTTAAATTAGCTATTAAATCATATTTTGATAATGTTAAAGAGGACGGACTTGTATTCTATATATATTTTATTATTGTAGGAACTAATTTGGGTTTAGCATTATATGGGCTCATCAAATTTATCTTAGTTTATAATAAGTAAAAAATGATGCTAATAATTCATTTTTATTCTTTCTAATTTTACTAGGAAATTCAAAAAAATCGTGAGTTATTGTTCTTAACATATTATCTTTAGATAATTATGTTAAAGAAATAGTAAAACATTTTCAAATAATGATAGTTACACATCTATTGATTTAAAGCTACTTTTTTTGTACATTAAATGAAAGAAGTAGGTGACAAAATGGGTAATAAAAAAATGAAAGAGATTATTGAACATCTAAAGCACGATAATTCTACTCTTTTCGCTGAAGGTGCTTTTCAATACTTTATGGATAATCAAATAACTGAAGAAGAACTTATAGAGATTTTAGAAACAGAAAACTATAAACTTCCAGAGTCATTCTTTTCATTAAGTAGAGGGGAAAAGAAATTATTTTTTAATCACACTAAATTAGTTGTAGGTTTTGATATCAGTGAACCAACGTATGATTACTTTGAAATTTTCAACAAAAATTATTTCTACGATTTAGCTATGCACGCTAAAACCAATAAAGAATTAACTAGAAAATTAATTGATTATATTTTTGCTGTTTCAAATGGTGAAGAAGGAATAAATACCATTTTTTTAGGTATGCAATATGTTAAACTTGATAAAACTAATTTATTCCGTTATGATTCATTAAAAAATTATGCAGAAACAAATAATATTAATGATTTATATAGCTTGTTAATATCTTTATTTAGTGAAAAAACATTAACAAGAGAAATAAAAGAAATGAGAGAACTTTTGATTACTAAAATAAATAAAGATGAATTTTTTGAATGTAATCTTAATGAACCTTTGTATAGATTTAGTTTACTCGTTGAGTGTATTTTAAATACATTAACAGACAAAGAGGCCAATACTTTAAAAGTAGTCTTTGGTATACTTAGTGAAAACCATCTTCGTGATATTGATTATTATCAAGATCGAGTTCATCAAAATCGATTAGTTAATACTTTTAAAAGGAGTACTAAAGATAGTTACTTATTAAATAGAATTAATATATTCGTTTCTGATAATGAAGAAACATACAATCATTTCCAACCAAATGGTTATAAAGCACTTTATCAATATTTGTTAGGAGAGAAGATAGAATGAGTTATTACGATGAATGTACGACATTACTTGATTTATATGAACAACAAAAATTACCTACAGGTGAGATATTAAAAAGAACTATAGATATTGTAAAATTAAAAAACTATGATCCCGATTTTATGCATGACCTAAACGATGCATTATTAGATTATGGATATCCTTTTCAATATGATGTTCGTCTAGAAAGAAAAGAGTTTAATAAAGAAGAATACTATAGTTTATGTAGTAATACTACTAAGAGTCTAGATAAAACAATTGATCTAGTGGATTATTTAAGAGCTGTTAGTGATTCACGTTTAACGATGGCATCTATTCATATGCTCAAGGTAAAATATCTTCTTGAAATTGGTATTATTGAAAATCCTACCTCATATGTGTTAGATCATCAAAATTCAAATATTCGTGATTTATTGTTTTCTTCTTTTTCTGAAAATTTTGCTTCCTCTCAATGTTTAATTGAGGGCCTTACTAGGTTAGGTTATAGATATGCATTACAAGATTATGCTCTTTTCCGTATTGATTTAGAATATATGTTATGGTTAATAGAGTGTGTTGAACCTAATTATGGTTATTTAAAAGTAAACACTTTGAAGGTTTGTTTAAATATTGCACCTAAAGAATTTTTTGAAAGAGGAGAAAAAACATACTATAATGAATCATTATCTAAAGTAACCAAAGAATATTTACGATTAATTGATAAAGACATTATTAGAATGTTAGTTGAAAAATGGGGAGAAGAAGGCAATCCGTACGATAAAACAGGCTATCAAGTGTTATATAAATTACTAAAAAATCGTATAAATGAAAACTAAGTTATATAATACATACATAGTATGTATTTATATAAAATAAAAGTTAAACTTACAAAAAGGTAGTTTCGTCGCTACCTCTTTTTTTATGTTTCTTTTTTTTGTAAAATGCGTTTGTGATTTGAAGGAGTCACACTCAAGATTTGTTCCGTTTAAATAGTGGGTGGAGGTTTATATGTCTCTCCTTTCTCAACGGTTCCCTTCTATGTTTTGTCCACCCACTATCCTTCAAATTGTCATTCAGGAGGTAAATAAATTATGTCAAACAGACCAACAATTAAAGAAATCAAAGAAAACTTAGCTTTCAAAAAGCCTAGAGACATAATGGATGAATTACATTCATTATTTGAAGGAAGAAAGATAACTTTAAGTGAACTATGCACGCTTTATAAAATGTATGGGTTCAAAGATATTAAAAATATTCTATTTAAAGAACAGTTACTTGAAAAAGAAAAGTTCTTTAAAGACTTCAAAATTACTGATCTTCCAAAAGTAGGGTTCTTTTTTACAAGGCAATATTTAACTTTCCTTATGGAAAAAGGGCTTGAAAAAGAAGCAATAAAATTAGAACTTTACAATTTATGGGAGGAGGGTGTGTTTAGTGGCTTTGATTACCGTTTTGCTGTTGAAGCATTAGGGGATGAAGTTGATGAAAGCTTTATTGAAGAAGCTAAGAAAATTGGCAGATATGACTAAGGGTATCAATAATAATTTCAAAGGAGGATAATATTATGGTTATTGAAAATGAAGACATAATGATAGACCAAAATAAAACAATTTATGACAACGATGAAAAAATATGTTTTAAGTGCAAACGAAGAATTTTTGATAATGAAAAGCATATGACACAAAGTTATATAATCAATGGAAAACGAAAATTAAAACCAATTTGCATGGAATGCTATGAAAAAAATAAATCCTCTGTTGTAAGCAATAAGATAGTCTCAAGGAATGAACAAGATGAATATGATTATGACTATAATAATGGGAATTTCTATTTCACGATTGGATGCTTACTTGGAATGCTCTTAGGACCAATTGGAATACTAATTTCTAAATCAATATTTAGTGATGAAAGAGGAATAAAAGGTTCTTATTTCGGATTTGGATTATTTATTTTTGTTGTTATTTTATTTGGATGCTTTATATATCCAATGTTATTTAAGTAAAACAAGAAAGGGAGTTCATATGAATCTTTTAGAAGTTTTAAGAAAGTTTAGAAAAGTGTGCTGTATATTAACTTATCTTTCATGGAGTTTTATTATTTGTTTTATATGGAGTTTTTTTAGTGGAGCAGATTACCCTTACTGGTTTTTACCCTTATTCTTTATATTATTTCGAGTAATATTTAATAATCATTATAAAAAAGTTTAGAAAATATTTAACTATTATAAAGGAGTGATCAATAATGGAATATGATATTTTACAAAGTGCATTAGATACATATAATGATTTACAGAAAAAAGTAAGTTCAGAAATGAAGGACTGGGACGAATATGTAAATAAAAAATTTAATATAAAACAAAATAATTTTGATGGCTCTTATATTGTTCAATATAAAAACATTATAGCGAAAGTAGTAAAACATCTTGCTTATTCAACGTTTGACGTTATCGATGAAAATACAGGTGAAGTGTTATATAAAGATATGACTCCTGAAATTATAAGGAAAAGAAATAGGGGATTAAGAGAAATATTATTAGATCCATCTATTCATAAGATTGACACAAAGGGCGATGGAATTAAGTTTGTTGGAAGGGAAGATATTCTAGATGTATTAGAAGAAACTTTCCATAAAAAAAGAATGAAAAACACAATCTTAATTGGTAAAGCAGGTTGTGGAAAGACCAAAATAATACAAGAAATTGCAAAAAGACTGAGTGATCAATACGTTTTTTTAGAATGGCGTATGGCTAATGTCATAAGTAATACATCTTTGCGTGGAATGCTAGAGGAAAAAGTAGAAACAACAATTAGTCATATTTTAAAATACAATGCGAAAAACAAGAAAAAAATTATTTTATTTGTTGATGAAATACATTCTATTATGGGTGGGTTAAGTGTAAACGACTCATGTCAATCGGTAACAATACAAGATATTCTTAAACCTTATTTAAGTACACCTAATTTAATCATTATTGGCGCAACTACTCCGGTTGAATATAAAAAATCAATCTGCAAAGATAAAGCCTTCAAGAGAAGATTGAGTCCGATATATATCGATTCATTATCAAAAGAAGTGATCATAAAAATTTTATTAAATTTTAGCGAAAATAAAATTGAAGAGTTTTTAGTTGATTATATTTATGAAGAAAGTTTATCTTTCAAAGACTCATCAAATCCCGATATTTCTCTAGAAATTATTGATAGAGCACTAGCAAAAAAGAAATTGAGAAATATCGAGATTACTAAAGATGTTATAGATTCAATTATTAGAATAATGAAAGCAAATGAAAATCTAGAACTAGAAATGGAAGAAGAATAAACGCTTCTTCTTTTTTGATTTTATTATTTGAAAACTTTAGTTTTTCTTTATTTTTGGCTATACTTATTTTATAAGATTGTATTTTCTTTTGGAGATGATGTTATGAAAAAAAGTTTTAATCTTCTGTTATTATCTTTTTTATTATGTTCCTGTCACGAGCCTATATTTGAAGAAGAAATAACCCCTTATTTAGGTGAATTAGAAAATACAATGTTTGTTACTTCAGATATACATTTATTAGCATCATCTTTAGTTGATAATACAGTTAAATATAGTAAGGAAAAATTAACTTCCGATGGAAGAGTTCAAGAATATGATTATGAAATTTTTAGTTCTCTTATTGACCAAGTTAACATAGATAAACCTTCATATTTCATAATAACTGGTGACTTAACATTTAATGGAGAACTTGAATCTCATGAAGAGATGGTTTCTTTATTAAATTCCGTTAATAAAGAAACCAAAGTCTTAGTTATTCCAGGAAATCACGATATATATAATTTATATGCTACTACTTTTGCAAATGATGAAAAAAAAGAAACCTCTTATATTAGTCAAGATCAATTTAAAGAAATGTATAAGCCTTATGGATATAGTGATGCAATTAATTATGATGATAGTACATTAAGTTATTTTTATGAATTAGATGATGAAACATATGGTTTATTTATTGATTCTACTTTATGTAGATATAATGAAGAAAATGAAATGAATATGATTGGTGGGTATCTATTTGATGAAACACTTTCATGGATTGAGTCAAATTTAAAATTAGCTCAAAGTGAAGGGAAGAAAGTTATTTCATTTATGCATCATAATTTAATTACACATAATGAAAAATTCAAGAATTTATATACTTTATCAAACGCTTCTACATTAAAAGATTTATTTGCTAAATACAAAGTTCAAATTAACTTTTCTGGTCATATGCATATTCAAAGTATTAAAAATGAAGTTGTTAATGGAACAAAAGTATTTGATATTTGTAATAGCTCTCCACTTGATTATGGAAATCGCTATGGTGTTTTGAAAAGATATAGTAATGGGTTTACGTATGATTCACTAAAAATTAATGTTAATGTAGATAATTTTAATGAGTATTCATATAATACTTTTTATTCAAAATATTATAATAAATCTTACAATTCATTTAAGGATAAATATCCTACAAAATATAAAACACTCGTAGATTTTTGTGCCCAACTTAATTGTTATTATTTTGATGGTAATTATATTAAAATTAGGGAGTTATGTAACGATAACAAAAGTTTAGTTCGTTTTATTAACTCATCTAAATTTGAAAATGAATATTTTAAGATTATATGTAATTTAGATAAAAAGAATCAACATAAAATATATCTAGAATTTAATTTACTTTCTAAAATTGTTACTGAATAAAGGAGATATACACGTATGAAAAGAAATATTAAGTTTAATAGTGATGAAATATTTGATATAGAAGATCATTTTTTTATGCTAGATAAAAAGAATAAAGAAGCTAATTTTATTTTAGAGTTTAAATCTCCTTCAGAAATATTTGATAATAATTGTAAAACAAAGATTCCAATGTTGTCTGATGATTTTTCTGAGTGGATTTCATGTGCTATTGATTATACGCCTATTAATTATAAAGTTAATTTAAATGTATATTTTGATGATTTAGAAGGCTATAAAGTAGAAGAATTAAATGATATTTTTATGAAAAATATGTCACTTGAATTTAAACATAATGAGCATAATTTGTTTTCCAAAAATAAATTAGCCTATGGCTTAATAATCATTGGTGTGGCACTTCTAATTACATCTTTATTAATTACTTCCTTATGGAAAGAAGAAAGTATTTTTAAAGACATAACATTTTATCTTTTAGATATAGCAACAACAGTTGTTGTTTGGGAAGCAATGACCATTTTACTCGTCGAAGATAAAGAACGTAAATCTTATTATCGTAGGTTATTTAATAAATTAGAAAATGTTAGTTTTCATAAAAAACGTGTAGTTAAAGAAAAGAAATCTACTAATAAGAATACAAAAGATAACTAAGAGGAAATAATATGGAACTCAGGGATGTCCTTCAAAAAAGAAGAAGTATTAGATCATTTACGGATAAAAAAGTAAGTAAAGAACAAATTGATTTATTATTACATGCTGCTATGTCTGGCCCAAGTGCTTGTAATAAAAAACCATGGAAATTTTATGTTATTACGAAAGAAGAAAAATTAAGTGAATTAAAAAAAGCGACTAGATTTTCTAATTTTAATGCACCACTTGCAATTGTAGTATGTGGTAACTTAAAAAAAGCGTTACCTCTAAATCTATCTTCATATTGGATTCAAGATTGTAGTGCTGCAACTGAAAATATATTGTTGCAAGCCACTGATTTAGGATTAGGATCATTATGGTGTGGAGTTCATCCTCAAAAAAGAGCAGAACAAAATCTATCTAAAATACTTTGTCTAGATGATAAATGCATTCCATTAAATATTATTTATATTGGTTATCCTAATGAAAATAAAGAGCCACGTGATCAATACGATGATAAATGTATCGAATTTATCGAGTAATCAATGTAGTTTCTAGATGGTATATTTCAATATTAATCTAATAAAATTTTTTAAGTTTAAAAGTAAATCTATGTTAAATTTAATTATTGACAACAGATTTTAATTATTTTAAGATAAGTGCATACAATAAATGCGTTGATAAGGAAGAGTAGTTTATCGATTCAATTTATAGAGAACTTGGTTAGGTGAAAGCAAGTATTGATAAATAAATGAACATGGCCTTTAAGCAGATATCTTGAAATTTAGTAGGGATATTCGGGATTGCCCGTTATAGCAATAGAGTATAACTTGTTTTTTTACAAGCGTACTTAATGAGGCTTAACTTGTGAAAGTTAGGTGAATAAAGGTGGTATCACGATAACCTCGTCCTTTAGTAGGGCGAGGTTTTTTATTTATTGTATAGAAATGGGGAGGAAGCAATGGAAAAAATTAGAATTAATAATTTATCAAAATCATTTGATAACAATAAGATTTTAGATAACGTTTCATTGGTAGTTGAAGAAGGAGATATTTATGGAATTCTTGGATTATCAGGAGCAGGTAAGTCAACTCTTATTAGATGTATTAATGGCTTAGAAGATTATGATGAAGGTGAAATTTTATTTAATGGTGAATTATTATCTTCTTCTAATCTTAAAGTAAAAAGAGAACATCAAAGAAAAATAGGAATGATTTTTCAATCATTTAATTTACTTCAACAATTAAGTGTTCTTCAAAATGTTGAATTTGCTTTAAAAATTTGTAATGTAAAAGATAAAACTAAAAGAAGAGAATTAGTTTTAGAAGCTTTAAGAAAAGTAGGTCTTGAAGAGAAAGCCAATGCATATCCAAGTCAATTATCAGGAGGTCAAGCTCAACGTGTTGCAATTGCTCGAACATTAGTTTTAAATCCAGAAGTATTACTTTGTGATGAAGCAACTTCAGCATTAGATCCAGAAACTACATCTTCGATTTTAGAGTTATTAAAAAAACTTAATAAGGAATTAGGATTAACCATTATTATGATTTCTCATCAAATTAATGTAATTGAAGAAATATGTAATAAGGTTGCGATTTTGTCAAATTCAAAAATTATTGAAAATGGTGAAATGAGTGATGTATTTTTAAGCCCAAAAACAGAAATTACTAAAAGTTTAGTTTATTCAAATCATATTAAAACATTACTTGATGATCGAAAGATGTTACGTATTAAATTTAATGGTAACTTAGATGAACCTTTAATTGCTAATATTGTTAACCAATGTGGAATCTTAGTATCTATTGTTTATGCTGATACAAAGGTTATTGATGATAAAGTATATGGACAAGTTTTAATAAAGTTACCTCAAAAGAAAACAGATGTAAAGAAACTAGAGAAATACTTAGAAATTAAAAAGATTGATTTTGAGGAGGTGATTTAGATGACAGGAGAATTAGTTACAAATATTATTAATGGATCAATTGAAACTTTATTAATGACTATTATTGGAACTTTACTTGCATATCTAATTGGCTTCCCACTTGGTGTTATATTAAACATGACATCTAAAAATGGTATTAGACCAAATAAATGGATTAATACGATTGTTGGAGTTTTTGTAAATATAATGCGATCAATTCCTTGCTTACTTTTAATTGTTATTTTGATGCCATTAACTAGAGCAATTTTTTCTAGAGCTACTGGAGAATGGTACACGATGATTATCCCTATTTTATTCGCTTCATTCGGTTTTGTTTCTCGCCTTGTAGAAAGTTCACTAAACGAAGTTAATACAGGTGTAATTGAAGCATCTAAATCGATGGGAGCAAGTAATTTTCAAATAATTACGAAAGTCCTTTTAGTAGAAGCAAAACCATCACTAATTAATGGTATTGCTGTAACCTTAATTAATGTTATTGGATTAACAGCATTTGCCCATTCATTTAGTGCAGGAGGTTTAATTACTCTTGCATATAGTTATTACACTAAAAACACATTACATTATTTAGAAGGACCAACTATTTGGATAATTTTAATAGCTATTGTTCTAATAGTTCAAGTAATTCAAGAACTTGGTTTATTCTTAGAAAAGAAATTAGATAAAAGGAGAAAATTAAAATGAAAAGATTAAATATTATTTTACTAGGAAGCTTATTATTAGCAGGTTCGCTTACTTCATGTGGAGATGACGCACATACAATTACTGTTGCAGCATCTGAGCTACCACATGCAAAAATTTTAAACGAGGCAGTAAAGCCAATATTAGAAAAACAAGGCTATAAATTAAAAGTTAGTGTTTTAGACTGGACACTTCAAAATGATGCTGTTGCTCATGATGAATACGATGCTAATTATTTTCAACATATTCCTTATTTAAATGCAAATAATTTAACGGGTGATAAAGAATTAGTTGCAGCAGCAAAAGTTCACTACGAAAAATTATGTTTATATGCTTCTGATACTTCAGATAAAACATTATCAAACGGGGATACCATTGAAATTGTAAATGATGTATCTAACATTGAAAGAGCATTACTTTTACTTGCAAGTTATAATATATTAACAATCAACGACTCGAATTATGATAGTGATGGTAACTTTGTAAATTTTGACACTAACAATCCAAATAGTTGTGTTACTTTTACTTCTGAATATAGTGACTGTACATTAACTTGTATTCAAGAAACTTACCTTTGTGCCTCTTTACCAGATTATAATTTTGGAGTTATTCCAGGAAATACTGCACTTACTGGATTAGGTGATTTATCTTCACGTATTGTCTTTGGCGAGAAAGCATCTGAAGAATTAATCGATGAAAGATCTAATATCATTGCTTGTAAAAAAACTAATGTTGATTCTCCAAAAATTATTGCTCTTGTTGAGGCTTTAGGTGATCCAAGTGTTAAAACTTATATTGAATCTACATTTGGTGAATCTGTTTTATATCATTATGTTAATCTTTTAAAAGACTAAATATTATAGTTTAAGAGTGACTTTTGTTCACTCTTTTCTTTTAAACACGTTAGTAAAAAAGAGTTATTCCTTTTTATTATTTATAATGATAAAATAAAAAAGATTTCAGGAGGATATATTATGAATTATAGTACACAATCGATTGTTGATTTCTCTTATTATATTTCAATGGTTAGAGATTTAGGATGTTATATATTATACGAACCAGAACAATTATTAAATTTATATGAAGATCAAAAACACAGTTTAAAAATTGAGATGCAAGTTCAATCTCCAATAAATAAAGTTATGTTGAATAATGGAGAAGCTGGCCAAAAATTCCGTGACGCAGCATTAGCTTTTTATGAATTTTTATTTGAGAAAGAAAAATATCTCGATGTAGTTGATGGTAAAGTAGTTGTTAAACATGAATATGATGTTCGTGTCACTAAAGAAGTAATAAACGAATTAATTGTTTTATTACCTATGGTTGACCAACACATTGAAGCATATCAAAAAGCAAATATTTTAGAAAAAGAGGCAAAAGAATTAGCTTATACATTAAAGCAATATACATTATCTTGTATTAATTTAGTTATTTATGTTTTAGTAGAAAAATCTTTTTATAAATACAATGAGTTAAAACATAGTGCACAATTAAATGCAAAAGAAGAAGCAGATGCATGCTTACAAAATACCAAGGATTTATTAGATTTATATGTATATGTTGGTAAAGCTCTTCATAGTGATGATGAACGCATTGTATCTGAAATTCACAATATGAATGATGTCTTTATGACTTTCTCAGGCGGAAGACCATTCCCACAAAATGAAACATTAGCTGAATATACTTTAAGAATTCGTCGTCAATTAATTGATACTACCAAAGAACTTTCTATTGAATATATGAATAATTTTGCTCCACTTATGAAAGAATTATATACATTACAAGAAGAAATGTTAAAAAAGAGTAAAAACTAATTTAGGGGATAAATTTATATGAAAAGATTTAGATTCGATAAAATACTTTATATCGTATTAGGAGCAATCTTATGTATTGGGGGAGTATTATTACTTCCAGCATTAACAAATTGGTTTGATCAAATACTTGGTATAATAGCTGGTTCATTATTACTTATTTATTTGATTGTTAGTTCTTTATTTATAAAAGATTTAAATAAAGTTGGAAAGATTATTTCAATTTGTGAATTATTTGTTTATTTAGTTTTAGGTGTTGTTTCTATTATTTCAGATATTAAAGATTTTGATTTCTTAAGTGCTTGCCATTTACTTGCTATAGCTTTATGGCTTAAAGGTGTTTGCGATGTATTTAGACATATTTATAGTGGAGATAGCAATAAAAAATTTACAATTAAAGATGGTTTATTTACAATTGTTTTACTAACATTTGGTACAGCAATTTTTGTAAAGCCTCTATCTGATATATCTCTAGAATATGTAATTTCTTGCTTTATTATTATAGTAGGTATTCTATTGATTTTACTTTCTGTTTATTTGATTAGAAAAGATGAACCAAAAGAAACAAAAGACACTAACGAAGAAAATCAAAAAGCAGAAACTACTGAAAGCGCAACTCCTGTAAATGTTGAAATAGAAGAAGAAATTAG
>JAXFTN010000165.1:0-3711 GCA_034176765.1 Bacilli bacterium | reverse complement strand
TTATTATTTTCTCACTTTTTAAATATATAAATGTAACAAATCAATAAAATAAATAAGCCATTTTAGAAATCTCCAAAATGACTTTTAATATGCCTTTATTATTTATTTAGTTCCAGTAGATCCAAATCCACCTTCACCACGGACAGTTTCACTTAATTCTTCAGCTTCTTCAAACTCAGCGTGGTAAAATGGTGTAATAACAAATTGAGCTATTCTTTCTCCAGGTTCTACTACTTGTACTTCATCAGAATGATTATGAAGAGCAACAATAATTTCTCCACGATAATCAGCATCAACTACACCCACTTTATTAGCAGGAGCTAGATGTCTTTTAGTAGCCATACCTGAACGAGCATAAATTAAACCAACTGTATTTAAAGGAAGCTCCATTGCAAGTCCAGTCGGAATCTTAACTGTTGTATGTGGAGCAATTTCTACCTTTTCTTCTAAACATGCACTTAAATCACATCCTGCAGAAAAAGGTGATCCATAAGAAGGAATAACAGCATTTTTATTTAATTTTTTGAATCTTACTAACATATCTTATACTCCTATTTATATAATAAAATTACTTTTTTATTTTTTAATGATTCAGGAACATTAATAGTTCGTTGATTACTAGAACCTTTAAACTTTAGAGTTAAATTTCTTAATGAATCAACGTATTCACCATCTACTAATACATCAATACAATTTAATAAATCTTGAGTATATTCACATCTTTGCTTGCCACCTTCTAGTAAATCTTCAAAAAGATAACCAGTAAAGCACCAGATGTTTTTATTTGGATAAATTTCTTTTACTCTTAAAATGAAATCATGTAATGCTTTTTGATTAACTATTTCCATAGGTTCTCCACCAAGCAAAGTTAAACCAGCAATATAATCAGGAGACATAGATTTAATAATTTCATCTTCTACTTCTTTTGTAAATTCTTTACCATATTCAAAGTCCCAAGCCATTTGATTGAAACAATTATAACAATGGTGAGTACATCCTGAAACGAATAAAGTAGTTCTTATTCCATCTCCATTAGCTACATCACAATATTTAATATTTCCATACTTCATATTATAAATGTAATACTCTTTCTTTAATTTCTTGTGTTCTTCCTTGGTTCCAGAAATTTGTTCCAATGTATCCACAAGTTCTTCTTGCAACATTTAATTTTGATTGATCTCTATTATGACAATTTGGACATTCCCAAACTAACTTGCCATCTTCATCTTCGACAATCTTAATTTCACCATCATAGCCACAGACTTGGCAATAATCAGACTTTGTATTAAGTTCAGCGTACATAATGTTATCGTAAATAAATGACATAACATCAAGGACAGCTTGAATATTATTTTGCATATTAGGAACTTCTACATATGAAATAGCTCCACCTGGACTTAACTTTTGGAACTTAGCTTCTAAAGCAAGTTTTGAGAAAGCATCAATTGGTTCAGTTACATGAACATGATATGAATTTGTAATGTATTGCTTGTCAGTAATGTGTTCAATTACACCAAAGCGTTTTTGAAGACATTTTGCAAATTTATAAGTAGTTGATTCAAGTGGTGTTCCATATAAAGAATAATCAATGTTTTCAGCTGCTTTCCATTTAGCAGTGTATTCATTTAATTTTTCCATAATCTTTAAGCCTAAAGCTTCACCTTCAGGTTCAGTAAGTTTATGACCATTTAAAGCAATAACTGTTTCCCAAAGTCCAGCATAACCTAAAGATAATGTGGAATATCCACCATGTAATAACTTATCAATCGTTTCACCTTTTTTAAGTCTTGCTAAAGCACCAAATTGCCATAAAATAGGTGCAGCATCTGATTTAGTACCAGTCAATCTTTCATGACGACATTGTAATGCTCTATGACATAATTCCATTCTTTCATCAAAAATTTTCCAGAATGATTTCATATCTTTATTTTTTACTTCACCAGCTGATGATAAAGCAATATCAATTAAATTAACAGTTACAACACCTTGGTTAAAACGACCATAATATCTAGGTTCGTTTGTTTCAGGATCTACATAAGGAGTTAAGAATGAACGACATCCCATACATGTATAACAATGTCCTTCCCCATTCTTATCAACTTTATATTCTTTCATTTTCTTTTCCGAAATATAGTCAGGAACTAATCTTTTTGCTGAACATTCAGCTGCTAATTCAGTCAAATAATAATATGGAGAATCTTTAGCAACATTATCATCTTCTAATACGTAAATCAATTTAGGGAAAGCAGGAGAAATCCAAACACCTTTTTCGTTTTTAACTCCTTGAATTCTTTCTCTTAATGTTTCTTCAATAATCATTGCTAAATCTTTTTTCTCTTGTTCACTTCTTGCTTCATTTAAATACATGAAAACTGTAACAAAAGGAGCTTGGCCATTAGTTGTCATTAAAGTAACAACTTGATATTGAATAGTTTGAATACCTTTTCTAATTTCTCTTTTTAGTCTTTCTTCAACAATTGAAGAAATTTGAGCTTCATCCATTTTTACATTAACAATTTTTAATTCTTCACGAACTTCTTCAGTAATCTTTTCTCTTGATACTTGAACAAATGGTGCTAAATGAGTTAATGAAATAGATTGACCACCATATTGAGAAGAAGCGACTTGAGCAATAATTTGAGTTGCAATATTACATGCTGTTGAAAATGATCTAGGTTTAACAATCATTGTTCCAGAAATTACTGTACCATTTTGTAACATATCTTCAAGGTTTACTAAATCACAGTTATGCATATGTTGAGCATAGTAATCCATATCATGGAAATGAATGATTCCTTCACTATGAGCTTCAGTTACTTCTTTTGGTAATAAGATACGTTTAGAAATATCTTTTGAAACTTCTCCAGCCATATAGTCTCTTTGAACTGAATTACAAACTGGGTTTTTATTTGAATTTTCTTGCATGACTTCTTCGTTTGTACATTCAATTAAAGTCAATATTTGATCATCAGTTGTATTAGCTTTTCTAGCTAAAGCACGAGTGTAACGATATGTAATATATGATTTAGCCAATTCGTATTTACCTGCTGCCATAATTTCTTTTTCAACAAGGTCTTGAATTTCTTCAACACTTGAAGCTCTTTTTCTTTTTTTGCATTCTTTTTCAACTTTAGCAGTAATTTCACGAATTTGGTCATCCGTTAATCTAAGATTTTCATCTAAACTATTATTTGCTTTAGAAATAGCATTAAAAATCTTAGAAGCATTAAATTTAGTTTCTGATCCACTTCTTTTGATAACTTTCATATAGATTACCCCCATACTTCTATACAAATTAGCAATTTTTGGACACTAAAAAGTATTAATAAATATCATGTGCCCAAATTATTTGGATTAGCCATGGTAAGACTTAATCTCTAGTCCATAGACTACCACAGAAACCAAAATAAAAAAAGGCTTTTTTGGCAGTTTTTACAACTTTTTTTATATTAAAAATTCTCGAAAAAAAAGTTTTGAAATTTAGTTAGTTTTTCGGTGTATTTGACTTTACATAGATTAAAATATGTTGTAAAATACACGCTAAAAAGTTTAAAGTTACTATTCAAAATTTTCTTAATTTTATATAGATAAGAATACAAATTTTGTATTATTATAAAAAAAGGTGATTCGATGCAAAAAATTATAAATTGGTACTTTAAAGCATATTCATATCTAGAAAATAATAAATTTTTAACATCCATTAGAAGAGCA
>JAXFTN010000164.1:0-3745 GCA_034176765.1 Bacilli bacterium | reverse complement strand
TTTGTTAATGTTGTTTGTGCTAATAAAGAGTATTTTGGGTGCATTTTTATTCCTCATATTTTATTTTATGATTTTATATAATTCTTAATCATTAAATAAAATATAAATAAAAGAAAAGACTAGAATCTCATATTAACATTTATACTTCTTTATAATCTTTTTCAGATTCTTTTCTAATTAACAGATATCTCTTCCCTATATATAAAAACTCCTTTTCACAAAAAGTAATGAAAAGGAGTTATTTTTTTATCTGTCTTTCATAGTTGGGAATAATAAGACTTCTCTAATTGAAGTTTGTTCTGTTAAGAACATAACAAGTCTATCAATTCCCATTCCAACACCACCACAAGGTGGCATACCATATTCTAATGATTCAATAAAGTCTACATCCATATCAGATGCTTCATCATTACCAGCATCTTTTTCTTTTAATTGTTCAACAAATCTTTCTTTTTGATCAATAGGATCATTTAACTCTGTATAAGCATTTGCAAATTCATGTCCACCGATATAAAGTTCAAAACGTTGTACAAAACGAGGATCTTCAGTATCGATTTTTGTTAATGGAGAAATTTCAACTGGATGTCCGCATAAGAATGTAGGTTGAATTAATTTATCTTCACAATATGTTTCAAAGAAAGCATTAATGATATGACCTACTGTAAAGTGAGGTTCAACTTTAATGTTGTGTTTTTCAGCTAATGCTTTAGCTTCTTCTAAAGAATAATTATTTCCTTTAAAATCAACACCAGTAACTTCTTTGATCATCTCACACATTGTGACCTTCTTAAATGGTTTTGAAATATCAATTTTTTCACCTTCAGGATCAAAAATATTTATAAATTCAACTTTGTCACCAGCAACTTTTTTTGCTGCATGTCTAATGATTCCTTCTGTAATATCCATCATTGACTCTAAATCACCGAATGCTTCATAAAGTTCAATAGTAGTAAATTCAGGATTGTGAGTTAAATCCATACCTTCATTTCTAAATAATCTACCAATTTCGTATACTTTTTCTAAGCCACCAACAATAAGTCTTTTTAATTTTAACTCAGTAGCAATACGTAAATAGAAATCTCTATTAAGAGCATTATGGTGTGTAATAAATGGTCTTGCAGTTGCTCCACCTTTAATAGATTCTAAAACAGGAGTTTCAACTTCAATAAAGCCTTTTGAATCACAATATTCTTGAATAGCTCTTATAATCTTTGGTCTAGCAATAGCAATATTACGTGCTTCTTCATTAACCATTAAATCAAGGTATCTACGACGATATCTTTCTTCTTTATCAGTTAAGCCATGATATTTCTCTGGTAGAGGTCTTAAAGCTTTAGTTAAGTGAGTATAATGTTCAGCTCTTATTGTAAGCTCACCAGTATGAGTAACCATAACTCGACCTTCTACACCAACAATATCTCCAATATCAGCTAATTTAAAAACTTCATAAGCATCATCACCAACGACATCTTTACGAATGTAAACTTGGATTTTTCCAAATTTATCATTTAAATTAAAGAAAGCTACTTTACCTTTATCTCTAATAGTCATAATACGTCCGGCAACAGAAGCGTGAGCATTTAATTGTTCTAGTTCTTCTTCTGTTTTACCTAAGTATTTTTCTTTTAAAGTTTCAGAAGTATCTGTTCTATCATAGCGTTGACCAAATGGATCAATTCCTAATTCTTTATACTTTTCTAATTTGTTTCTTCTAATAATTTCTTGTTCTGTTAATTCTGCCATAATTTTACTCCCTTTAATATTCTATCATAAAATTGAATAGATTTAATCAATTTCATTAAGTGATGATATTATTGTTAAAAAATCTTGATATGTTTTCATTTGTGTTGCTAATAAATTTCTTATTGCTTTAGTGTTAGGATACCCTTTTAAGT
Source organism: Bacilli bacterium (assembly GCA_034176765.1). Taxonomy (GTDB): domain Bacteria; phylum Bacillota_I; class Bacilli_A; order RFN20; family CAG-826; genus SUG2458. The sequence continues at coordinate 1,850 of JAXFTN010000164.1, read as the reverse complement.
AATGAGGAGCAATACCACGCATTTCTTTAGTTGCTGTCTCTTCTCCTTTTAAAGATATCAATTTTTCAAAATGTTCTTTTAAATAATTTAGATTTTGTTTCAAAGTAGGTGAAGGTAAGATTTCACCTGTTTTAAAATATGTAGCAATTTGTGTAACTAAAAATGGATTACCTAGAGCCCCTCTAGCTACCATGATAAAATCTGCTCCTGTCATTTTTTGATATTCAATAGCCTGTTCAAGAGTGAAGATATCTCCTGAAATAGCAAGTGGTATTTTCATTTTTTCTTTAATATTCTTTATTAATTCATATCGTGCACAACCTGTATAAAGTTGATTCCTAGTTCGAGGATGAATAGCAATTAAAGAAACACCTGCTTTTTCTAAAACTTCAACAATCTCTTCAACATTAATATGATTATCATCCCATCCAATACGAATTTTTGCAAAAACTGGTTTAGATGATAAGTTAACTAATGAAGACATCATTTCAAATAATTCATCTTTTCTATTTAACCACGCTGAGCCTGCACCTGTTTTTGTTACCTTTACGACTGGACAACCTAAGTTAACATCAATATAATCATAATCAATTTCTTTACTTTCAATTATTTTTAATGCTTCTAAAATAGTTTCTTTTTTTCCACCAAATAATTGAATAGCAAGAGGTGAATCAATATTACTAGTTTCTAAATATCGATATGTTTCTTTATTCTTATAGATTAATCCACAATCAGAAACCATCTCTGTATAAGATATACCAACTCCAAATGGTTTCATAAATTCTCTATAAGCTAAATTAGTTATTCCAGCCATTGGAGCTAGTATTACATTTGAATCAATCTTTTTTCCTAAAAAATCCATAATACTTTAAAAAAGGAAAGGAATTATTCCTCTCCTTTATCTCCTTTTTCTTCGCTAGGTTGTGCTTCTTCTGTAGTCTTTGTTTCTTCAGTAGGAGCTACCTTTTTGGTGCGAGGTTTACGAGTAGTAGGTTTTTTAACTTCTTCTATTTTCTTTTCTTCAACTTTAGCTTCTAAACTTGGTAAAGTACGATGCTCTAATAGATACTTAATTTCTTCATCATTAATTGTTTCAACAACTAATAAAGTCTCAGCAAGTAAAATTACATCATCTTTATGTTCGCTAATTACTCTTTTTGCTTCTTCGTGAGCTTCATCAATAATACGACGAACTTCAGTATCAATTTCATAAGCAATTTGAGTTGAGAAATTCTTTTGATTATTTGTATAATCACGTCCTAAGAAAACAGAACCTGATTGTTTTTCATATTGAATTGGACCTAAGTCAGACATACCATATTCAACAACCATAGCACGTGCAATTCTAGTAGCAACTTCAATATCATTGTGAGCACCTGTAGAAACATCATCGAAGAATATTTCTTCACTTGAACGTCCACCAAGATAACCAACAATACGTGCCATTAATTCGTTCTTAGTCATCAAGAATCTATCTTCTTCTGGTCCCATTAATACATGTCCACCAGTTCTTCCACGTGGAACAATAGTTATCTTTTCGACTTTATCAGAATAAGGTAATGTTAAACCAATAATAGCATGACCAGCTTCGTGATATGCAACTTGTTTTCTTTCATGTTCAGTCATTGAACGTGAGTTTTTAGCAGGACCAGCAATACGACGATCAATTGCTTCATCAATTTCACGTGTGCCGATAGTATCTTTATTTTCTCTAACTGCTAAAATTGCAGCTTCATTAATAACATTAGCTAAGTCAGCACCTGAAAAACCTGTAGTACGTTTTGCAATATTACTAAAGTCAACAGATGGATCAATTTGTTTTCCTCTTGCATGGACTTTTAAAATTGCTT
>JAXFTN010000163.1:0-2625 GCA_034176765.1 Bacilli bacterium | reverse complement strand
GAACAAAAACCAAGATGTAAATGTTCACAAACCTTACTTCTTAAATAACTCGAATTATCATAACCAGATAAATGTAATGAAAATAAATCTTCTGACGTAATAGTTTGACTAATTGTTTTTGAACTAATAATAGAATGGCTTAATGCTTTTAATACTTCTTCTTTAGTTGATTCAGCAACACCAACTTTATGCTTTTTAATTGAATTCTTTTTATCTACAAAAGCATGTTCTAATCCATCAATGTTTTCATCTAATATGTGTCTAATCCTTTGACCTGGAGAATCTGGATCAGTCAAGACAATTATTCTATTCTTTTTCTTTAATTCTTTAATATAGTTAATTGTTTCTTTAGAAATTTCAGAGCCATTAGTGGTAACAAAAATTGCATCTATAAATTCTTGAAGAAATGTGACATCACTTTTTCCTTCGACAACAATTACTCCATCAATAAAATACTTTTCCATAATTACAACATATTAAAAAGTAAACGAGCATTTTCTGTCGTTACTTCCTCAACTTCCTTAGTAGATATTCCTTTAATTCTAGCTATCTCTTCAATAATATTTGGTATATAAGAAGGCTCATTTCTTTTTCCTCTATTTGGTTCAGGAGTTAAATAAGGTGAGTCCGTTTCTACTACTAAATATTGAAGTGGTATTTCTTCTACAACATCTTTAATAGTTTTTGAATTTTTAAAAGTAACTACTCCACCAATTCCAATAAGATAACCAAGGTGAACAAATAACCCAGCCATTTCTGGACTTCCACTAAAACAGTGAATAACTCCTCTTCTTCTTACAGGATTTTCTCTTAAAACTTCATATGTGTCCATTAACGCATCACGAGAATGAACTACAATCGGTAAATCAAAAATATTAGCTAGCTGAATTTGTTTTTCAAAAAATTGTCTTTGAATACGATGATGTTCTTCATCTTTATCCCAATAATAATCTAGACCAATTTCTCCAATTGCTTTTATTTTTTTATCAGTATCAGCACCTATTAATTCAACAATATTTGCTAGTTCATCTTTAGGTGCTTCTAGACAATTTGAAGGATGTAATCCAACTGATACGATCATTTCTTTATTGGCACTAGCAATTTCTAGAGCTCGTTTTGATGATTCAAAATCCCATCCGACAATATTAAAACCAACACATCCATTACTGAGTGCATTTTCTATACAAATATTTAAATCTTCGTTAAATTGTTTATCATTTAAATGACAATGAGTTTCAAAATACATAATTACTTACCTACACAAAATCTTGAAAATATTTCTTTAGTTAAATCGTGATCATGTGACTCACCTAAACAGTCTAAAATTAGACCATATGCGTTTTGTAATGAGACACTTACTAAATCTATTGGTAAACCGTTTAAAGCATCTTCTTTTGCTTTTCTTAAACATTCATCACATGAATATAATAATCCAATTTGACGTGCGTTATTTAAACTTGGAGTATTATACGTTTCTTGAGTAATTCCAAACATCTTGATAATTTTATCTTTCAAAGATGAAACATCATTATGTAATGCTGAAATATATACATATTGATCATCATATTTCTTGTTTTCAATTAAATCAATTTTATTGTAAATGATAATACGATTCATATCTTTAGTAAAATCTAAAATTTCTTTATCATAGTTATCTAATTCTTTTGATGCATCTAAAACAATAAGAGCTAAATCAGCCTTATTAATAGCTTCTTTTGATTTATCAATACCAATTGATTCTATAAAATCATCAGTCTCGTGCAAACCAGCTGTATCTACTAGATGTAAGGCAATACCTCCTAAATTAATATCTCCTTCAACAATATCTCTTGTTGTTCCAGGAATTGAAGTTACGATTGCTTTATCTTCTTGTAATAAAGAATTAAGTAAAGATGATTTTCCTACGTTTGGTTTACCACATATAACAACATTAAGACCATCTTTAATGATCTTCCCTTTTTTACCATCATCTATAAGTTTTAAAATTGATTTATGTAGTTCATCGACAACTTCTTCAACTTTTAAATAAGTAACTTCTTCTATATCTAAATATTCAGGATAATCAATGTTCACTTCAATTTGACTTAATAAGTCAGCAATCTTTGTTTTAATTGGTAACAATGTAGCTGAAGTTTTTCCATCTAAACTCATTAATGATAATTTCTTAGCTTCTTTTGTTGTAGCATTAATTACATCATTGATTGCTTCTGCTTGAATTAAATCAATACGGTTATGAAGAAATGCTCTTGATGAAAACTCACCACCAGCTGCATATCTAGCTCCATATTTTATTAATAAAGCAACAATTTCATCACAAATTAAAACAGAGCCATGACACATAATCTCTATTAAATTTTCACCAGTAAATGACTTAGGACCCACATAAACATTCATGACTACTTCATCAATTACTTCTTCTCCATCATAAATGTGTCCATATACAATTTCTCTTTTATTAATACTTGTTAAATCTTTTTTACAAATCTTAGAGACAATTTCAAAACAATCATTACCACTTACGCGAATGATTGCTAAAGCTGATTTCATTAATGGCGTTGCAACAGCGACAATTGTATCAAACACTTTTTATCCCTTCTTCCTATATAAATATATCATAATTTAAAA
>JAXFTN010000162.1:0-7294 GCA_034176765.1 Bacilli bacterium | reverse complement strand
GTTTGCTACAGGTTCAGCTTCTCTAGGAGATAAATGATGATATCCTCCACCAAGTAAAATTAATATCATTGGTTGATTTTCATATTTATCATAAACAACATCTAATATTTCATTAGACGCAAACTTTAATTTTTTTGATATATCAATTTGTTTAGTTAACATCGGTAATTTCATTGTTAGCAAACTCCTTTCTTACTAATATGCCATTGACTTCAACCATTTCAGGTTCTGGATCATTAAATGTCATACCTTTATACCCTTTTATTTTTGTCTTAATTAAGAAAATTGTCAAAAAGATTATAGCTGAAAAAGCAATAATTAGATTTGATATGCCCATTGATATACCGGCTGCTTCAGCCCCTATTTCAGGGTGAAATGTTTGTAAATACCATAATACACCAATTCGGGTGAAGATTCTTAAAACATTATTTACGGTAGCTAAGAAAGTTTGACCATAACCATATAATAGACCTAAAATTATAGAATTAATTGCAAGAGCAGGAATTGATAAACAATCATAATAGAAGATGTCTTTAATTATTTGAACAAATTCTGGTGAGGTGTTTTTTGTATTAAATAAATTTAATATTTGATCTTCAAAAAATACTCTAACGCTTAAAAATCCTAAAACGCTCCAGATAGCCATAATCGCACAACATACACCAAATATTTTAAGCGTACGTTTCATATTTTTATTACCTAAGTTTTGAGATACTATAGATGACTCAGAGTCTTCCATAGATGTACCTGGGTTTGTTATCATACCACACATATTATTAGAAATACCTAATGCACCTACAGTTAAAGAACCATAAACTTTACACATTGCATTTACGGTAACCTTAACTAAGCTAATAACAAATTTACCTAAAAATAGTGGTAGTGAAAGAAGTAATATTTTTTTTAGGTAATTCCATTTTAGTGATAAAGTTTTAAATGAAATTTTGAATATATTATCTTTAGAAAATAATTTAATCATTGCAATTACAAATAGAACTAATTGAGCAACGATACTAGCTACTTCAATCCAAGCTAAATTGGTTACGTGGAAGCCGTAAATGAAGATGCTATTTAAGATTAGTTTTACACCCATTATGATAATATTAAGAATAAAAATAATTTTTGTATTTCCTTTTGATTTTTCTAAACCAATAAAAATGTTATTAAAGATTATAATTACTTGTTCAATAATTTGGAGTTTAAAATATAAATCCGAAATAGTTATTAAATCATTTGGAACTTGACATAAGCGAAGAACAAACGTCGAAAATGGAAGAAAGATTAAAAGAATAATACCTGAAGTAAGAAGAGCAAATGTAAACATGATATTTGCATTCTTTTTAGCTTCTTCAATTTTTCCTGCTCCATAAAGACGAGCAACAATAATAGTTCAACCACCTGATAATCCAGTTCCAATAGCCATAATACAACCTTTTATTTGTGTAAGTGTAGCCACTGCTGAAACACTTGATTCACCAATTTGAGCTACCATTATTTGGTCAATAAGAGAATAAAAGGAATTAATAAGTTGATAGACAAAAAGTGGCTTAGTAATACTATAACAACACGCCAATTATTTCCAGTTTAAATTAGACGTATAGATTTTTCATTTGTTATTTAACCATCTTTAACACCTTTATTTTTTAATACTTTATACATTATAAAAGCATAGAAATAAGATTACTTTATTAATTTTTATTATATTAAAATAAATATTGTGCATAAAACATAAAATGATTTTTTAAACCGTGTTATAATAATTCTGATAATAGGAGGTTTATATGTAACAATCAAAATCGACAATTTAAATAAAATTTATGACAAGGGTTTTCATGCTGTCCATGATTTTAATTTAGATATTGAAGATGGTGATTTATTATTTTAGTAGGACCTTCTGGTTATGGTAAATCAACTTCTTTAAGAATGAGTGTTGGTATTGAAGCTATATCTTCAGGAATATTAAATATTGACAATTCAATGTTTGTAAGTATAATTTTAAATCTAATGAATGTCTAGAAAGGAGTACTTATGGCTAATACAGTAGAACAAATTTATGATGAATTAAGAAATAGAATTATTAACCTAGATTTAGTACCTGGAACAAAAATTAAAGAAGAAGATTTAGCTATTGAGTACCATACATCTAGAACTCCAATTAGAAGTGTAATTGCTCGTTTAGAAAAAGATGGTCTAGTAGAAGTAATGCCTAAAAAAGGCACATATGTTTCTAAAATAGAGGCTACAGACATGAATACTTTAATATATATAAGAAAAGCAGTTGAGATGTCTATATTGGATTTATTAGCAGGTCATTTAACTGATAATCAAAAAGATAAACTTAATGCTATCTTAGATGAACAAAAAGAAATTATTTCAATGGATACATCAATTTCTAAATCACGACTATTTTATGAAAATGATAACAAATTCCATGAAACCTTATTTGAATTTGCGTCTCAATCAAAAGCTTGGGCAATAGTTTCAAAAAATGCAACAGCTTTAAATAGAGTTAGAGTTATGGCGAATTTACGTGAATCAAGTCGTGTTGAAGAAATTTATGAATATCATTCGAAGATGGTCCTTAATTTGATAAGTGGTAATGCTGAAGAAGCTAAAAAACTTTTTGCAGATCATCTTGATGGTGGATTTGATGGATTAAATACGGTTATAGAAAAATATTCAGATTATTTTTTATAAAAAGAAGGTGTAATGATTATGAAAAAATTTTTAGACAAAGATTTCTTATTAAAAACGGAAACAGCAAAAACTTTATATCATGAATATGCTGAAAAAATGCCGATTTATGATTATCATTGCCATTTATCTGCAAAAGATATTTTTGAAGATAAGAAGTTTGATTCTATTACTGATTTATGGCTTGTTGAAGGACATTTTGGTGATCATTATAAATGGAGAGCAATGCGCAATAATGGTGTAAGTGAAAAGTTTATAACAGGTGATGCTTCAAAAGAAGAAAAATTTATGAAGTGGGCTGAAACTGTCCCTTATACAGTAGGTAATCCTTTATATCACTGGACTCATTTAGAATTACAAAAATATTTTGGTTTTAAAGGCGTTTTTTCTCCTGAAACAGCTAAAGATTTATATTCTAAAATGAATAAAAAACTTCAAAAAATGACAGCTCGTAAAATTATAGATATGAGCAACGTTGATACATTATGTACCACAGATGATCCAATAGATGATTTAAAATATCATACATTATTAAAAGAAGAAAACAAATTTAAAACACATGTTTATCCAGCATTTAGACCTGATAAAGTTGTTAATATTGATTGGGAAACATTTGTCCCTTATATTAAACAATTAGAAAAAGTTGTTGGTTATTCAATTAAAGATATCTGCAATCTAGAACAAGCATTAAAAGAAAGAATTGAATATTTCCATGCCCATGATTGCAGAGTTTCAGATCACGCTCTTGATGTTGTAATGTATGAAGAAGCAACTAAAGCTGAAGTAAATAAAATCTTTAAAAAAGCTTTAAGTGGCAAAACTTTAACAGCTAAAGAAGTTGCTCAATATAGAGGCTACATTATCGTTTTCTTTGGAAAGCAATATAAAGCACATGGTTGGGTACAACAATATCATATTAAAGCTTTAAGAAACAATTCTTCACGTATGATGAAAGAAGTTGGTCCTGATACTGGATTTGATTCTATCAATGATGGAAGTATTGCTTCTGCTTTATCAAAAATTTTAAATGCATTAGACTCAACTGGTGAATTACCAAAAACGATTCTATATTCATTAAATCCTGGTGATAATGAACTTCTTGCTACTTTAGCATTCTGCTTTGCTGAAGAAGGTGTTCCTGGGAAAATGCAACTAGGTAGTGCTTGGTGGTTTTTAGATCAAAAAGACGGAATGGAAAAACAAATCACTGCTTTATCTAATTTAGGTTTGTTGTCTAAATTCGTGGGTATGTTAACAGATTCTAGATCATTTTTAAGTTATACACGTCATGAATATTTTAGACGTATTTTATGTAATAAAATTGGTGATTTAGTTGAAAATGGTGAATATCCAAACGACATCGAATTTTTAGGTAAAATAGTTCAAGATATTTGCTTTAACAACGCTAAGAACTATTTTGATTCAAGTAGATAATGAAAAAGATATATTTATTAGGCGACTCCACTTGCCAAACAAATGGGGAAGACACTTATCCTCAAACTGGTTGGGGCCAGCTATTACAAGATTATGTTACTAACGAATATAAAGTAGTTAATTTAGCAAAGAATGGAAGATCAACTAAAAGCTTTATTGATGAAGGTTTATTCGACCCTTGCAAAAAGAAATTAAAAAAAGAGGATATTGTAATAATTCAGTTTGGACATAATGATGAAAAAGAAGATGTAGAAAGACATACAGAACCCTTTACTTCATATCAAGATAATTTGAATTATTTTATTGATGTAGCTTTAAAAAAAGGGGCAACTCCAATTCTAATTTCTTCAATATACCGTCGCCAATTTATTAAAGAACACGAATTAGTTAAAAATACACACGGTTTATATCCAAAAGCTATGAAACAAGTAGCTCAAAAAAGAAAAGTTATTTTTATAGATATGAATAAAATTACTTATCGATGGCTTAAAAAAATAGGTGATAAAAATTCTAAAAAATACTTCATGAATTTTGAAGCAAATATTTATCCAAATTATCCTGAAGGTATGAGTGATAACACACACCTTAGATATGAAGGAGCTAGGAAAATTTGTGAGTTTATTACTCAAAAAATTAAGAAAACAAAACTAAAAATTATTATCAAATAATGGTGAAGGGCTTACAAAAAGCCCTTTTATTTTGCTTTCGAAATTTTAATCGAAAAAACTTGTTTTTAGAGCTTTAAAATGATTGACTGAGAGTGTTTATTATTTTAAAATGATATCGGGAAAAAGGAGAAAAATATGAATAAATTTGTTGTTAACATTATTCACCGTCCTGAACTTTCACCTGAATATGCTGAGAAAGCTTTAGGCAAAGCAGACGCTGTTCAAGACGAATCACTAGAAATTTTTAAATTTCAACAAGAAGCTGCTCACAAGAATGGTTTGAAAACTACAATTCAAATTACTTATGCATCATTATTTTCAGATGTAATTGTTGAGTTAGCAAAGCATGATCATGAAGTCTATGGAGATGAAATCGGATTATCTTTATTAGGTTTACCTTGTAAAGAATTTAGAGCAAAATATCATACTGAAGATTTCTGCATTTGGATGTTTTCAGATGCTCAGAAAGAAGAAATTATTGATGATGTATTCTCAATGTTCTATGAAAAATTTGGTTTTTATCCAGAATCAACAGGTAGTTATTTCTTAGATGCTTATTCTATTAATTATATAAAAAGAAAATATCCAAGTGTAAAATGTGCTATCGCTACATGTTGGGAAGAAGGACCAAAAGCCTTCCATACATGTAACAATTCATGGTACACATTTATGGATGGTGGACCATGGAATCCATGGATACCTTCTAAAGTTAACTCACATTGCCCAGCTAAAGATGCAGATGATGACTCTGGTATTGTAGCTATCCCTCATTTATCAAGAGACTTGCTTGCATGTTTTGATGGTAATGGTTCAAACTTTGGTACACACCCACAAAATGTTTTACGTGGAATGATTTATTACGATGATAATGGTCACATAGAATATCCATATTTATATAATTTAGTTGATCAATATCGTCATTTAGGAAAGTATAATGATGGCTATTCTTATAATATGATGTTTGTTGGACCAGGATGGTTAAATAGAAAAGGTAGATGGGAATGTCCTTATGAACTATTAGCGCAATCATATCAAGATGGTATGAAATACTATGGTTTATTAAAACAAAAAGGTGAACTCATTGATATGACCATGAGTGAATTTGCTGATTTCTATAGAGAGTGTCATCCAAATTACAATCGTGGTGAATGTGCTTTATGGAAAGATATTTTATATGGAAGTAATAAACAATATTTCTGGTATGCCGATCCATATTTCAGAACATGTCTTGACTTTAACCAAGGTGGAGCAATGATAGATTTAAGACCATATGTTGCTCGCATTCCTCAAGAATGTGGCATTGGTACTGAAAATGTTTATGATGCTTCTTATCCTTTCTTAATCCAAGCTAATTATAGAGCAGGATATTTCACTCACTATGCTGGTGCTGGTACAGTTAAGTCATGTAAAGTTATATACAAAGGAAGAGAAACAGACCTTTGTTTATGTAGAACAATGGCTAAGTATGAAAAAGTTGATAATAAAGTTATTATTACTGCTAATCCTGTCACCGTTACATTAGAAGGATTAGATATTGAAATTCAATCTATATTTACATTCGAAGAAGGTTCTAGCTCCATTAAAGTAGAAAGAAATATTTTAAATGATTTACATGGTGAAGAAGTTATTTTGAAAGAATATTTTACTGGTGGATTTGGAACTGTTGAATATCAAAAAGATATGACTAATCTAACTCTTGGTGTAGATGAAGAAGAAATTAAATTTAGTTATTTAGGTAGAAAAGTAATTAAAGAAAATAGTAAAAAAGCATATGTAAATATTCCTGATGTTTTAACTCGTGTTGAGCTAGAAGGAAATGCTGATAAATTAATGGTTGAAGAAGGTATAGCATTCTCACCAGTTTATCATTTAGCTGCAGAAAAGAAATTATCTAAAGGAGGTCTTATAACATGTCTCAATCTAGTAAAGGCAAATTAAACTTTCGCTGTCCATCATGCTTTATGCGCGATATTGATATGGATATGTTCTATGATGAAGAAAAGAAAGAGTATTACTGTTTAAGATGTGGATTCACAGGTGATGAAGCACATGTTTTAAAAATGAATGAACAAGCAAAATATCGTTATAAAGCAATGAAAAAAAGAGTTGTTGATTTTAATGATGACAACAAGCCTCTTATTATGGAAGACCATAAGAAAGGAAACATGTAATGATTTTAGGAATTGATGTCTCGACTTATTTTGAGGAAGAGAATGCTCATGCAAAATATTTTGATAGTGGTAAAGAAATTCAACCATTAGACGAGTTTGTTAAGCAAGGTGTAAACCACATGCGTATTCGTCTATGGAATAATCCTTATAATAAAGAAGGAAAACCATATTTAGGTGGAACATGTGATTATAAAAATTTTATTAAACTTGCTAATCTTGCTAAAGAAAAAGGATATAAAATTGTCTTAGATTTTCATTATTCTGATTTCTGGGCAGATCCAGGAAAACAAATGTTACCTAAAGAATGGGAAGGTATGTCACTTGAAG
>JAXFTN010000161.1:0-2536 GCA_034176765.1 Bacilli bacterium | reverse complement strand
CCGCTGTTTGAGGTGATTCTCCAATACTTCTTAAAAATAAACCAACCTTCGTTTTCTTTAAAATAATGGCAACAACAATAGCAATAATAAATCCTAGATATACTAAAAATCCATGAGATAAGAAAATATTACCAAACCAACCTAGATTAGAATAATTTACAAAAAGTGTTCGTATGCCTTTACTATATTCAGTTAGTCTACTATTATCTAAATTGCTTCCTATTAGTTTCATAAACCCGACACTAAATGTAGTTAAAATTAAACCTGTAACATTTTGATTGGATTGTAAAGTAACAGTAAATAGAGCATATAGAAATCCACCAAAACAAGAAAATAGTATTGAAAAGAATATTGAAAACAAGATTAGAACAACTCCAATAATATTACTTCCAAAAATTGCTCCGTAAACATTTGCTCCAATTACGCCCCCAAGCGCGCCAAGACACATAATTCCAGGAATTCCTAAATTAAGGCTTCCTCCTTTTTCAATAAGAGTTTCCCCAACTGCTCCATAAAGATAAACTACACCCATACTAATAGCAGCTGTTAAAAATGGTACTAGCATTTATTTTCACCTCTTTCTTCATTAACTTTATTAAACTTAATCCTAAAACGAATAAAGAATTCACTAACTAGAATTGAAAAGAATATCATACCAATTAAAACATTAGCTAGATTATTACTTCCTAAGTGATAAACTGATGAAATTTTAGAAGTACCATTAGTTAAAAAGGCAAGAATGAAAGAAACACCAGCCATAATTAATGGATTTAAATTACTTAGCCAAGCAATTAAGATTCCAGTAAAACCCATAGATCCACACATATCACGATTAATTGATTGGTTAATTGCAGAAGCATAAAGGAAACCTATTATTCCACACATTGCTCCTGATAAAATTAAAGTTCTTATAATAATTTTTTTGGTATTCATACCAACATATTTTGCTGTGTTAATACTATCACCAACAACAATTACTTCAAAACCATGTTTTGTTTTTGTCATATAGAAATAAACAAATACTGTCATTAACACAATTATTAATATTGGTATCAAATATTTATCAAATAAAACAGGTAACCATCCAGATTGACTTTCTAGATTAATAATACCTGGTGATTCTTGTTTGCCTTGTGCTAACACAAAGTTAACATAAGCAACTAAACATCCAGCAATATAATTCATCATTAAAGTAAATAATGTTTCATTTGTTTTAAATAAAACTTTAAAAATTGCTGGAATAACTGCCCAAATTATACTTGCTAAAATACTACAAATTAACATTAATAAAATTAAGATGAAATTATTAAATCCTGTTTTTTGAGCAAAACCATCCATATAGAACATCAGTACAATTGCAACTAATGCTCCTACTAAAACTTGTCCATTTGCACCCATATTCCAGTATTTCATTTTAAAAGCTGGAATAATAGCTACCCCAAATCCTAGTAAAAGACAAGCATCCATAATAAGCTTAGTTGGACGAGAAAAGGCACCTTTAAATAAAACACCAATTATTGAAAAATAATTTCTTTTTATAATTAAACTACAAAGAAGCATAGCAATTAAAAACGTTAATACAAAAGAACCAATTCTAATTAAAAGGGCTTTTTTCGTTGACATTTCTGTACGAGAAATAATGCTAAATGAAGAGAAAAATTGTTTAATTTTGTTCATTACTTTCTCCTCCTTTAATTAATGAGTCACTTGCAAATCCATATTTTTTTTCTGGATATAAGTCTAATAAATTCTTTGATCCTGTCATCATTAACCCAATTTCTTCTTTAGTGGTTTCTTTTGTATGAACAATTCCCATATTCTTTCCTTCACACAAAACCATTATCTTATCACAAAGAGCTAATAAAACGTCGAGGTCTTCACCGACAAATAATATTGCCGTATTCTTTTTCTTTTCTTCATTCAAAATATCATAAATCATATAAGAAGAATTGATATCAAGTCCTCTTACCGGATAAGCAGTAATAATAACATTTGGATCTGTTCCTATTTCTCTACCTAGTAATATTTTTTGAATATTTCCACCACTTAAGTTTTTAACTGGTTCATAAATACTAGGAGTAACAACATTATATCTATCAACTAATTCTTGAGCCTCTTTGGCTGCACTTTTCCTATCAACAAAAATACCTTTTTTCTTTTGATAACTTTTTAATAATAAATTGTCTACAATTGATAGATTTGGTGCTAGACCCAATCCTAAACGATCTTCAGGAATAAAACTCATTCTAATTCCTATATCTTTAATTTGTTCAGGAGAATAATTCTTGATTGAGTTTCCATAGTGAGTAATATCACCATCATATTTTCTTAAACCTACAATTGCTTCACAAAGTTCTTTTTGTCCACATCCCGCAATACCAGCGACTCCAAGAATTTGTCCACCTCTTAAAAAGAAATTTAAATCGTTAATAGCTTTTGAACCATCATCTTTCATTATATTTAGATCTCTAATCTCTAAAACAGGAACTGAAGCATCTTTTTTTAATCTTTCTAATTTTAGATCAACCTTTTCACC
>JAXFTN010000160.1:0-4477 GCA_034176765.1 Bacilli bacterium | reverse complement strand
ATTTTAAATGAAAATTATCGTTCTACTAAAAAAATATTACAAGTGGCTAATACTTTAATTGATAAAAATAAATTAAGGATTAAAAAAGATTTGTTCACAGAAAATGATGATGGTGATGATGTCGTTACATATAACGGATTTAGATCTGATGAAGAAGCTAACTGGGTTATTGGTGAAATCTTAAAATTAAAAAATACAAACAAAGATTTTACATATAAAGATGTTGCTATTTTATATCGTTCTTCTTATTTAACATTACCTTTTGAAAAAGTTTTAACTCAAAAAAGAATTCCATATGTTATTTATGGTGGACTAAGATTTTATCAAAGAAAAGAAATTAAAGATGTACTTGCCTTCTTTAATTTAATTGTTAACTCTAATGATGATGTAGCCTTTTTAAGAATTATTAATATACCAAAACGTGGAATTGGTGAGAAAACTGTTGATACTATTAGAAAAGAAGCTAGTGATAATAATTGTTCTATTTATAAATTTATCCAAGATTGGAAACCTGGTACTTCAAGTGTAAGCTTAAAAACTGTTATGTCATTAAGATCATTAATTAATCAGATCGAAGATGTAAAAGTTCAACTTATTGATAAGTCAGAAGCTTATTCAAGTAAACTAGAAAGATTCATTCGTGAAATTCATTATTATGAGTATCTTGCTTCTTTAGATGATGAAAGTTCTGAAGATCGTATTAAAAATGTTCAATCATTATTTGATGATGTTCAAAGTTATATAAATGACAATCCTGAATCTACATTTGAAGAATATCTTCAAAATGTTGCTTTATTAAGTGCACAAGATGATATAACAAATGCTGATAGCGTTTCATTAATGACTATTCATACTGCAAAAGGTCTTGAGTTTCCATATGTTTTTATAATTGGATTTAATGATGGAGTTTTTCCAAGTGAAAGAGCTATTCTAGAAAATCCTTTTGAAGGATTAGAGGAAGAAAGACGTTTATGTTATGTTGCATTTACTAGAGCAATGAAAAAACTATATATTAGTGCAAATAAGGAATACTCTTATACTTTGCAAGCACAAAAAATTATTTCTCGTTTCTTTAAAGAGGCTGGATTATCAATTCATAAACCAAGTAGTTTTGCAACATTTAATGATGATGATGGATTTCCAAAAGCTTCTCTTTATGCTCCTATTAAATCACCTATACCTAGTAAACCTATGAATGTTCCAACTGCTCAATCAATTGATTGGAAAATTGGTGATATTCTAACTCATGATGTATTTGGTGAAGGAAAAGTAATTGGTGTTGACGGAAATTTAATAATAGTTGATTTTGATAATCATGGAAGAAAAACAATGGTTGGAAATCATGTAAAATTACATTTAGTAAAGAAAGGTGGAGACTTTCAAGCATGAGTGATTTAAAAAATAGAGTTGAAGAAATAACAAAAACTTTAGAAAGATATAATTATGAATATTATGTCTTAGATAATCCTTCTGTCAGTGATGCAGAATACGATAGATTAATGCAAGAATTAATCATGATTGAAACTGAACATCCAGAATTACGCTCACCTTTATCACCTACTCAAAGAGTTGGTGGAGCAGTAGTTAGTGAATTTGAAAAGATTAAACACAAAAGATTAATGCTTTCACTTGCGAATGCTTTTAATGATGATGATCTATACGATTTTGACCGTAAAGTTCGTGAAATTATTAAAGTTGATAAAGTTGAATATATGGCTGAAATGAAGATTGATGGTTTAGCTATGAGTCTTGACTATGTTGATGGAAAACTCAATTATGCAGCTACACGTGGAGATGGTAATACAGGTGAGAATGTAACTTCAAATGTTATTACTATAAAATCAATTCCTTTAAATATTGATGTTGATAGACCTTTTGAGATTCGTGGAGAAGTTTATATGCCAAAAGCTTCTCTTGAAAAAATTAACAAACAAAGAGAAGCAAATGGTGAACCATTATTAGCTAATGCTAGAAATGGCGCTGCAGGGTCAATTAGACAATTAGATTCAAAAGTTGCTGCAAGTAGAGGACTTGAAGGATACTGGTATTACTTTGTTAATGCTAGAGAATTTGGAATTAGAAAGCATAGTGACGCATTAGATTTTGCTTCAAAATTAGGATTTAGAACAAATCCTGAAAGAAGAATTTGTAATGGTATAGAAGAAGTAATTCAATATGTAAAAGAATATACATTAAAACGTAAAGATTTACCTTATGACATTGATGGTATTGTTATTAAAGTCAATGACATGGATCTCTACGATAAAATCGGATATACTGCAAAAACACCTAAGTGGGCTATTGCTTATAAATTTCCTCCTGAAGTTGTCACTACTAAACTCGAAGATATAATTTTTACTGTTGGTAGAACTGGTAAAATCACACCTAATGCTGTTTTATCTCCAGTTAGAGTTCAAGGAAGTATGATTCAAAGAGCAACTCTTCATAACGAGGATTTCATACGTGAAAGAGATTTACGTATTGGAGACACAGTTGCATTAAGAAAAGCAGGAGATGTTATTCCAGAAGTTGTTTATGCTTTAAAAGATAAACGTGATGGAAGTGAAAAGCTATTTGAAATGTGTGATACTTGCCCTGTTTGTGGCAGTAAGTTAGTTAAAAAAGATGCAATGCATTTTTGTATGAATAAGAATTGTGATGCACGTAATATAGAAGGACTTATTCATTTTTCTTCTAAAGATGCGATGGATATTGAAGGTTTAGGAGAAAAGGTTTGTGAACAATTCTTTAATCAAAAATTTATACATTCCATTAGTGATATATATAAGCTATATAATTTAAGAAATGAATTAATAAATATTGATGGTTTTTCAAATGTTAGTGTTGATAAATTATTTGATGCAATTGAAAAGTCCAAAAGTAATTCTTTAGAAAGATTGATTTTTGGATTAGGTATAAAAGAAGTAGGTGTTAAAACAGCTAAAGTTTTGGCAAAAACTTTTAAAACATTAGATCGGTTAAAAGATGCCTCTAAAGAAGAATTATTAGAAGTTCAAGATATTGGTGAAGTTTCAGCATCATCGATTTATGAGTATTTCCACAATGAACACAATTTATTATTAATTGATGAGTTACGTTTATTAGGATTAAATTTTGAATACTTAGGTAGTACAACAACAAATGGTGATTCAATTTTTAGTGGAAAAGTTGTAGTATTAACTGGTACACTTGAATCGATGGGAAGAAAAGAAGCAACTAACTTATTAGAAGATTTAGGTGCTAAAGTTACTTCTTCTGTATCAAAAAGTACGGACTATGTTATCTTTGGTTCAGAGGCAGGTTCTAAACTAACTAAGGCTCAAGAATTAAATATACAAACGATGGATGAAGAAACATTCATTCAACTTATTAGAAAGTAGGGGGACTTATATGAAAGAATTAAATGAAGAAATTCTACGTAAGTGTGCTAAAGGCTTAATGTTTGACATGACTGATGAGCAATATGATTTAATTTTTAAAGAATTTGATGTTACACTAGAACAATTAAAATTGATTAATGAGATTGATTTAAAAGATGTTACACCAATGACATTTCCATTTAACTGTTATACAGATTTCTTAAGAGAAGATGATGAGACATCTACTATCTCAAGAGAAGATGCATTAAGAAATGCTAAAGATGTAGTTGATAATCAAATACGTCTTCCAAAGGTGGTGCAATAATATGGATTACTTGGCAATGACTTTAGTTGAACTTCACAAGTGTTTAGTTAATAAAGAAATAACTCCAGTTGAACTAGTTAAATTAGCACTTGATCAACTACATGCTTCACCTGATAATGCAGTTGAAACATTTAATGATGAGGAAGCTTTAAAAGAAGCTAGTTTATTAGGAGAACCTGAAGTTGATAATATTTTCTGGGGCATTCCTGTTTGTGTTAAAGATAATATTGCAACTAAAGGTTTATTAACTACAGCAAGTAGTGAAATTTTAAAAGATTACGTTCCAGTTTTTGATGCAACCGTTGTTAAAAAATTAAAAGATGCAAAAGCAATTATCATCGCTAAAACGACACTTGATGAACTTGCAATGGGTGGTACTGGAATGACAGGTCACAAAGGATATACATATAACCCATGGGATCCAACACACAAAAGACAAGTTGGTGGATCTTCTGCTGGCTCAGCAACAGTTGTTTCAGCAGGTATTGTTCCATTTGCTCTAGGAAGTGATACAGGAGACTCAATTAGAAAACCTGCTTCATATGCTGGTTTAGTAGGTATGAAACCAACTTGGGGTCGTATTTCTAGATTTGGCTTATTTGCATTTGCAACTTCACTAGATCATGTTGGCTATTTTACTCGTAGTGTTGAAGATGCAGCGTATGCTTTAAATTTACTAGCTGGAAGAGATCTTAATGATTCCACTTCTTCTTCAAAACCAGTAGATGATTATACTAGTTTATTAAATACTTCAATTGAAGGTAAAAATATTGCAGTTATTGATGAAATTGTT
>JAXFTN010000159.1:0-3394 GCA_034176765.1 Bacilli bacterium | reverse complement strand
TATAATCAAGTTATTTATCTTTTATCGGATGAGCCATATCGTGAATTAATCTATTCAGATGTTAAGTATCCATTTATTACAAATCATTATGATAATTCATTAGTGGCATATTCTTATAGTAAATCGTTATCACTACCTGGTGAAAGAATTGGTTATCTTCTTGTATCAAATAAATGTGAGGAGAAAGAATTAGTTTTTGATGCTATTAAAGGAGCAGGTAGAGCAATTGGTTGTATATGTGCTCCTTCATTATTTCAATATTTACTACCAACTGTTTTAAATATAACTTCTGATTTTTCAACCTATGTTGAAAATCGTGATTTATTAATAAAAATATTGTTGGACGCTGGTTATGAGATTGCTTGTAAACCGGAAGGAGCCTTTTATTTATTTATTAAATCTTTAGAAGATGATGCTATTGCTTTTTGTAAGAAAGCAACAGAATTTAATTTGTTTATGGTTCCAAGTGATTCTTTTGGATTAAAAGGTTATGTACGAATTTCATATTGTGTATCAAGTGAAACTATTAAAAATTCTGAGGAAGCATTTAAAAAATTAAAAGAGTATTATGAAAGGAGTCGTTAATATGAGTTCATTAGATGAAAAAAGAAAAAAAATTAATGAAATAGATAAAAAAATGGCTCAACTATTTGAGGAGAGAATGGAAGTATCAAAAGAAATAGCATTATTTAAAAAAGAAAATGCACTTCCTATATTAGATTCACTTCGTGAAAAAGAAATTTTAGCAAGTCATCAAAATGATATGAGTGATGTAATTGTTCAAGAATATTACATTTCATTTTTAAAAGAATTAATGAACATTTCTAAAAGATATCAATCACGTATAATTGAAGGAATAAAAGTTGGATATACTGGAGTCGAAGGTGCTTTTGGACAGATTGCAGCTTCAAAGATTTTCACTAATGGTAAATATATTTCTTATCCTAGTTTTACTAGTGCTTATGAGGCTGTTGAAAAAGGAGAATGTGACGTTTGTGTTTTACCTTTAGAAAATAGTTATGCTGGTGACGTTGGTGAAGTTATGGATTTGATATTTTCTGGTAGTCTATATATTAATGAAGTTAGTGAATTAGTAATTGAGCATAATTTATTAGGTAAAGAAACTGCAAGTGAAGATAAAATCAAAACTGTAATGAGTCATCCACAAGCTTTACAACAATGTAGTGAATACATTGAAAAAATGCATTTCAATACTATTGAATACCCAAATACAGCTATGGCTTCTTTAGATTTAGCAAAAAGTAATGATGATACAGTTGGCGTTATTGCTAGTAAAGAATCAGCTTCTTTATATAACTTAAAAATATTAAAAGAACATATACAAACAAATCATAATAATTCAACGAGATTTGCTGTTTTTTCTAGATCTTTAAGAAAACCTAGTGCTGCATCTAAAATGGGAGAACATTTTATTTTAGTTTTTACTGTTTTAAATGAAGCAGGTTCTCTAGCTAAAACATTAAATATAATTGGCTCTCATGGATTTAATATGAGAAATTTACGTAGTCGACCAATGAAATCGTTGATGTGGAATTATTATTTCTTTGTTGAATTAGAAGGAAATATTAATAGTCAAGATGGTAAAGATATGCTAAACGAATTAAAGACAGTTTGTGATTGTTTGAAATTAGTTGGTACGTATACTGAACATATATAGTAGGTAGGTGATTTGATGAAATTAACTATTAATTGTAAGACATATAGTTACGATGTTATTATTCAAAGAAATATTATTAATAATGTTTCGGAATACTTATCTTTACAAAGAAAAGTATTAATTTTAACAGATGATGGAGTTCCAAGTGAATATGTTTTAAAAGTATCTAGTCAATGTTTAAATCCTATTATTGTTACAGTAAAACAAGGTGAACAAAGTAAAAATATAGATAATTATCAATTAGTTATGAAAACTTTAATTGAACATGGTTTTACTCGTACTGATTGTCTTGTAAGTATCGGTGGAGGAGTTGTTGGTGATCTTGGAGGTTTTATTAGCTCTACATATATGAGGGGAATAGATTTTTATAATATTCCAACAACACTACTTTCACAAGTAGATTCTTCGATTGGTGGAAAAACAGCTATTGATTATAATGGTATAAAAAATATTATTGGTTCTTTTTATACACCTAAATGTGTACTAATTGACCCTAACACATTAAAGACATTAGATAAGCGTCAATTACATGCTGGTTTAGTTGAAGCAATTAAAATGGCATGTACTTGTTCTTCATCTTTATTTGAAATAATTTCAAAAAGCAAAAATCTAGAAAATGATATTGATGAAATTATTTTCCAATCTTTACAAATCAAACAAAAAATTGTTGAAGAAGATTTAGAAGAAAAAGGACTTAGAAGAGTTTTAAATTTCGGGCATACACTAGGCCATATTATTGAAAGTGCAAGTAATTACAATCTTTTACATGGAGAATGTGTAGGTATTGGAATGTTATCTTTTTCTTCTGATAAAGCAAGAAAGCAAATTAAAAAATTATTAAAAAAATATAATCTTCCAACTTCATATGATTTATCTTTAAAAGATATTGATGAGTATTTAATTCACGATAAGAAAAAAACGGGAGATTATATTTGGATTGTATCAGTTGAAAACATCGGTAGTTATGAGTTAAAGAAAATAAAGATTGATGAATTATATAATAAGTTGAAGGAGGAATTTCATGAGTAATACATTTGGAAATCAAATTAAAATTACATTATTTGGTGAAAGTCACGGTCCTAAAATCGGTGCAGTAATTGATGGTTTAACTCCTGGAATTTTTGTAAGTCAAGAAAAAATTAAGGAATGTCTATCTTTAAGAAGACCATCTGGAAGTCATGAAACTAGACGAATTGAAAACGATGAATTTGAAATTATTAGTGGTGTTTTTAATAACTATACAACTGGAGCACCACTTTGTATTTTAATAAAAAATGGTGACGTTCATAGTAGTGATTATGAAACTAATAAATCTCTTGCTCGTCCTTCTCACGCTGACTATGTTGCCCATGAAAAATATCATGGTTTTGAAGATTATAGAGGTGGAGGTCATTTTTCAGGTAGAATTACTGCTGCAATAGTTGCAGCAGGAGCTATTGTTTTACAAGCACTTGAAAAAGTTGGTATAAATATTGCAACACACATTTTACAATGTGGATCAATAAGTGATCGTAATTTTGAAAATATTAATGAGGATATTAAGTATTTAAAAAATAAATCATTTCCAGTTTTAAATAGCATTGAAGATGTTTGTTTAGAAGAAATAAATAAAGCACGACTAGAACAAGATTCTATAGGTGGAGTTACAGAAACTGTAATAAATAATTTACCTGTTGGAATAGGTGAACCATGGTTTGATTCATTAGAAGGAAGTTT
>JAXFTN010000158.1:0-2862 GCA_034176765.1 Bacilli bacterium | reverse complement strand
TAACAGGTGATCAAGAAAATAATGCTCAATATGTTAAAGATTTAGCTGGTGTTGATGAGGCTTATGGTAATTTATTACCTATAGATAAAGCAAATAAAATTCTAGAATTAAATAAGAATCACAAAACACTTATGATTGGTGATGGTATTAATGATGCTGTAGCATTAGAAAGTGCATTTGTCTCTATGGCAATAGGTGCTGGTAGTGATATAGCTTTAGAATCTTCGGATATTATTTTATCAAGCAATGATTTATTATCAGCATACAATGCATATCGCTTATCTAAAAAAACAATTACTAATATTAAATTTAATTTGTTTTGGGCATTCTTTTATAACGTTATTGCTATTCCTTTAGCAATGGGAGCTTTATATATTCCATTTGGAATAAAACTTAATCCGATGATTGCTTCATTTGCAATGTGTTTATCAAGTATATCAGTAGTTTTAACAGCAATGACTTTATTTAATTTTAAAAACGTGGAGGTAAAAACAATGGAAAAAGAAATTTTTGTTGAAGGAATGATGTGCACACATTGTGAACATCATGTAAAAGAAGCATTAGAAAAAATTAAAGGTGTTAAAGAAGCAACACCAGACTTTAAAACTGGAAAAGTTATTTTAAAATGTAGTAAAGAAATTAAAAATGAAGACATAGTAAATGCTGTTTCAAAAGCTGGTTATAAAGTGAAATAATTTCTAATATTATTGATTGCTAAAAATGCCCTTAAATGATAATATTTATACGTTGTGAAAGGAGACACTATATGAAGAATCTTAAAGGACCATTAATTCTTTTAATGACATCTATAATATGGGGTCTAGCCTTTATGTTTCAATCTAAAGGTATGGAGCATATTGGTCCATTAGTGTTTAATACTATTAGATTTGGAATTGGTGCACTTATTTTATTAATAACAAAATTAATTATCTTTTTTGTGCATAAAAAAAGTGGTAGCGTAGAACCATTTATTAATAAACCAACATTGATAGCTGGTTTATTGTGTGGCGCCTTTGTATTTTTAGGTTCAACATTTCAACAGATAGGTATTGTTACTACTGATTCTGGAAAAGCTGGCTTTATCACAGCATTATATATTTTGTTTGTTCCAATTCTTGGCTTAATTTTCAAAAAGAAAACATCATGGAATGGATGGGTATCAGTATTAATTGCTCTTTGTGGATTTTTCTTCTTAAGTCTTATAGGTGGTATTTCAAATATTTCAATTGGTGATATATATCTATTAGGATCAGCTTTAATGTTTGCAAGTCAAATATTAACTGTCGATTACTATGCAGAAAAAAGTGATCCAATTATGGTGTGTTTAATTCAATTTGCTATTTCCACTATTTGTTCTTTGATTGTTAGTTTGATTTTTGAATCATGGACATTTGAAGGTATAATGAGTGCTAAGTGGTCGATACTTTATACAGGTATTTTATCGTGTGGTATTGCTTATGCTTTACAAATGATTGGACAAAAATATACAAAACCATCTTTTGCTTCTTTGATTCTTTCTTTAGAATCTGTAGTAGCAGTTATTGCAGGAGTAATCTTTTTAAAAGAAACTCTATTATGGAATGAAATAGTTGGTTGTTCATTAATTTTTATAGCTGTCATATTCTCTCAATTGACATTCAAGAAAAAAGATTCTAGTGTTCAAGAGGAAATAGAAGAAGTGAAAGAATAAATTAAATTATTTTGTGTTTTGAAGAGTTACATTTTTTAAAAAAAATAGTACTTGCACAAAGCATGATTTATTGTTATACTTTAGAAGCAATGAAATGCTTTCTTTAAACTCGTTAGAAGTTTAAGGCGGAAGGAGATATTTTATGAAAAAAGACAGTCACCCAGAATACCACAAATGTACAGTTACTTGTATCTCATGTGGTTCAACATTTGAAACAGGTTCAACATTAAAAGAAATTCGTGTTGATACATGTTCAAATTGCCATCCATTCTACACAGGTAAACAAAGATTTACACAAGCAGATGGTCGTGTCGATAAGTTCAATAAAAAATACGGACTTGGCAAGTAATTTATTAATTATAAAAAAGTCGTTCATTAAGTTGAACGACTTTTAATTTTACTCTATATCTTTTGCTCTTCTATATATTTTCCATCTATAGCAGATGTTTTTTTAATACGAGATTCATCATAAAATATTTTAGCTTTATTGTATAATTCTTTTCTTTTTTCGACTTTATTAAAGTATTTATCTTTATTTTTACGGAATTTAGAAATCTTAATTATATTTCTTATTAAACCAATTAATCCATTTATTATTGCAAAGAAAGAGAAAATGATAGTTAATGTATTTATGATATTGTGTCCAGTATTTAAGTTAAAAAATAGAACAATAGCAACAGTAACTTTTAATATTTTCATTGCTAGTTTTGTATACATAATTGAAAGTTGAGATTTATAATTGTTGTTATTATCTTTAATTTGTTGACGATAGATGAAAAGATAAATAATTATAATTACTAAATACAATGCATTTGTAGATAATAAAACAATTGTTGAAGGAGTTAAACCTTTTGTTCCTATTTTATATAAAAGATTAATCGTCGATAAAGTAAAAAGTGATAAAGTAAGGATAATATTGATGAAAGCTTTTAATTTATAGAACCTATTACGAACTACTAAAAAAGGATTTTCTTCATAAGATCCTACAACATTTTCAGCTACATCAATAGCCTTATTTTTTATTCTTTCATTTGTATCTTTTACTTTTTCTTTAAATGACATAATACTAACTTCCTTTATGCTTTTAATATATAGTTAAAATATAGAGTTGTAAATAAATATAGATTATTATTCAACATATCTTATTAGGACTTGTAATAATAAAAGTTTAT
>JAXFTN010000157.1:0-2566 GCA_034176765.1 Bacilli bacterium | reverse complement strand
GCAAGGATTTTTTAATTTTTTAATAATTTCTTTTAAATAATATTATAAAACATACATATATTTATAATAACAATAGGTAAATCAGCATAATATCTTTCCTATTTAATACATAATAGTAGCTTCAAATAAAAAATCCTTTTAAAGAGAGTTAGAATTATAAACATAATAATGATCGTTATTAATATTTATAACTTCTCTACTTTAAAAGGAATATTTTATTAATTTTGATTTACTTAAATAATATTTGATAGCAATGATTTATAAGAATCAATCTTCAATGAAGCTCCACCAACTAAAGCACCATCAATATTTTCTGCTGATAAATATTCTCTAATATTTTCAGGTTTTACAGAACCTCCATATAGAATTCTTACTTCAGATGCGGTATCACTTCCATATAGTTCACTAATGACACCTCTTATAAATTTACAAACATCTTCTGCAATTTCTTTAGAAGCATTTCTACCTGTACCAATTGACCAAACTGGTTCATAAGCAATAATTACTTTACCTGCATCAGCTTTACTAATATTTTTTAAACCTTCTACAATTTGAGTTCTAACAATGTCTTTTGTCTTTCCTTGTTCAAACTCCACTAGAGTTTCACCAACACAGTAAACAGGAATCATTCCGTTTTCCAATAAATGAATGTTTTTCTTATTACATGATTGATTTGTTTCTCCATTGTATGTTCTTCTTTCAGAATGTCCTGTTAAAGACCATGTAATATTGATTTCTTTAAGCATTGGGACTGATATCTCACCTGTAAATGCTC
Organism: Bacilli bacterium; assembly: GCA_034176765.1. Taxonomy (GTDB): domain Bacteria; phylum Bacillota_I; class Bacilli_A; order RFN20; family CAG-826; genus SUG2458. The sequence goes on along the minus strand of JAXFTN010000157.1, from coordinate 1,791 downwards.
CACTATCTACATCATTTACATTTTGCGCAGCTACAATGATTTCAGGATTTGTTTTTTTAACTATGTCTAAAGACAAAAATGTAGGTGCAACGCCAATATCAATATTATTTTCTTTAGCCATCTTGACTAACTCTATAGAAGATAGAGCAAATTCTTTTGCTTCGGCAATTGTCTTGTTCATTTTCCAGTTGCCTAATAATAATTTTTTTCTCATACTTCAAAATTTCCTATTTAATAATATCAATGCCTGGTAAATGGCCGTCATTTTCAATCATTTCTAGTGATGCTCCACCACCAGTAGATACATGTCCAAAGTCACCTTTGAAACCAAATTGTGCAACAGCAGCAGCACTATCTCCACCACCACAAACAGTGAAAGCATGATCTTTAATATCTTTACAAGCTTCACAAATAGCTACAGTACCACTTGTAAATTGTTCTTTTTCGAAAACGCCCATTGGTCCATTCCAGAATATTGTTTTAGCATTGTGTATTTCTTCTTTATATTTTGCTATTGTTTTAGGGCCAATATCCATACCTTCAAATCCAGCAGGAACATTATCATCTTCTGTTGTAATAATTTCTGTAGGATTATCGAATGAATTAGCAACAACAAAATCTACTGGTAAAAGAATTTTTCCATTTGATTCTTCAATACAACGTCTAGCATAATCTAATTGCTCAACTTCACATGGTGAATCACCAATTTCTTTACCTAGTGCTTTTTTAAATGTATATGCCATAGCACCGCCGATTAAAATTTTGTCACATTTTTTCATTAATGATTCAATAACTTTAATTTTATCAGAGACTTTGAATCCACCTAAAATTGCAACATATGGTCTTTCTGTGCAGTTAACAACTTTATCTAGATTAACTACTTCTTTTTCAACTAAGTAACCAATAGCTACTTCCTTACCTTCAGCTTTTAAAATTTCAGGAACACCTACAGTTGAAGAGTGTGCTCTGTGTGCTGATCCAAATGCATCCATAACAAATGCATCTACTAAAGAAGCCCATTCAGTAGATAATGCTACATCATTCTTTGTTTCACCTTTTTCAAAACGAGTATTTTGAACAAGTAAAACCTCACCATCTTTTAAAGACTCGACAGATGCTTTTAGTTCTTCGCCATGTGTTGCATGAGAAAATTTAACATCTTGTCCTAATAATTCAGAAAGACGTACTGCAACAGGTTCTAAAGTATTCTTTTTAAGACCTGCTTCTAGTTTTACTGGATCTTTCCAATCAATTTTTCCTAGGTGAGACATTAATACAACGCGAGCACCTTTTCCAATTAATTCTTTGATTGTAGGTAAAGCTTGAACGATTCTGTTATCATCACGAATAACTCCATCTTTTAATGGGACGTTAAAATCGCATCTAACAAGGACTTTCTTGCCACTTACTTGCAAATCTTTTACATTTTTCATTTTTTTATCTCCTTTAAAACTGATAAATATAAATTTTCAGTTACATAACCATTATATACTATTTAATACACTTTGTAAGGTATTTTTAATAAAAATACCATTATTTTTTTACTGATAATTTTTGTGTTCTAATAAATTGGTACAATGCCCTTAAATAATTCCTCAAGAGTTATATTTAAAGCAATACATAATCGTAGTAATACTTCAACTGTTGGGTTTCTTTTTCCTTTTTCTAAATCACATAAATAATTCCTATTTATATTAGCTTCACATGATAAATCGAGTTGAGATAATCCTCTTTGCTTTCTTAAATATGAAATTCTCATTCCTAATTGTTCATTTATTTTCATACTAATCT
>JAXFTN010000156.1:0-19817 GCA_034176765.1 Bacilli bacterium | reverse complement strand
GTTTAGATTTTGACCGTATTTTTAAGAGTGCAAAAAAGTATCAAATAAATCATCTAGGAATTTGTGATTTTAATACTTTATCAGGTATACCAGAATTTTATTCATTGTGTTTAAAAAATAATATAAAACCTTTAATTGGTTGTGATATTAATGTTAAATATGATGATGCAAGTTTAACTTTATCACTTTTTTGTACGGATGAAGACAGTTATTTATCATTAGTTAAAATCATTAGTTTAATCAATAATAATCAGTCTTCACTTGAAACTATTAAAAGAGAATTAAAATCTTTAGTATGTGTTTTACCAACATCTACAAACTCAATTGAATTTTTATTAAATGAACCAAAGAAACTATATGATTTAAATAAGCTATTTAAGGATTTTTATCTAGGAATAGAAAATTATTCAAATAAAAATTTAGAATATATTCATAAAATTAGATCATTTGCAAATGATCATTCTTACAAAAAAATTGCTTTTCCCTTAGTAAAATATCAAAAACATAGTGATGAAATCACAATAGAAATTCTTGATGCAATTGCAAATGACAAAGTATTAGATATAAAAGAAAAATCAGGGGATAATTTCTTTCCTTCAAATGAATTAATGAATCTTTATTATGAAGAAGATGAATTAAACAATTCAATTAAATTAGTAGAATCTTCTTCCTTTAATTTTGATGTTAAAAGAGGTTCTTTATTAAAGTTTGCAAATAATTCCCAAGAAATATTAACATCAAATTGTTTACGAAGTTTAAAAGCTTTAAAAATCAATGATGTTGCCCATAATAGTAGATTAAAATATGAAATAGATGTTATTTCACAAATGGGTTATTGTGATTATTTTTTAATTGTTGCTGATTATGTAAGATTTGCAAAAGAAAATAATATTTTGGTTGGTCCAGGTAGAGGCTCTGCTGCTGGATCATTAGTATCTTATTTATTAGGCATTACTATGATTGATCCATTAAAATACGATTTGTTATTTGAACGTTTTTTAAATAAAGAACGTATCACAATGCCTGATATTGATATTGACTTTGAAGATATAAAAAGAGAAAAAGTTATAAACTATTTAATTCAAAAATATGGACGTGAGAGAGTTGCTAATATCATAACTTTCCAATCAATTGGTGCTAAACAATCATTAAGAGATATTGGTCGTGTATATCAATACCCTTCTCGAGATATTGATATACTTGCTAAAGCTATTCCAAATAATAAAATAGATTTACACTCTGCATATATAAAAGTACCTGCATTTAGAGCTTTAGTAGATTCAGATGAATACTATTTAGAAATAGTAAGATTAGCATCAAAAATAGAAGGACTAAAAAGACAAAGTTCATTACATGCCGCAGGCATTATTTTAAATAACGATGATATTTCCTTAACTTTACCAATAAATAAAGATAGTGAAGGTAATATTATTTCACAATATGAAATGAATTATCTTGAATCTCAAGGCTTTTTAAAAATGGATATTTTGGGTTTAAGAAACTTAACTATAATTCATAAATGTTTAGACCTAATAAAAGAAAATAAAAACATTGAATTAAAATATGAAAATATACCTTATGATATTCCTGAAATTTATGAAATGATTTCAAAAGGTTTAACAAGTGGTATTTTCCAACTTGAATCATCAGGTATTAAAAAGGCTATTGAAAAACTCCAACCAAGTAATTTTGATGACATTGTTGCTTTGTTAGCTTTATTTAGACCTGGTCCAATGGATAGTATCGAAGATTATGCCAAAAGGAAAAGTTCTATCACACCTGTATCTTATATAGTAAAAGAACTTGAACCTATCTTAAAATCAACATATGGAATCATCATTTATCAAGAACAAATCATGCAAATTACACAAGTTATAGCTGGTTTTACATTATCGCAAGCAGATATTTTTAGAAGAGCAATTTCAAAAAAAGATGCTTCTAAAATGGAAATGCTCAAAAATGACTTTATAAGTGGCGCTGTAAAGAATGGTTTTAGTTATCAAATTGGTGAAAAAATTTACGAAAGAATATTAAAATTTGCTGACTATGGTTTTAATAAATCTCATTCAGTTTCTTATGCTGTGATTACTTGTCAAATGGCCTACTTAAAATATAAGTATCCATATGAATTTTATATTGCTTTACTAGAAATAGGATCTTCTAATAATGATACTAAATTTGCTGAATATATATCTGAATTTAAAAAACAAGGATATACAATTTATTTACCTGATATCAATGTATCAACTATTGAATTTAAGATTCATAAAAATGGCTTAATTATTCCTTTTAGTAGTATTCGTGGTATTAAATTAGATGTTATGCAAGCTATTATTTATGAAAGAGAAAAAAATGGTTTATTTAAAGACTTATTAGATTTCACTTATCGATTAATGCCTTATGGAATTAATGATTTACAAATCATAAGACTTATTGACGCTGGATGTTTCGACTCATTATGTCCTTCTAGAGCTTCTTTAAGGGGTAATGTTCCAAATGCGATTCGTTATGCGATGCTTTTTGGTGATGATAAACAACAAATGAGTCTCCTTACTAGAGAATACTCTGAAAGACCAAGATTTATTGAATACAAAGATAATGAACTTGAAAACTTTGAATTAGAGTATGAAGCATTAGGTTTTACTGTTTCCAAAACGATTCTTCACTATAAAAAAGACGAATTAGAGAATAAAGGTATTAAAGATATTGATTATATTCTTACTAAAAATTCACGTGAGCCTTTTGCATGTCTTTTAAAATCTAAAAAGATTATTAATACTAAAAAAGGTCAACCAATGGCTTTCTTAAAAGTTTTCGATGAAAGTAATGAATTAGAAGTTACTTTATTTCCTGAAACTTATGCTAAATATTTGATGACACTTGAAACAAATTCAGTATTTATAATTAAGGGATATTATCAAAAAGATAAACAATCTTTTATTGCTGAAACAATAACTCTTTTGGAGGACGAACAATGAAAAAAATGATAGTAATCGATGGAAACTCACTACTTTTTAGAGCGTTTTATGCGACGAGTTTTCCTGGTGCACCTATAATGCAAACTAAAGATGGACAACCAACAAATGCTATTTTTGCATTTTCAAATATGATTCTTAAAATAATAAATGATCAAAAAGAAGAATTTAATCTATGCGTTGCTTTTGATACAGGTAAAAAAACTTTTAGACACAGTGAATTAGAAACATACAAAGCTAATAGAAAACCTGTTCCTACTGAATTAGTTAGTCAAATGCCTTTAGCTCGTGAACTTTTAAAAAACATGGGTGTTTTTATATATGAGCAAGAGGGTGTTGAAGGTGATGATATTGCCGGAACAGTTGCAAAAAAAGCAAAAGAAGAAGGATATGATGTTACTATCTATACTTCAGATAGAGACTTCCTTCAATTAATAGAAGATAATATTACTATTTATATACTTAAAAAAGGATTATCTGATATAGCAATAATGAACCATGATGCAATGGTTGAAAAATATGTTTTTGAACCAATTCAAATACAAGATTATAAAGGATTAATGGGAGATCCAAGTGATAATTTACCTGGTATCCCAGGAGTTGGAGAAAAAACTGCTATTAAATTAATTCAAGAATACCAATCTTTAGAAAATATAATTGAAGCAGCAAAAACAATGACTTCAAAATTAGGTCAAAAAATTATTGAAAACCAAGAGTTAGGTAAACTCTGTAAGCATTTAGCAATTATCAAAACGGATGTAGAATTACCATTTACTATTAATGATACTCTTTATAAAGGATTTCATTTTGATGAACTAAGAGAATTCTGCATTAAGTATGAATTAAAACAACTATTAGCAAAAATAAAACCTGCTAAAAGTGACACAAATGAAATTAAATATGAAGAAATTCGATATACAATAATAGAAAATACAAATGATATCGATTTTGATAACAAAATATCTGTAGCTATTGATATTAATGATAAAGAATCTTCTTATTTTAGAGCTTCAATTTATGGTCTATCATTTACAAATAAAAATGAAAACTATTATATCTCTATTGATAACTTGAAAAAAGATCAAAAATTATTAGATGTTTTAAAAGATGAGTCTCATAAAATTATTGCTTATAATTTTAAACAAATTAGAGGAGCATTATCTACCCAAAATATTGAAATTAATGGTTTAGAAGATGACATCTTTATTGCTGCATATCTTTTAGATTCATCTTTTGTAAATAACATTGAACAAGTCGGTTCACTTTTTGGTTTTACTATATCACCAGGCGCAAATTCTTTTGATTTGTTCCAAGAAGGCAATCCAAAAAGAACATGTGAAATATCTTATCAAATTAATAAAATACTTCCTAAACTACATAATACTTTACAAAATGAAGAATTAGAAAAATTATATTATCAAATAGAAATACCTCTAGTTACTGTTTTGTCTGATATGGAAATTGAAGGATTCCCTCTCGATGTAAATACTTTAGATTCTTTAGGAGTAACTTTTAAAGATAATTTAAATCAATTAAAAAATGAAATTTTTCATGTTGTAGGTCACGAGTTCAACATAGACTCACCTAAACAAGTTGCAACAGTTCTTTTTGATGAACTAGGCTTAAAAGAAAATAAAAAAAGATCAACATCTGTTGAAATTTTAAATGATCTTTATGATGACCATATTGTTATTCCATTACTATTATCTTATAGAAAATATGCAAAAATAGTTACTACTTATATTGATGGTTTAAAATCATATATTTTTGATGATGGAAAATTACATTGTTTATTTAATCAAGCAGTAACTACAACAGGAAGATTATCTTCGAGTGAACCAAATCTACAAAATATATCTATTCGTGATGAAGAAGCAAAATCTATTAGAAAAGCTTTCTATTATAAAGAAAATAATATTTCTATCATGTCATATGACTATTCACAAATAGAGCTTAGATTATTAGCAAATTTTTCTCACTGTCAGAAGTTAATTGATACATTTAATAGTGGTAAAGATATCCACGCTGAAACAGCTAGACATGTTTTCCATATCAATGAAGATGAAGTCCCTTCTCCATTAAGAAGAAAAGCGAAAGCTGTAAATTTTGGAATCGTTTATGGAATTTCAAACTGGGGCTTAAGTAAACAAATAAATGTCAGTGCAAAAGAAGCAGACCAAATAATACAAAGTTTTTATGATGCTTATCCAGAAGTAGCTTCATTCTTACAACAAACAATTTATGATGTTCAAGATAATGGATTTGTTAAAACAATGTTTGGCAGAAAAAGATATATTCGTGAAATTTTTGATTCAAACTATAGTGTTCGTGAGTTTGCTAAACGTGCTGCAATGAATGCCCCAATCCAAGGTACTGCTGCTGATTTAATTAAAATAGCAATGATTGATGTTGCAAAAGAAATTAAAAATAATAATTTGAAATCAAAACTTGTTCTACAAATTCACGATGAATTAATTTTTAAAGTTTATGATGATGAAGTTGATAAATTAACAAATATTGTTAAAAATTGTATGGAGAATGCTATAAACCTTGATGTAAAACTCGAAGTCGATGGTGGTGTAGCAAAAACTTGGTATGATGCAAAATAGGAAGTGATTAATATGCCAGAATTACCTGAAGTAGAAACAGTTAAAGAAATATTAAAGAAAATATTAATAGGTTCAAAAATTAATAGAGTAATGATTTTTTATGAACGTATGATTCTCTCTCCTATTAAAGATTTTGAAAAAAGTTTAATTAATAAGGAAATTAGAGATGTAACACGTAAAGGAAAATTTTTAATAATTCATTTTGAAGATAAAACTGTTTTAATTACCCATCTTAGAATGGAAGGAAAATTTATAGAACGAAAAGCTAATGAAGATGTCTCTTTATATGCACGTGTAGTTTTCTACTTAGAAGATGGACGAAAGATTTGCTTTGATGATACAAGAAAATTTGGAATTATGAAAATAAGTGATGAAGATCATTATCTTATTGAGCCTCCTATTTCGAATTTAGGACCAGAGCCTTTTTACATTAAAGATCCTCATTATTTATTAGAAAAATATAAACGTATTAAAAAACCAATAAAAGAAGCTTTACTCGATCAATCTATAATTGCTGGTATTGGGAATATTTATGCTGATGAAACATTATTTAGATGTTCATTACACCCATTAACTCCAGCAAATGAATTAACTTTAGAAGATTGCAGTAATATTATTGAAAATAGTATTAATGTCTTAAATAAAGCAATAACACTAGGTGGCTCTACAATTAGGAGTTATCATGCTAATGGTATTGACGGTAAATTTCAAAATGAACTATTTGCCTATGGAAAAGAAGGTCAACCATGCGCAAATAACTGTTCTGCTCATTATAAAAAAATATTTGTAGGTGGACGTGGTACTACCTATTGTCCTTTATGTCAAAGAAAAAGAAATAAAGTTTTTACGATTGGTGTAACAGGAAAAATTGCAAGTGGCAAATCTACAGTAATTAAAGCTTTTTCTAAAAATAACATTAAAACTTTATCAGCTGATAATATAGTTAATGATTTATATAATAATGAAGAAGTTCAATGTCGAGTTTGCTCTCTTTTAGGATCAGATGCCTATATTGGAAATAAAGTTAATAAAGAATACATTAAAAAAATTATTTCTTTCAATTCAAAGTTTAAAGAAAATTTAGAATCAATTCTACATCCACTAGTTTATGAAAAAATAAAAGAATTCATAAATGCAAACATTAAAGAAAAAATAATTGTTGTTGAAGTACCTCTTTTATATGAAACTGGCATGGATTCTTTATTTGATGCTACATTAGCAATTGATGCTAGCTTATCTGATCAAATCACCAACCTTCAAAAAAGAGGAAGTGACATTGATTCCAATTTATTATTAAATAAAAACAATCAATTCGACAAATATAAGAAAAAATTAACATTCTTACTTCATACGAATAATGACATTAATGAAGTTGAAAAACAAATAAACACAATTATTAAACAAGTTAAATAGGAGACTATATTTAGTCTCCTATTTTAAATACTGATTTTGAAATTAAGCTTATTGGTTCTTTTGATGAATCTCGAATTAATGTTACAAGTTGTTTAGCCATTAATTCAGACATTTTTCCTTTTGTAGAATACAATGTTTGAATATCTTCCAAAGTAAAATTAGAACTAAATAAAGTTAATAGATTATTCTTTTTTCGATAAGATAGTAAAGGATAAATAATTGTGTCACGAATATAATCATTTTTATATTCAGCTCCGAAATTATCTAATAATAAAATTGGAACTTCATTAAGTTGATTAAATAGTTCTTGAAATCCGTTTTTATCAGAAAAAGATAAGTCATTTAATTCTTTAATTCGTGTTGCGCAGTCAATAACAGCTACTGGACCTTCGTTTTTTGATTGAACTAATTCATTTACTAAAGCTACTAAAATATATGATTTACCACTTGAAGGATTACCTGAAACATAAAGCCATTTACGATCTTTCCCATTTAATACTTTAATACAACTATCTAATATCTGTTGTCTAGATTTTAATGGTTTAATTTGTTGAAACCTAGCACTTTTCCATGTTTCAGGAACATCACAAATAAGATATTTATTATTAATTTGTTCTCTAATAGTTGCAACTTCACACATTGTATATTTTCTTTCAACAAATTCATTATCTATAATTAAGTTCAATTTTAAGTGGCAAGGAACTTTTTCACATTTATCATAGCCAGGACAATTTTTACAATAATTAAAATCTTCTTGAAAGTCTAAAAAGAATGACAAATATTCATTTACATGTGATGTTTTAGCTCCCATTTTTTTTATTTCTTGATAAACTTCAGTATCATTTCGTAAATTTTCAATAGCTTTTGATTTAAATTGTTCAATTTCTTCATGGGTGTAAATCTTATTATATTTATTTTTAATTTTTGTTGAAACATCCATATAATTTACCTCCATGTTGCATTTTGTAATTGATAAGCTAAATCTTCATCTATTTCTTCTTCATTATCATTACTATTATCTACAATAACATTTTTACTAGCTTGTTTTCTATAGTTATTTGTTTTATTAGTAGAATTTTCATTGTTTTCAAAATCATTCAAGAATTGATATACATCCGCAGCTGTTTTAAGTTCGCAACGTGCAACAGATGCAGCAAGTTTTTCAATATATTTTCGTGGCAATTTATTATTACATTGTTGCAATGTGTAATAAAAAATGGCATTAATTGCGTTTGTTGTTAATTTATATTCTCTAGATAATGTTGAGATAATACCTAAATCAGCATCGGATGCTTTTACTCCTTTTTGTAAATAAACTAGGTAATCTTTAGATGATAATTTCTCCATTAATTGTATTTCAGCATCAAACTCATCAACATTAACATCAATGTGAATGTTCTTTTTTGTACTTGTTGATACATAGTTTTGTTCTTTTTTACATAAATCATCTAATTCTTCAATACTTAACCTATTACCTTTTACTTTAGTGGAGTCAAAAGAATCAAAAACTAACGAACTCATAATAAGTTCATCTAAGCCATATAGAACAGATAATCTTTCAATTTCAATTAGTTCTTTTTTTGAAAATAAATTACGTGAAAGTTGATAATCATTTTTTAATTGAACAAAGAATGATTCAAAATCAAATTCTGTATCAACCATTCTAATTTTCCTTCCATAAGTATTAACTTCATCACCAAGTTTATTTGCAAAACATTCATCATTGAAATTAGGATTAAATACCTCAACAAAGGATGCAGAAATTTCTTTAAAATCATCTGGTTCTTTTCGATTTTTAGATTCAAATGTTCTAGCAATTGCAGTAGCTTGTTTTTCACCAATCATTTTAGTTAATGTACCCGAAAAAAGAACGTCATCAAAAAAATCTTTTGGAGACTTTGGACTATACAAAACATACACATATTTTTTAATATCATTTTCTTTATTTAAAAAAGTACGAAGTAAACCAACAGCTTCTAATTTATTCTTTGCTTCTAAAAAATCTTTTAAATTAATTTGCATAGTATCAAATAAAATTGTGTGTTGAACAAAATCAATAGCTGCTTTTCTTTCATATTTTGACCATAAAGTCATGAATAAACCAAGCGCACTATATCCAATCATAGGTTGATATAATTCACTTAAAACTTTTCTATCGAAATCAGTCAAAAAAGATGCTAATTTTACTTTAAATAAATCATTTGTATGTAAAACTTCCATAAGTAAAATCTCCTTGCTTAAAGATTATATTATATATAAATATTATAAAAAAGATTTTGTATTCATTTTGTGGAATAAAATATTAATCTGTGGAAACTGTGGATAACTATTGAATAATCACTAAAATTTTCGAAAAGAATATAAATAATATTACTTAAATAATATTTAATTTTATCATTAAAAGTGTTAAAATTTATGTGATTTATTGGAGGTTTTATTTATGAGTATTAACAAAATTGGTATATTAACTTCTGGAGGAGATGCTCCAGGTATGAATGCTGCTGTCAGAGCAGTTGTTTTAGCAGGTTTAAATGCAAATAAAGAAGTATATTTTATATATGATGGTTATAAAGGATTAATTGAAGGCCATATTGAAAAAGCAACAAGAGAAGCTGTACAAGATATTAATTTACGTGGTGGTACAATATTACATTCTGCTAGATTACCAGAATTTAAAGAAGTTGCAGTGCGTGAAAAAGCTGTTGCCATTTTAAAAGAAATAGGTATCGATGCTCTTGTAGTTATAGGCGGAGATGGCTCTTGGATGGGCGCATTAAGATTATCTGAAATGGGTATTAATTGTGTAGGTTTACCTGGAACAATTGATAATGACATTTCTTCTTGTGATTACACAATTGGTTTTGATACTGCTCTTAACACAATTTGTTCTTCAGTTGATAAATTAAAAGATACATCTTATTCACATCATAGATGTGCTTTAATTGAAGTTATGGGCCGTTATTGTGGTGACCTTGCTATGTATTCTGGTATTGCTTGTGGTGCTGATATTATCATTTCAAGTGATATGTATCTAAGTAAAGAACAAATTATTGAAGAAGTAAAAGCTCTTCAAGCTAAAGGAAAACAATACATTATTATTATCGTAACAGAGCATACATATAACGTACATGAACTAGCAAAAGAAATTGAAGCAGGTACAGGCATTGAAACAAGAGAAGAAGTTGTTGGACGTATCCAACGTGGTGGTTCTCCTACTGCTTTTGATAGAATTCTTGCTACAAGAATGGGTGTCTACGCTGTTGATTTAATTTGTGAAGGTAAATCAGGAATTTGTGTTGGTTTAAAAGGTAGCGATCTTGTTTATTATAATATTGAAGATGCATTAAAAATTGAAAGAAAGAATTCTAATGATTTAATCGATGTCATTAAGAAAGTAAGATAAAATAGGAGGAGGTCTTATGCTTATAAATATTTCAAAAAAAACTAAAATAGTTTGTACAATTGGACCTTCTACCGATAATTATGATGCAGTTTTAAAATTAATTAATGCAGGCATGAATGTTATGCGTGTTAATTTTTCTCATGGATCATACGAAGAACATATTAAAAAAGTTCAAATTGCTCGTCAAATAGAAAAAGATACTGGTTGTCTCATACCAGTTATGTTAGATACAAAAGGACCTGAAATTCGCACTCATTTTTTTGAAAACGATTCGGCTACAATACTTAAAAACGATATAGTTAGAATTTCGATGAAAGAAGTTTTAGGAACTGCTAAAAAGTTTTCTATCACTTATCCAGAATTATATGATGATGTTAAAGTAGGAAATATTATCAAACTCGATGATGGCAATTTGGATTTATTAATTACTGAAAAAGACGATATCAATAGGGAATTAGTGACTATTGCCCAAAATACACATACAGTTACAAATCGACGTGGTGTAAATGTTCCATATATCAAACTATCTATGCCTTTCATTTCTGAAAAAGATGCCAATGATATCAAATTTGGTTGTGAAAATGATTTTGATTTGATTGCTGCAAGTTTTGTTAGAAGAGAACAAGATATTTTAGATGTAAAAGAATTATGTAAAAAATATAATAGACCACACATGAAAATAATTGCTAAAATTGAAAATCCTGAAGGAGTTAGCAATATTGATAAAATAATAGAAGTTGCTGATGGTATTATGGTAGCTCGAGGCGATTTAGGCGTAGAAATACCTGCAGAAGAAGTACCTGTTATTCAAAAGATGATTATTGATAAGTGTCGTCTTGCTGGAAAACCAGTTATAACAGCAACACAAATGCTTGATTCTATGAAAAAGTATCCTCGACCAACTAGAGCAGAAGTAAGTGATGTTGCAAATGCTGTCACTCAAGGAACTGATGCTGTTATGTTGTCTGCTGAATCTGCATCTGGAGACTATCCTATTGAAGCAACAACAATGCAATCAAAAATTGCTAGTACCATGGAAAAGTATTTAGATTATGAAAAGCTTGCTCAAGAAGCTTTTGATACTTCTGAAAAAACAAATAATGATGCTATTGCTATTTCTGTTGCAAATACTGCTGCCTTAATTGGTGCTAAACTTATCGTATGTTTTTCAGAAAGTGGATCCACTGCTTTAAGAATTTCAAAATCAAGACCAGTTTGTAATATTTTAGCTATCTCTAATGATAGAAGAGTTTGCTTAGATTTAGCTTTATCATGGGGTGTTAATTCTTTATACGCTCCTTTTGTTCCTCAATTAATTGAAGAAATGGAAGTTTTAGCTTTAGTTAAGGCTCATATGTTAGGAATTAAAGCTGGTGAACCTATTATTGTTACTGGAGGAACACCAACTGGAGCTGGTAAAACTAACTTTATGAAGATTATAAATGTCAATGAAATTAAAGACATTTAAACCCAAGTGTAAAAAAAACTACAAATTTTATTTAATTAGTATATAATAGAATTGATAAACATCTAGTTTACAAAACAAGGAGAATTATATGGCTAAAATTATTGTAACATCTGATTCAACATGTGCTATGCCTCGTGATATAGCATCAAGCATCGGATTAAATATTCTTCCATTAAATGTTATTGTTAATGGAGTTGAATATCACGACGGTATTGATATTGATTTAAATAAGTTATGTTTAATGATGCGAGAAGGAGCAGATATTAAAACATCAACACCTACACCATATGAAATTGAATCATTCTTTGATGGCGTATTTGCAAAAGGTGCTGATCATATTATTCATTTTACAATTTCACATTGTTTATCATCGATGTTTGATTTATTTACAAATATATGCAAAGAAAAGTATGGAAATAAAGTAACTGTTATAGATTCACTAAATGTATGTAGTGCTATGCTACAATTGGTATTAACAGCTAAAAAGATGGCTGAAGAAGGTTATTCGGTTAATGAAATTGTTGATGAAATTGAATTAAGAAAATCAGAACAATTACCTATTTTCTTTATTCCTGAAACATTAACATATTTAAAACGTGGAGGACGTATTTCTCCAGCAGTTGCTGCTATTGGTAATTTTATTGGTATGAAACCAGTTTTATCAGTAAAAAACGGAAGTCTTGATAAAGAAACAACAACGAGAAATATTAAAAAAACACTTAGTGAAAGAGTTGATCAAATAGTATTGATGAAATTAGACCCAAGTATATATCAAATTGATATTCTCCAATGTGATACAAATGACTCTTTATTACAATGGCTTAAAGAAGTTGTTAAAAATAAATTACCTGAATTTGTTTGTGAAATAAGTGATTTATCAATTAATGTTTGCGCTCATGCAGGTCCAGGAACTATTGGTATTGCAATAAATAAAAAAGTAGGATTACCAAAATAATATATTAAAAAAAATAAAACATAACCTATCTTTGTATTTAACTTATAAGTTAACCTACAGTATAAGTTATGTTTTTTTATAAAAATTTAGTTCTAATTTATAACTATAATTTTGAAAATATATTAATTAGCATATAGATAAAATTCCAACTAATACAAATTTAAAATTTTTTTCATTTTACTTTTAATAAGTTTTAAGAATAAGAACCTTCTTTCTAAATAAATATTTATTTTCTCTATTTTACAGTAAGGGAAAACTTTAATGCCTTTCCTAAGTACATTCTTATTAAACTTTAAAAAGAAAAGACTACTTATAATGTGAAATGTACCCCCTAATCCTTAACAAAAACAGGAAAGGGGGTACATTTCAAAATAATCTTATTTTTTACATTTAATTTACATTCGAAAAATTAAAAATTACTTTTAAAAAATTAATTTATCAATTTAATTTAGTCATTATTACAATTTTGTATAAGAATTATAAATATTTTTATCTATTAAAAAATGATAAAATATTTGTGTTATAAATTTTTAAAAATGTAATTTCTATTATCTTTACATTGAAAGTAAAGATATATAAATATTTTATTTATTTTCGTGAAATATGAAGAGGTATATTTATGAAGAAAAGGATAAAAATTTATTATGGCTATAAAAAATTTAAAGAAAAAACTTTTAATTACATACCACTAAGATTTATTTTTGCTACACTTATAACAACATTAGAAGTTATTGCTATTATTGCACTTGTTATCAATTTATGTATATATATACCATATTTTTCATGGGTGGTTGTAGCATCTGTTTTAATAACTGAAATTAGAATTATTGCATCCGATGATAATCCAGATTATAAAATCCCTTGGATGTTTTTTGTATTAACTTTACCTGTTATAGGTTTGATGCTTTTTATTATTTTTGCTTCACGAAAACTAAAACCAAAATTTGTAAGAAAACTATCTGTTGTAAAAGAAAAAACATATATTAATAACAATATAAAAGTTCTTGAAGATATAGAAAAAAAAGATATTTATGCGTCTAATCAAGCACGTAACATATGTAATATTGCTGATACTAATGTTTTTAAGAATGCAAAATTAAAATACTTTTCTAGTGGAGAACAATACTTTTTAAATCTTGTTGAAGACCTTAAAAATGCATCAAAATTCATTTATATGGAATATTTTATTATTGAAGAAGGAAAATTTTGGAATACAATTTTAGAAATTTTGGTAGCAAAAGTAAAAGAAGGAGTAGATGTTAAAGTAATTTTTGATGATATAGGATGTATGCAAACTCTACCTGGAAATTATGCTAAAAAACTATGTAAATTGGGTATTGAAGCTACGACTTTTTCAAGATTAAAAGGCCAAGCAGATAGCGAATTCAACAATAGAAATCATAGAAAAATAACAGTTATAGATGGATACATAGGTTATACGGGTGGAATTAATCTAGCAGATGAATATATTAACGAATATCAAAGATTTGGTCATTGGAAAGATACTGGCATTCGAATTGAAGGGGAAGCAGTATGGGAATATACTAGACTATTTTTAATAGACTTTGTTTTAAATGTTAAAAAAGTTTCTGAAATTACATATGAGATCTATCCGCATGTGAATAATATCAAAGAAAAAGGTTTTGTCGTTCCATTTGGTGACGGTCCCAAACCACTTTATGACCATCAAATAGGTAAAATAGTAATTCAAAATATGTTAGCTTCAGCAACTAAATATGCTTATATGACATCTCCTTATTTAATTATTGATAATGATCTTTGTTTGAGTATAGAAAATGCTGCACTTCGAGGTGTTGATGTTAAAATTATAGTTCCTGGAATTCCTGATAAAAAACTAGTAAATGATATGACTAAAAGTTATTACAAACGATTAATGAATGCAGGAGTTAAAATTTATGAATATAAGCCTGGTTTTATCCATGCAAAGACTTATATTGTTGATGATAAATATGCAATGGTTGGTACAATAAATTTAGATTATCGAAGTTTAGTTCATCATTTTGAAAATGCGATTTGGATTTATGATTGTGAATGCATTAAAGATATTAAAAAAGATGTTGAAGAAACACTTGAAAAATCAGTAAAAGTACTCCCTTCAATGCTTAAAACAAAATTAAGAAATAGAATTTTTAGAGCATTAGTACGTGTTTTTGCACCATTATTATAAAATTTTTGATTGCCTATTTTTAAAAACATATAAAATTAATAGAAAATAGTTAGTAGTTAATTTGATTTATATATTGACTTAACTTATTTTAAGTTCTAAAATAAATTTGCATTGAAAAAGACATGCTATTAAATCACTATCTTTTAGAGAATTGATCCTTGTGCTGAAAGATCATAAGATATATTTATTAGAACTACTTTGGAGCATTCTATGAAAATAGACGTGACTCGCGTTAAGAGATAAATTAAGTGCATATTATTAATTTTATAATATGAATTAAGGTGGTACCACGTTTATTCTAGCGTCCTTATTATGAGGATGCTTTTTATTTTATAAAGGAGGAAATGAAAATGAAATTGATTTTACCAGATGGAAAAGAATTATTAGTTGAAGAAGGTTTAAGTGGTAAAGAAGTAGCAAAACAAATTGCTACTAGTTTAGAAAAAAAAGCATTAGCATATAGTTTAGATGGTAAATTATATGATATTAATTCAAAAATCGAGCATGATGGAAGATTTGCAATTATTACTGATAAATCAGTCGAAGCTATTGACCTATTAAATCACTCAACTTCACATTTATTAGCTCAAGCACTAAAAAATCTATATCCAGAAGTTAAGTTTGGATTTGGCCCTGCAATTGAAGAAGGTTTCTATTATGATATTGATTTAGATAAACCATTAGTTGAAGCAGATTTAGCAAATATTGAAAAAGAAATGCATCGCCTTGCTAAAGAAAATTATCCAATTATTAGAAAAAATGTTTCAAAAGAAGAAGCACTTGAAATCTTTAAAGATAATGAATATAAGGTTGAATTGATTCAAGGAATTGATGACCAAATATCTATTTATTCTCAAGGAGATTTTACTGACTTATGCTCAGGTCCTCATGTACCTTCAACAGGTTATATTAATCACTTCAAATTATTAAGTTTAGCTGGTGCTTACTGGAGAGGTGATTCTAACAATAAAATGTTAATTAGAATTTATGGTACTTCTTTCTTTACAGAACAAGATTTACAAAATCATTTGCAAGATCTAGAAGAACGTAAAAAAAGAGACCATCGTAAATTAGGTAAAGAACTAGGTCTATTCATGCTATCTGATTTTGGACCAGGTCTACCATTTTTCTTACCAAATGGTTACACATTAAGACGAACATTAGAAGATTATTGGTTAAAAATTCATAAAGAGCACGGGTATGTTGTTATAGATACTCCTATTATGTTATCAAAACAATTATGGGAAATAAGTGGTCACTGGGATCATTACAAAGAAGATATGTTCATAACTAAAGTAGAAGATGATAATGAATATGCTATTAAACCTATGAACTGTCCTGGTGCAATCTTAGTTTATAAAAATGATTTGCATTCATATAAAGAATTACCTTTAAGATTTGCAGAATTAGGACACGTACATCGTAATGAAGCTACTGGTGCTTTAAATGGACTATTTAGAGTTCGTTCATTTACTCAAGATGATGCACATATTCTACTAACTGAAGATCAAATCGCAGATGAAGTTAAAAACATCTTAAAACTTTATGATGAGATTTATTCTGTATTTGGCTTAAATTATCATATTGAATTATCAACTAGACCTGAAGATAATTTCATTGGTGATATAGAAGTTTGGAATAAAGCTGAAGCTGCTTTAGCAGAAGCTTGTGCAAATTCAGGCCATTCTTATAAGATAAATCCTGGAGATGGTGCTTTCTATGGACCTAAACTTGATTTTAAATTAAAAGACTCAATGAATAGAATTTGGCAATGTGGTACTTTACAACTTGATATGCAATTACCAGGTAGATTTGATTGTTCATATATTGCTGAAGATGGAACAAAGAAATGTCCTGTTATGATTCATAGAGCATGTTTTGGATCTATTGAAAGATTTATTGGTATTATAACTGAAAACTTTGCAGGAGCTTTCCCAACTTGGTTAACACCAGTTCAAATTAATGTTTTACCAGTTAAAAATTCACTTCACGAATCACGTTGTAACGAATTAAAGAAACTATTTGAACAAAATAATTTAAGAGTTCAAGTCGATAATCGTGAAGAAAAACTCGGATATCGTATGAGAGAATCTCAAATTAAAAAGATTCCTTATACAATCGTAATTGGAGATAAAGAATTAGAATCAACTCAAATTACTTATCGTAAATATGGAGTTGAAACTCCAGTCACAATCGAACTAAACGACTTTATTGAGATGATCAATAAGGAAATTGCAAATAAAGATCTACTAGTAAAGAAATAAACAAGAATATATTATTTAATATATTAATATATTGTAATAAAATGAAAATATTTCTTGACTTTAGTTTGATAAACTAGTAATATTAAAGAGCAAAAGAAATACGTGGAAAGAAGAGGCGCTCACTTCTCACCTGATCTAGAATATGGATGGGTCAATGCTACAAACTATTTATTATGGTTTTAACGGGCGCATCTTGCGTCCGTTTTTCATTGTAAGAAGGGGGAATGTTTATTAACAAGTATTATAAACCAGATTCATCAACTAACAACAATCAAAACCAACAAAATAAGTATGGACCACAACGTCCAGAAAAAAATAATGGGGATTTAGTTAATGAAGCTATCCGTTTTCCGGAAGTTCTAGTTATTACACCTGAAGGTGAATCACTAGGAGTTATGAAAAGATTTGCTGCTCTACAAGAAGCACAAAATCGTGATTTAGATCTTTTATGTGTTAATCCAAATGGTAAACCACCAGTTTGTAAGATTATTAACTATGGTAAATATCGTTTTGAAAAACAAAAGAAAGAACGTGAAGCTAAAAAGAATCAAACTATTGTTGTTGTTAAAGAAGTACAACTTTCACCAGTAATTGGTATGCATGATTTAGAAGTTCGTGTCAAAGCTGCTATTAGATTCTTTAACGATGGTAATAAAGTTAAAGTCGTTCTTAGATTCAAAGGACGTCAACTAAGCCATGTTGAAGTCGGTGAAAACATTATGAATAAGTTTATCGAACTTGTTGATGAATATGCCGTCATCGAGAAAAAACCGGTGCTAGATGGAAAATTATTAACTGCCGTACTTGCATCAAAAGTAAAAAAATAGGAGGAAATAAATATGCCAAAAATGAAAACAAAAAAAGCTTTAGCAAAAAGAGTTAAAGTTAATGGTAAAGGCGGATTAAAAAGATGGTCTGCTTACACATCACACTTATCACACAACAAATCAACTAAACAAAAAAGACATTTAAGAAAAGCAAGTTATGTACATGCAACAGATGCAAAGCGTGTAAAATACTGCATTAGTAAATAAGGAGGTATAGAACATGAGAGTTAAAGGTGGAAGCGTCACAAGACAAAGACGTAATAAAGTTTTAAAATTAGCTAAAGGTTACTTTGGTTCTAAACATCGCTTATTTAAAACAGCAAAAGAACAAGTAATGCATTCATTAGCATATGCTTATAGAGATCGTCGTAATATTAAACGTGATTTCCGTAAATTATGGATTAAAAGAATCAACGCAGCATGCAGAATGTGCGATATCAGCTATTCAGTATTTATGAATGGTTTAAAGAAAGCTAATGTTAACATCAACAGAAAAATGTTATCAGAATTAGCAATCAATGATTTCCCAGCTTTCGAAAGTTTAGTTAAAACTGCAAAAAAAGCATTATCTAAATAAAAATTTACGTCTCATATAATGAGACGTTTTTTTATAAAAAAAACTTCTTTGATGACTTATAGTTCATCTAAAGAAGTTATTTTTTTACATATCATATTTAGCAGTTAATTTTGCTGGAGTCATATTTAATAGTACAAAAATAGGAAGTAAACCAATTATAATATTAATAATAAATAATAAAACTACAGTAATTAAAAATGATAACGGAGTTATGCCTAAAGAAATATTCAAGAGTGGAATATTAGATAGGAAGTATGCTACTAAATAAGTTAATGTTGAACCAATAAGAGTAGTTAATATTGATATTAAAAGTAATTCAAAAATGAATGCAATATAAATACTTGATTTTGAAATACCTATAATAACGTTTAATAAAGTAGTTTTACCACTACCAGATTCACCTATAATAGCTACAAATTCACCTAAATGAAATTCTAAATTTATTTTATTTAAACCTAGCGAAACAGTATTATTTGAATGATAATATTTACAAATGTTTTCTAGTTTTAAAATTGCTCCCATTATATCAACACAAACTAATAAATATATTTATATATATGTTAAAATTATAATATAGAGCAATTTAAATAACAATAAAAATTTATATACGTTGAATATATAATAATTTATTTCTTTCCTTCTTTATAAATATCTTTTTTAACTTTAAAAGTTGAGATAAATTCAATAATAAAATCTGCTAATTTTTCATATGTTGTTATGCCTTTTTTAATAGGTATAATTTGGCAGTTCCCTTGATACAAATAAATAATGGCTTCAGGAATTACAGCAACTCCACCTAATAAACCTCCTGCACATGGAGTAGATTGATCCTCATATATCAAACTTGTATTTTCTTTTAGTTTTGTTATTAAATCAGCAGCTCCACTTCCAAAGCCAAATGAAACTTTACTTATAGGAACGATTGCTTCATTTTGGGAAATAATAACAGGTTCCCCAAGAATTGTTGCCGATTTAATTAATGAAGATAACTGATCAATTGATGTTGTAATAATGTTATTAGTGGATCTTTCTAGCACGATTAATGTCTCCTTTTACTTTAATTAAGTTTAAAACAAATGTTGGTAAATAAATAATAATTGAGAGGTCAATTATTATTTCATCATTTCCATTTTTACAA
>JAXFTN010000155.1:0-2691 GCA_034176765.1 Bacilli bacterium | reverse complement strand
TCCTTTATTAAATACCAACAAAAGAAAAAAAGAAAAAGGAATAAAATTTAAAGATTTAGTTGAAGACCAAAATATTTTATTTGAAATGATTGAGCCAACATTAATACCTCCTACTAGTAAAAAGTTCATTAAATCACTTATTACTTCTGAAAGATTTAATAATGTAAAAATTAACTATTTTTGCAGTGTCTTTGATGATGTAACTCAGACTCAATTCGCTGCGATGGTATTTGAACTAGATGATAATATTAATTACATTGCTTTTAGAGGTACTGACACTAGTATTCTAGGATGGAAAGAAGATTTTAATATGGCTTTGCTTGATGAAATACCAAGTCAAACACATGCTGTTAATTATCTAAATCAAGTAATACCACATTTAAAAGGCACTATATATGTTGGAGGTCATTCTAAAGGTGGTAATCTAGCTCGCTTTGGTTCTATTTTTGTAAGTTCAAAATATCAGAAGCGTATTAATAAAATCTTTGATCACGATGGTCCTGGTATTCAAAGAGATCTTTCTAATAATCCAAGGTTTTTAAAAATTAAAGATAAAATTTATAAGACAATTCCTTATGATTCATTGATAGGTATTTTACTAAATCATGATAACGATTATAAAATTGTTAAAGCAAAATATGCTTCACTCTTGCAACATGATCAATATAACTGGTATGTAGATATAGATAAACACGACTTTGTTTATCAAAAAAATTCTTCATTAACTTGTCAAGTAAATGATGAGGCTATCAATAAATGGATAAATGAAATTCCACCTGATAAAAGAAAAATATTTATTGAATGTGTTTTCGATATTTTTAAAAAAGCAGAAATCACGACAGTTCATCAAATTGCTGTTTTTCCGATTACAAAGTTTTACAGGACATTATTTACAATTGATAACTTTTCTAAAGAAGAAAAGAAAACATTATTTCAATTGACACTTTCCTTAATTAAGACTTGGCTTAATACATTCGGGTCAAAGTTAAAGTCAGAAATGAATAAAAAAAAGAATATCAAATGATATTCTTATTTTTTTAAAATGGTGGTCCAAGCCGGGATTGAACCGGCGACACATGGATTTTCAGTCCATTGCTCTACCAACTGAGCTACCGGACCATTTAGACACTAGGTATATAATAGATGGCGGACCAGACGAGAATCGAACTCGCGATCTCCTCCGTGACAGGGAGGCATGTTAACCGCTACACCACTGGTCCATTACCTAGTGCTTTTTTATTATGCAAAAATTATAATAAAAAATCAAGTAAAATATTAAAATAATATATAAATTTAATAAATTATTAACATTAAAGGCATGTAATACTACAATTTCTTGTTCTTTTCAAGTGTATAATCATATAGTTCTTCAACAGCTAAATGAATTTTAGTGATAACATCATCTTTAGTTTGTAAATAAATAAACCAAGTGTCATCAAGTGTATCAATATCTAAAGCTTGTCCAGGTTTAACAGTACCTTTTTTATGATAATTATAATCAATGTGAATAGATGGTGTGTTTTTAGGATCATTATCAAAATCAAAATTAGTGCCATCTTCTAATTTACCATGTAAGTGTAATCCATTCATATCATGAACAAAACGTACTTTACCTAAGTATTTATAACCCACTTTTGCATTTTCTAAGTGTTGTAATATAACTTCATCTTCAAAATAATATGTTTCTGAACGAATTTCTTTACTTACTTCTTCTTGTTCCCATTTATACCAATCTGGAATATGTGTAAATATTGATTTGTTATTTAAACATTCGAGTTGGCACGATTCATTAACGTAATATTCAGTGTGACAATGCTCACACCATAATTTATTATTTAAAGAATTCATTGTGTATTCTTTTCCACAATGAGGACACTTGTATAATAATTTATGTAAATTATGACCTCTATATTTACCTTTAACTTTAATATTATTATCTAAAACCCACTTAAATTCATCATAAACAAATTCTTTTTCAATACGTTCTTAAATTTCTTCAGCACTTAATTTTTCAACTTCATCCTTAGTAACAATATACTTTTTGATAATTTCAAAAGGTACTTTGTTATGTTTAGGATTCCATTGTGGTTTATGAATGAAATCGCCTAGAGTTAATAAAATAACAACTGGAACACCTGCCAATTTAGCTAATTTTCCAATACTTTTATCAATCCTTTCATTTATACCTGCTATAGAATATCGTGCTTCTGGATAAATAGTTACACTATTTTTTTCTTTTTTTAATAAATTAATGGTATGTAAAACAGGAATTAAATCTTTCGTATATTTACGTTTAGGAAAACAGCCAATACCTCTAAATAATGATTCTCTTCCAATAAATTCTTCAATTGACGCAATATAGTTACTATGATGTGGAGCACAAACTTTCGTGTTCCATGCGAAGTCGATAAATGAGGCATGTGAAGCAATAATCAAATAAGGCCATTTTAAACCTTTACAATTAATTTTTCTACCTTTATGTTTTATCACAACCTTGTAAAATGCAACAGCTACTGTCATTATAAATCTCCAAAATAGCAGGGGTTTTTTTGGTTTTTTCTTTAAATCAATAATTTTTTCAGTCATACTAAACTCCTTATACTTATTATATTTTAGAGAATTTAGACACTTTTGTAACATATAAAAAAACTACCACAAAAGTGGTAGTTCAAATTAAATAAAATTAAATTA
>JAXFTN010000154.1:0-2689 GCA_034176765.1 Bacilli bacterium | reverse complement strand
CCTGTTAAGGGTATTATCACACGTTATGCGAAGAAGATGGTTAACAACAGATACTATGGTGCAATCAGATGTTCAGGTCTTCAAACTTGGAACATTATGGAACTTCGCTAATTTATTGAAATACAGCAAGTTATATAAATTGGGCTTCGGTGAAAACCGAGGCCTTTTTTTATATATTTAATTGTATAACGCAAAATATAAAATTTTTATTAAAAATAAAAAATCAGTAATTATACCTAAAACTGGAATTAATTTTATTTTTTTTTATATATTTATTATATAATAATAAACGTATATTCATATGAAAGAATTAAGTAATGCAGATAAAGAAAATATTATTGATTTATACAGGAATAATGTTTCTATTAAGGAAATATCAACAAAATATAGAATAGGAGATAGAAGAGTTAGAAAGATATTATTAAGCAATAATGTTGAAATTAAAAATAACCATAAAAAAACAAACTCCAATGATACGTATTGTGAAGATAATGAATCACGTTTTCAAATTGTTGAAGGTAAAAAATATGTTGCTATATGTACAATAGATGGAAAGGTTTTTGATGATTATTTAAATAAAAGTGGTGCATTAACATCGTATTTAAAAAATATCCATAAGATTGATATACCATCATTATTTTTACGTAAAAAGTACTTTAAAGAGAATAAAAAACAATGGTATGAACAATGGTTTACTATTACATTAGTCGAAAATGTAAAGAAAGAAACAAAAAAGTGTCCTTACTGTGACTGGGAAACAACAGATGTCAATAATAAGAGTGGAATGTTTATGACACATTTATTAAAAGAGCACGGGATTACAATTAAAGAATATTTGTCACAACATCCAGAAGATAAAGACTATTTTTCAAAACAGAATTCAATAATTGAAAAAAAAGAAAAGCTAAATAATGTTAACAATTATGTCATTTGTCCTATTTGTGGAGAAAAAATGGAAAAAATAACGTTTTGGCATATAAAGAATAAACATAACTTAGAATATGATCATTTCAAAAGACTGTACCCAGAATGCAAGGTAATATCAGATAATATGCTTAATCAAACTCTTGATGCGCAAGCATTAACAAATTTAGTTGTATCGAAAGATAGGTTTATTTCAAAATACGAACGTGAAATACGTGCATTACTTGATCAATATAATATAGAATACGAAGCAAATAGACAAATATTAATTGGTAAAGAGATAGATATTTTAATTCCAAGTTTGAAGATAGGTATAGAGTTTGATGGTTTAAAATGGCATACTGAATGGTTTGGTAAAAAAACACATAGTTATCATTTAGACAAAACTAGAATATGTAACGAACGCGGATATGGCCTTATACATATTTTTGAGGATGAATATGTTAACTCAAAGGATATAGTCATTAATAAACTAAAACACATTTTAAAAATTGAATGTGGTTGTAAAAAAATTATGGGCAGAAAATGCGTTGTTAAAGAAATATATAAAAATGATGCTGAAATATTTCTAAATAAATTTCATATACAAGGTTATTCTCCTTCTTCTATTTATATTGGCGCATTTTATAATAATCAACTTATTGCTGTTATGTCTTTTAAGAATGGTAATTTAAAAAATAAATGTTGGGAATTAACGAGGTTCGCAACAGATTATAATTATATATGCCAAGGTATTGGTGGTAAATTATTTAATTTTTTTGTTAAAGTATATAATCCAGCCAAGGTCATTTCATTTGCCGATAGAAGATGGACAGTTAATATTAATGATAATTTATATACTAAATTAGGTTTTAAAATAGATACAATTAACAAGCCAGATTATAAGTATTACAATGAGAATGTAGATAGATATAAACGTATACATAAAATGTATTTCAATAAGCAGAAATTACATAAAAAATACGGATTCCCTTTGACTATGACAGAAACTGAAATGGCTAAAGAATTAAAATATGATAGAATATGGGATTGTGGTCTTGTTAAATATATATGGGAGAGATAGGGCACGGAAATGTGTCCTATTTTTTTTTGTTTTTATATCCTTTTTAAATAGCTTTAACTATTTATTATTAAGATTTATACAATATATTTTATTATGAAAATTAGATTTACAGAAAGTCAATTAAGACATATTATAAAAGAAAGTGGAAATGGCTTAAATCCGATTGCCAATAATGATAGTAATACGGTAGCCGAACAACTTATGAACGATCCAAATAATGAAATTTGTTGGAGATGTTTTTTTTCTGCTACTGAAAACAGTATATTCGAGAATGGATTTAGTTCAGATTACTTTGGAGATGGAGAAGGCTCTATGTATGGTAATGGCGTTTATGCATTCTATAAACCATATGGAGCCCAAAAACGTGTAAGAAGTACTGTAGGTGATAAAATTATGAAATGTGTTGTATTAGGAGGTTTTAAGGATTTCTTAATATTTGACTCAGAGATTGCTATGAAATATTACAAGACTGATGATATTATGTTTCAATTACAATATTTTTTCTCTGATAATAAATCTGATGAATATATTGAACAAATGTATCAATATTGTAGATGGGCAGCAGGATTAGAATCTGGATCGGTTATGATGTCAAAAAATAGTAAACAAAGAAGTGCTCCAATGGCTAGAAAGGTGTTTAGTACCAAACCTGGTAAAGTACCTGGTAAAGATTGTAGTAAATATGGAAAAGACGTATTAGCA
>JAXFTN010000153.1:0-3334 GCA_034176765.1 Bacilli bacterium | reverse complement strand
GATGAAATTAAAAATTTCATTTATCGAGTTGGTAAGAAAACTAATGCCGATGTTGTAATTACTGAAATTGGAGGAACAATAGGTGATATTGAATCTCAACCATTTATTGAAGCTATTAGACAAGTATCTTTAGAAGTAGGTAAAAACAATAGTTTATTTATTCATGTTTGCTTAGTTCCATATTTAAGTGGATCAGATGAGCATAAATCAAAACCTACTCAACATTCTGTCAAAGAATTATTAGGGTTAGGAGTCAATCCAAATATCATCGTTTTAAGATGTGATGAACCTCTTGAACAAAACATTTTTAAAAAGATAGCAATGTTTTGCAACGTTAAAGAAGAATGTGTAATTGAAAATAGAACTTTAAAATGTTTATATGAAGCTCCTTTAATGCTTGAAAAAGCTCATTTTTCAGAAGTAGTTTGTAAAGAATTAGGTTTAGTTACTAAACCTATTGATTTAAAAGAGTGGACTGAAATGGTCGAACGTATTAAATCGAGAAGTAATACTTTAAATATAGCTCTAGTTGGAAAATATGTCATTTTACATGATGCTTATTTATCTGTTGCTGAAGCATTAAGACATGCTGGTTATGTTAATGATAGTCATATAAAAATTAAATGGGTGTCTTCAGATGAATTAAAAGAAGAAAATGCTAAAGAAACATTTGAAAATATTGATGGTATCATTGTTCCTGGTGGCTTTGGAAATAGAGGAACCGAAGGAATGATCGTTGCTGCAAAATATGCTCGTGAAAATAACATACCTTATTTTGGTATTTGTTTAGGTATGCAAATTCAAGTAATTGAATATGCACGTAATATATGTCATTTAGAAAATGCTAACTCAACAGAGTTTGATGAATCAACTCCTTATAAAGTAATTGATTTCATGCCAGGTCAAAATAATGAAATAGATAAAGGTGGAACATTACGTTTAGGTGCATATCCTTGTAAAATTGTAAAAGGAACTACAACCCATAAATATTATAATAGTGAAATCATTCATGAAAGACATAGACATAGATATGAGGTTAATAATGAATACAGACAATTATTAATTGATAATGGTTTAACAATTAGTGGCACAACTTTAGATGAAAGACTTGTAGATATAGTTGAAATCTCTGATCGTCCTTTCCATATTGGTGTTCAATTTCATCCTGAGTTTAAGTCTCGACCTAATAAACCTCATCCTTTATTTGTAGGTTTTATTGAAGCTGCATTGAAAAATAGAAATAAATAAATATAACAAAATTCTTATTTAATCCTTATTTATCTAATCATAAAATTTTTACTATTTCTTAATCTATTTTAAAATATTAGATAAACGTTCGCTAAATTCTTGAAATCAATATATTATTAAGACTAAAATACAATTATTAAAAAATATGTTTTTTAATAGTTAATTTTAATTTTAAGGAGTAGATTACTATGGGAGAAGTTTTATTAAAACCATATGAAGGCATAAGGCCTTATGCTTTTATTAGTTATGCTCATGATGACATTGAAAAAATAGTAATCCCATATAATGTAGAAACTATAGATGATACTGCATTCAGAGGATGCTCAAACCTAAAAGAAGTTTATATAGAATCAGAAACAATTCAAGATTTGGGTTGGGGTATTTTGTATTGTTGCAATGAAAATTTAGTTGTATACTATTGTTCTGAAGTGGTAAAGAAATATTGTGAGAATCAAATTTTTAAATCATTACCATTCACACCTAAAATTTTAGAAGAATAGAGGCAAGAAAATTGATACTAACTCTTATTATTTCTTGTATTACAATAATTGCATTAATATTATCGGTATTATTATTTCCAAAGATAACCATCCGTGGAAAAGAATTAAATACCTATTGGATGGTTGGTCTTTTAGGTATGATTTTATTAATAATCTTTGGGTGTATTCCTTTAAGTGATATCTTTAATGAATTATCAACTAATACAAGCGTTAATCCATTAAAAATTCTCATCTTATTTTTCTCAATGACAATTCTTTCTATAGCATTAGATGAAGTTGGTTTCTTTAAATATCTAGCAACTATTGCTACTAACAAAGCTAAAACCAATCAATTTACTTTGTTTATTATTTTATATTTACTTGTATCAGTATTAACAGTATTTACATCAAACGATATTGTTATATTAACTTTCACACCTTTTATTTGTTACTTTGCAAAAAATTCAAAAATAAATCCTATTCCATATTTAGTTGCAGAATTTGCTGCAGCTAATACTTGGAGTATGATGTTAATCATTGGTAATCCAACAAACATATATCTAGCTACTTCGGCAAATATAGATTTTATTTCTTATCTTAAAGTAATGGTCTTACCAACTTTAGCAGCTGGTCTTATAGAATTTTTGTTAATCTTATTAATATTTAGAAAGCAACTAAAAGAACCACTTAATATTGAAACTCAAGAAGTAAAAATACAAAATAAAGTCGTTTTAATATTAGGTCTTGTTCACTTAAGTATCTGTATAATTCTTTTAGTTATTTCATCATATATTTCTCTAGATATGTGGCTTATTAGTTTATGCTGTGCTGCTTCTTTAATCATAAGTATAATAATCTATTTAATAATAAAAAAAGAAAAGCCTACTATTCTATTTAATACTTTAAAAAGGCTTCCATGGGACTTAATACCATTTGTACTTTCAATGTTTATTATAGTTCTATCATTAAACAAAAATGATATTACATCTTATTTAACTACTCTCCTTGGTGAAGATCATATTATTTTAAAATATGGATACTCATCATTTGTTTCATGTAACTTAATTAATAATATTCCTATGAGTGTATTATTTAGTTCTATTCCACACATGCCAACTGAAGCAATGCAACTACAAGCTATTTATAGCACAATAATAGGATCTAATGTTGGAGCTTTCCTAACTCCAATTGGTGCATTAGCAGGAATCATGTTTACAAGTTTAGTAGCGAAACAAGAAATTAAATATACATTCATTGATTTCTTCAAGTATGGTTCACTAATATCTCTTCCAACAATTACCGTAGCTCTATTAGTGTTAATGCTTATTTTATAATTGAACTTGATAAATTCTTTTTTGAATTATAATAAATGGGGTATATCTTACTTTTAATAAGTATTTCAACTCATCTTCATAATTATTCTACAATTACTTAATGTAGCAAGCATACTTGCTACATTCTTTTTTTTACGAAATTATTATAAATAATTGTTTTTTCAACAATAAAATATTATAAAAATAATATTCTATTATTTATATTTTTAAGGTTTTATAACGTAAGATGAAACACATAAGGGATAAACTAAATCGAGCCAAAACATAATCCAA
>JAXFTN010000152.1:0-2388 GCA_034176765.1 Bacilli bacterium | reverse complement strand
GCACCATTTTCAATTGATAATAAAGCTAATTTATAATCAAAATGAATATCTGCAACTAAAGGAATATGAATATGCTTTTTAATCTTTTTTAATGAAAGTGCATCTTCTTTATCTTTAATTGAAACACGAATTATTTGACATCCAATGTTTTCGAGTTCCAAAATTTGTTGAATTACTTGTTCAATATTAGAAGTTTTAATATTACACATTGATTGAATGATAACTTTATTTTGTCCACCAATAGTAACATTTCCAACTTTTATGCTTTTTGTTTCTGTTCTTTTCATATTCTTGCTCCTTTAGATATTATTATATATGAAAATGTAAGAAAAATATAAATAAACAGATGTTATCTAACAAAAAACAAATGATTTTATTGATAATTTTAAAATAAGCCTATATAATAATTTCGACGAAGAACAAGAAGAGTAGCTTGCGTAATTATTTAGAGAGATTAACGATTGGTGAAAGTTAGTTTAATAAACAAGTGAAGGTCGCTTGGGAGTCGGGTTAGGAGCCTCGTTTACTGCGTTAAAGTAGTCAATTAAGAGCATATAATTTATTTATATGAATTAAGGTGGTACCGCGTTTATTACGTCCTTA
The DNA here is from genome assembly GCA_034176765.1 of Bacilli bacterium. Lineage (GTDB taxonomy): Bacteria > Bacillota_I > Bacilli_A > RFN20 > CAG-826 > SUG2458. Next base: position 1,785 of record JAXFTN010000152.1, on the reverse strand, counting down.
TTTAAGGACGTTTTTATTTTATAAGGAGGAAAAAATATGGCTTTAGACAAAAAGTATGAACACAAATTAGTTGAGGAAGGAAAGTATGATAACTGGAAAAGTAAAGGTTATTTTACGGCTGGTGATTTATCAAAGAAACCTTATTGTATAGTGATTCCTCCACCTAATGTTACTGGAAAATTACATATCGGACATGCAATTGATACAACTATTCAAGATATATTAATTAGATATAAAAAAGCAAAAGGCTATGATGCTTTATATCTTCCAGGTATGGACCATGCAGGTATTGCAACACAAGCAAAAATTGATGCAAAATTACGTGAACAAGGAACAAATAGATATGAATTAGGACGTGAAAAATTTCTTGAAGTTGCTTGGGATTGGAAAAAAGAATATGCTGGCTTTATACATGATCAATGGAAAACAATGGGTTTAGCATTAGATTATAGTAGAGAAAGATTTACCCTCGATGAAGGTTTAAGTAATGCTGTAAAAAAAGTTTTTGTTACCTTATATAACAAAGGCATTATTTATCGTGGTGAAAAAATTATTAACTGGGATCCAGTTCAAAGAACAGCACTTTCTAATATCGAAGTTGTTTATAAAGATGATCCAGGTAAATTCTATTATTTTAAATATTTTATTGAAGGTACTGATCAGTTTTTAGAAGTAGCAACAACTCGTCCTGAAACTATGTTTGGTGATGTTTGTGTTGTAGTTAATCCAAATGATGAAAGATACAAAAATGTAATTGGTAAAAGAGTTATCAATCCAGCAAATGATGAATTATTACCAATTATAGCAGATGAATATGTTGATATTGAGTTTGGCACGGGAGCAATGAAATGTACTCCTGCTCATGATCCTAATGACTTTATTATTGGTGAAAAATATGGTTTCCCTCATCCTATTTGTATGAATGATGATGGAACAATGAATTCACTATCTGGTAAATATGTCGGTCAAGATAGAATGGTATGTCGTGATAATCTTGTAAAGGATATTGAGAAAAAAGGATGTTTAATTAAAATCGAAGATATTGTTCACCAAGTTGGTCACTCTGAAAGAAGTGATGCTGTTGTTGAACCTTATTTGTCAAAGCAATGGTTTGTAAAGATGAAACCACTTGCTGAACAATCTTTAGCAAATCAAAAAACAGATGATAAAGTTAATTTCTATCCAGAACGTTTTGAAAAAACATTTATTCAATGGATGGAAAAAGTTGATGATTGGTGTATTTCACGTCAATTATGGTGGGGACATAGAATTCCAGCTTATTACCATAAAGTAACTGGTGAAGTAGTAGTTAGTGAAGTACCTCCAGCAGATATTGAAAATTATACTCAAGATGAGGATGTACTTGATACATGGTTTTCATCTGCGTTATGGCCTTTTTCAACATTAGGTTGGCCAAATGAAGAATCAGAAGATTTTAAGCGTTATTTTCCAACAACAACTTTAGTTACTGGTTACGATATCATTTTCTTCTGGGTTTCTAGAATGATTTTCCAATCTCTTGAATTCACTAAGAAAAGACCATTTGAAAATGTTTTAATTCATGGATTGATTAGAGATTCACAAGGACGTAAAATGTCAAAATCTTTAGGTAATGGTGTTGATCCTATTAAGGTTGTTGAAGATTATGGTGCTGATGCATTACGTTATTTTATTACAACTAATTCTACTCCAGGTTTAGATAGTCGTTTTAGTGAAGAAAAAATCCAAGCTGCTACAGCTTATTTAAATAAGATTTGGAATGCAGCTAGATATACAATTAGTAAT
>JAXFTN010000151.1:0-3409 GCA_034176765.1 Bacilli bacterium | reverse complement strand
ATTTTCATTTGTAATGTCGACTCAAACTCTTTGTTTAATCCTAAAACATAATTAACAAAATAATAAAAAGGACAAACAGAATAATTATTTAAAGAAGTATAAGAAAAAACCTTTGTTTTATTTGACCACGTTAAAATAGGTTTGAATAAGTGAGAAAAATTGCTGTATTCTATTTCGTCATTTCGATAAGCATTTAAATATTTGCCTTTTTCTTTATAAAGATTAAATTGATCTTTATCCTCTGCACATTCAAAATAAGCTAAATCTTTTGAAAAGCGAATATTATCAATGATACCTTTTTCTAAGTACAAATCTTTATTATTTACAAGTAATGATGGGAATTGTTCAATACCAGCAACAACATTAGACATAGTCATTATAATATTTTTAGTGTTTTTTAAAAAACATGATAATTGATTATATTCAATTTGATTTAAGATTTTGGTTGTATTTAAACCAAGTCTTTCTTTTTCTATATCTAAGAAAAAATCCCTATCTTGATGAACAAGAGGAAAATTAGCTAATGAGAATCCTAATATAAAAACATAATCTTCATCACCGATTAATGAATTGCAATTACATAGCTTTATTGCTTCTTCAAAACGCTTCATAGGCACTATTGTGTTATTTGCTTTAAAAGTTAATAATTTAATGAATTCTTCTTTTGTAGATACTACATCTTTTATTTGAATCATTATATTTTTGATTTGACGGCAATATGAATAGTGGTCTTCATCCACTTCATTAACTAAATGTTCATAAGCAGTCTCATAATCTAGAGCATCTAAAAAAGAAATATATTTATTAAAAATTAATGACTCAGCTAAAGTTTCATCATTAAATAATTCATTTGGAACATTAAGTTCTAATAAAATTTTCTTTAATTCAAATTCATAATTTCTATCAAATGTATAAAAATAAATATTATTTAGTGAAACGCCCTTATGAATTAATTTACCTAGACAATTAGTAACATATCGTAATTCTTTTTCGATGTTATCAAATGTATATACTGCATGGCTATATTCTTTATTTTCTAAATCTACATATATAAAATCACAATTTAATAGTGATAAAGCTTTATTAAGCTCGAGATCTTCTTTACTATAACTTATAATGTATACTTTTTTATCAATAAAGTGTCGATTAAAAACTTCATTTTTATAAAGTAAATTACTATTTAATAAATCTTCATATATTTCCAAAATGTTTTGACTTGATGGCTTTGCACAAATGTGAGTAATATTATCTAATAATTCTTTTGCATTTTCATACGAAAAAGAATATCTTTTAACAAGATACAATAATGCTTTATCATCATAAGAATAATATACGCCTTCTAAAACCTCTTCTTTTGTAAAAAACTTAATTCTTAAAAAAGGATTATTAATAGAGATAGACTTAATTAAGAAATCTTTAACATTAGAAGGACATATGACAATACTGTTATCTTTAAATTCCATCATAATCACTAATCACTCTCTTTTAATTATTTTACAATAAATGCTAAATCAAAAATATAAAAACTTATAAAACATTAAAAAAACCTATATAAAAATATAGGTTTTAAATTTAATATTTAGTTATTCGTCAATAACTGTTTCTTTTACTTCTACAACAACATCATTTGTTGGCTCACCATAATGCTCTCTATCTACATCTTTAAAGAATGCATATTGAGCAATTGCGTGACGTGGAGTTACCCATAATGATAAAATACCGAATGTTAAAGAAGATAAAATGTACCAACCAATGTAACTTAAATCTAAGACAAATAATTTCATTTTCTTACCCATCATTAAATTCTTTGATGCTGTAATAGCGTCATTAGCACTAATTGAAGAATCTTCTCTTAAAATATAATATGTCATTGAATAAGCATAAGCTTTTACAATACCTAAAATTCCAAAAGAAATTAATGACCACAAAGTAATGTAAATATCCATTAAAATAGAAGCTATTAAAACTCTTTTAAAATCCTTAAAACCAGAGAACATATCTTTGTACTCAACTGTTTCTTTGTTATATGCTTTTTCACAAATAACAATTTGTGATAAACTAAATGGTCCTGGAAGTAATAAAGATGCTATCAGTGTAACATATGATATTGCTCCTAAAAATAATACAATAGGAGTAACAGTAGCAACAATTGCTTCTGCGTTTGTCATTCCAAGTTTAACCAATATTACTTCTAAATCTTCAACATTAATATTAATACTTAGATTGCAAAAAGATAGAAAAAGTCCTATAAGGAAAAATACTAGAATTAATCTACCTGTTTGAAAAGCCAATCTTTCATGACCTATTTGTCTATATTCTTTTGCACTTTTCATAAAAATGCCTCCTTATTAATTAATAAAATTATATCAAATCGTTTACTTATTTCCTATATCTTTTTGATATGCTCCTAAAATATTGCATTCATTACAAAGATATTCACACATTTCATCTTTGGTCATTCCTTTATTTACTAGTTCACTATACTTGATTGGTTTACCAACTACAAAGCGATGATTTTTCTTTTGATAATACATAACATAAATTGGTAAATCCATACCTTCTTTTAATGCTGTTGAAGCAAGTGTTGTAAATCCACCATGAAAACCTACTAAAACGTCTTGATATCCATTTGTAGAATCTTCTGGAAAAATGATTATATTCTCATTCTTCTTTAATGTTTTAATGCTTTCTTTAATTGTTGTCATAAAACGAAAATCCTTATATGTTGGAATTAAATTTAAACCAGCATAAATATATGTAGTAATTGGAGTACCCAAAAAACCTATAATTTTTGAAGGTACTTTTTTCCATCCCTTTTTAATTGGATAGAAAACATCTTGCAAATAATGACACATACTTCTCATTCCTTCGGTCATCTCATGTGTACCCCAGAAACGAAAATTATATGGAAAAAAGTATTCTAATGTAAGAGGACACTTTGTGCCCACATGATTACATAAAATGATAGATCGCTCGCAAAATTCTTCACCCATAAAAACCCACTCTGGTTTCTTCTTAGTAATTTTGACTAAGCCTTTTGATATTCTCCACCAAAGCTTTCTATTTGATTTTTGTTTCTTTTTTTTCATACTGCTCACCTAATAATATTTTACTAATTTCTAGTAAAAGGTCAAATATACATTAAGAGTTATTGTCTATGTTTGACAAAAACTTTACCATTTACTGGATATTTTGTATACTCATTTACTGTTTCTCCAAGTTCATCAACGTATATATTTCCTGAGCGTGGATTTTTAATTGAATCGATTTTTCCAATAATTGTTGCTTCTACATCCGATGTTTCGAAAGCTAAGTCACACCCACTCGTTGTACAATTAATTAACTTAAGATTTGTACAATAACAAAGAGGCTGAGTGCCTTCTATATGACAATTAATTAATGTTAAATT
>JAXFTN010000150.1:0-4101 GCA_034176765.1 Bacilli bacterium | reverse complement strand
TCATTGATAATATTCGCTTTTCAAAAGATTTAGCTTATTTTGAATGTGCAGAGGATAAAGATCAATTTAATCTCTATAAAGAAAAAGGAAAATATTTAAATGCTTATCGAAATGACGAAATAGAATACAGTAATTTTTCTCATTTATTCAAACCTATTTCATCGTGGTCAAATAAAACAAAGGTTTTTTCTTATACTTCTTTAAATAATTATTCTGTATGTCCATTTTATTATTATGTTAATTATGTTTTAGGATTAAACAAAGAGTTTGAGTCGACATTACAAATGAAGATAGGTAATTTATTTCATAAGATTATTGAAAATGATACGTATGAAACTTTTAATATTGAAAAGTATCAAGAATATATAAATAGTGAATTTAAATCTGGAAAAGATAGGTTCTTTTTGGATTTACTTATTGAAAAAATCCCATCTATTTTGTTATGGCATAAAGAGTTTAGTAGTCATACACAAATGAATGAATATCATAATGAAATTGAATTTAAGATGCCCATTAATATAGAAGAAGATGAATATACTATCTATGGTAAAGTTGATAAATTATATCTTAATACTCAAGCTAAGTATTATAGTATTGTTGATTATAAAACAGGTAATTTTAATTTTGATTCTAAATATGTTGAATGTGGCCTTAATATGCAATTGCCTATTTATATGATGTTACTACAATATAATTATCCATCTTATAAATTTATAGGTTCATATATTCAAAATGTTTTAGATTATAAAAATGTGGATTATTTAAAATTCCATGGATTATCTATTAATAATTATAATGACTATAGATTCTTTGATTCATCTTTTGACTTGCAAAGTGAAGATTCAAACACAGGAACTAACAAGTCTTTATATGTTAAATCAATTAGCTTATCTAAAGATGGAAATCTTAAAGGAGGAAGTAAATCTTTAGTAGATTCCTCCACTATTACTTATTTTATTAATAAAGCCGAAGAATTTGCTTCATCTACAATTCAAAATATTAATGAAGGTAATTTCAGCATCAAACCAAAACATGTAAAGGGTAAAACAATGCAATGCGCATTTTGTAAATATCATGATATATGTTTTGCAAAACTTCCAGAAGATGAGAATTATATTAATTTAGATAATAATGAAGAGGAGGAAAGTGCAGATGAAGGCAACTAAGGAACAAGAAAAAGCTATTGTCACTGAAGGTAATCTAATTGTTTCTGCTGGAGCTGGATCAGGAAAGACAAGTGTTTTATCTGAACGTGTACTTTACTTTATTAAAGAAAAAGGATTTCACATTAAAGAATTTTTAATTGTTACTTTCACTACATTAGCTGCTTCTGAAATGAAAGAAAGAATTAGAAAAGTTTTAAAAGATAACAATTTAGAAGATGCTAATGATGTTGATGTTTCGCAAATTAGTACCTTTGATTCTTATGCTTTTTCTATTGTAAAGAAATATCATTTTAAATTAGGTTTACCATCTAATGTATCTATTATTGATGAGAATATATTAGCTGTTAAATTTCGTTTAAAGGCAAAAGAAAAATTAGAACAATTATATTCAAAGCAAGACGATGAAATTTTCAATAATCTTATTAAAATGACATGTGTTAATGATGATTCTAAAATTGAAGACTTGTTATTTAAAATATTTAAATATTTTTGTTTGGAAATTAATCCTCTTGATGCTATGAATAATTATGTTGAAGAACATTGTAGTGAATCATTTATTGAAAACAATATTATTAATACAATCATAGATAAAATTTTTGCTTATCGTAAAAAAATGATTGATTTAGTACCTTATTTATCAGAGGACCCTATCAAGAAAAATAGCACTGATACTTATAAAGATTTAATTACTAATGCATTTAGTGAATTTTTTAATGCGTCAAAAGATTATGATAATATTATAAATTCTATACCACGTGAGTTTCCTATAAGACAAATAAAAGCAATATTTGGAAAAGAAGAAACTAAAGCATTTAAAGATATATATAAAAATAGTAAAACAAAGAAAGGATTATTACCTTATATTGAGTCTTTACCTCAATCAAAAAGCGAATTAATTAATGAAATACAAAATCAAAAGCCTTATTTTTCAAAACTTATTGATATCGTTAAAGAAATATACTTAGAGTTATTAGAATTTAAGAAAGAACATAACGTTTATGCTTTTGATGATATTCAAAGAATGGCTTTAAATTTAATTATTGAAAATAACGATATACGTGAAGAAATTAAACATAGTTATAAAATGATAATGATTGACGAGTATCAAGATACATCTACTGTTCAAGATACATTTATTAATTTAATTTCGAATAATAACTTATATGTTGTTGGTGATATTAAACAATCTATTTATAGGTTTAGAAATGCAAGGTGTGAACTTTTTAAACAAAGATATGACAGATATAAAAATACTTATGAAGGTGAAGTTGTAGATATGAATACGAACTTCAGATCTAGAAAAGAAGTTCTTGAACCTATTAATGAAATATTTTCTATCATTATGAATGAAGAGAATACATCAATTGATTATAAAAATGAACACATTATTAATGTAGGAAATAAGGCATATTTAGATCATAATGAAGAAGATAATACGCTAGAACTTATTATGACTTTTAATGATGTTACTAAGCCAGACTCAACAAAATATGAAGCTTATGCTATAGCTAATGATATTATTAAAAAGATTAATGAAGGATATCAAGTTGTTGAAAAAGGAAAAGATGGTCTAGTCTCTAGAAAATGTGAATTTAAAGATTTTTGTATATTAATTTCAAGATCAAATACATTTAATGATTATTACACAATTTTTAATGAATTTAATATACCTTTATATATCGAAAAGAATTTAAATATTGTATCCAATGACTTAGTTGCAATTTTGTTAAGTCTTTTAAAAATCGTTAAGAATATAAAATCTAATACATGTGATTCTTTAGAATTTAAACACGCATTTATATCTCTTGCACGTTCATTTGTTTATCAATATAGCGATGAAAAAATCTATTTATTAACAAGAAATAATGATTATATTAATGATGATATTATTCTTGAAATTAAAGAACTTCTTGATAAATATAAATATGATAATGATGCAATGTTATTTGAACATTTAATATTTGATTTATCTTTTTATAAAAAGATTTTACGTATTGGTAATGTTAAAACAAATGCAACTTATTTAGATGTCATTATTTCTTATTTTAAAGAAATGTGTAAACTAGGTTATACTTTAGATGAGTTTATAATCTTTTTGGAGACTCTAGACGATTATAATTTATCAATTGAAGTTCCACCAAATAAAGAGTGTGGTAATAGCGTAAGAATTATGACAATTCATAAATCAAAAGGGCTTGAATTTCCAATCGTTTATTTCCCAGAATTATGGAGACAATTTAATACACAAGAAATTAAAAATAAATATGGCATCTCGCGCTTTGGTATAGCTTTGCCACCTTCAAGTAGTGAAGATAAATTAAATCTAATTCATGAATGTTTTTCTATAGAAGAAGAGAAAGCAAATTTAGCTGAACAAATACGTCTTCTATATGTAGCATTAACTAGAGCTAGAGAAAAATTAATCTTTTTAAATTACACTAATAAAAAGATTGATAAGCAAAATGTTAATGATAAAACTATGGATGATGATGAAGAAGATGATACAAGTTTTAATAATATTACATCTAAATACTCTTCATTCTTACAATTATTAGATACTGGCTTACGTGATACAAAAATTAAGAAAAGTTATTTTGATTATACAACTACTTCAATTCCTGAAATAATATTAAATAAAAGCGAAGTAGAGCAAGAAAAATTTGAGTATATACCTTTAGAAATAAATGTAAAACCAATCGAATATAAACATGGAAGTAAAGAAATTGGATTAGAAGCTAATGTTGAAACAATGCAATTTGGTACTAAATTACATGAATATATGGAATTAGTAGATTTTACTACTAAAGATTTATCTTTTATTAAGGATGAAAGAATTAAAGGATTTATTTCAAAATTCATTAACTGTGATTTATTTACTAACATTTCTTCAGGTAAAATATATAAAGAATTTGAATATTTTGATAATTTGAAGAAG
>JAXFTN010000149.1:0-35325 GCA_034176765.1 Bacilli bacterium | reverse complement strand
TACTCATTTTTTTAAAAAATGTATAAATCTTGGTCTTGAAGATAATCTTGTAAAAAAAGAAATTTTAAGTGAATATAAAGAATATTTTGAAGAAGCTCCTGATTCAACAAAAAATGAAATTAAAATTGTGCGAAAACAAGACAAATTAACTACTCCTTTAGCTTTCATGAAAGATAAGATAATCAAAAAAAGAAAAATAACACAAAAGATAATGCTAGCAGTTATTATCTTATTATATGTGGTGCTTGGCACTGGATTTGTTTTCGGATTAGCTTCTCGTATTTCAACTGGCGTAACTGGTTATTTTGGAGCGAAAGTATTAGTAATAGAAACTGGATCTATGGAGAAAGTTAATACAAAAAATACATATATTTCAGAAAATGGTTTAGAAGATCAAATTCTACAGTTTTCTTTAATAAAGCTTAATGATATTGAAACTGAAAACGATATGGAATTATATAAAGTATATGCTTTTTATGACGATGATAGAAATATAATTGTTCACCGTTTAATTAATATAAAAACAAATGAAGAAGGCACAAAACTTTATACATTTAGAGGGGATGCTAATTCAGGAAGTGGTTCGTTTGAAACAAACATTACGTACGATAAAATAATAGGTGAATATAGTGGATATAGTAGCGTTTTCTTAGGTTTGTTTGTCTTATTTATGCAATCGAATATAGGTATCATTTCATTAGTTTTAGGTATTGGCATGGTTGTTATTTTTGAAATATATCAACAAAAAGTTGATGTAGTTATTAATAAAAGAAAAGATGAAATACTTGAAACATTATAATATTTAGATCTTTCATTTTAAGGAATGAAAGATTTTCTTTTTTATAACCCTTTTGTTTGTAGAAGATACATAAAAGATATATAATTAAAGTTAGGGAGGTTAATATGAATAAATTTAAAAGAATTTTTGTTATTGTTATGGACTCAGCAGGTATTGGTGCTATGAAAGATGCTACAAAATTCGGCGATAGTTTATCTTGCAATACCTTTGTCCATGTTTCTGAAAAATGTAATGGTTTAAATATTCCTCATTTAGAATCTTTAGGCATTGCTGATTTAGGAAACGTAAAAGGAACAACTAAAGTTAATCATCCACATTCTTATTCACTTATTTTAAATGAAGCAAGTAATGGTAAAGATACAATGACTGGTCACTGGGAAATGATGGGCGTTTTGACAACAAAGGCATTTAAAACTTTCACAGATACAGGTTTTCCAAAAGAATTAATTGAAGAATTAGAACAAAGAACTGGGCGTAAAGTAATAGGTAATTATGCAGCATCAGGAACGGAAATTTTAAAAGATCTTGGAGAAGAGCAAATTAAAACGGGGGCACTTATTGTCTATACATCTTCTGATAGTGTTCTTCAAATATGTGGTCATGAAAAATATATTCCATTAGAAGATTTATATAAGTATTGTGAAATAGCTCGTGATATTTGTATGAAACCAGAATGGTTATTAGGAAGGATTATTGCTCGTCCTTATGTAGGAGAAGATGCATCTTCATTCAAACGTACTTCAAATAGGCATGATTATGCATTGTCACCTTCTAAAAAGACGGTCATGGATTATTTAAAAGAAAATAATTATGATGTAGTCTGTGTTGGTAAAATCGCTGATATCTTTAATAACTGTGGTGTTACTGAAAAAATTAAAACAGTTTCTAATGTCGATGGCATGGAAAAAACAATTAATATTGCAAAGGATAATGATTTTAATGGATTATGCTTTGTTAATCTAGTTGAATTTGATTCTGAATATGGACATAGAAGAAATCCTATTGGTTATGGTAAAGCATTTGAAACATTTGATGAACAATTAGGAACTTTATTATCTAATTTAAAAGAAGATGATTTATTGATGATTACAGCTGATCATGGTAATGACCCAACAGCTCCAGGTAGTGATCATACTCGTGAAAGAGTTCCATTATTATGTTATTCAAGAAAATTTAATGATGGCAAACATTTAGAGGATCGTAATGCATTTGCAGATATTGGAGCAACAATATTAGAAAACTTTAATTTAAAACAAAATGAAGAACTAATTGGTACTTCTATTAAAGAATTATTAAAGTAAAAATAGCTGTTTAGAGTAAAATCTAAACAGCTTTTATTATGTAAATTTATGCAAATGCCTATATTTGCCACAAAATAGCCATTTTAAGCGATGTTTACGTGTTTAACGTTTAGTAATTCAATAAAAACAAAAAGTGTCTTAAAACGCTTTATTTTCGATAAATTAATATATTTATAATTATAAGATAATGAAAACTTTAAAAATTAATAAATATTAAATTATATTTTTTTACAATTAGTTAATAATTAGTAGTAAATTAGTAGTTCGAAAGTATGTAGAAATTTTGATTGTGGAAAACTAGAAATATTAATTTGTCTTTACTACGTAAAGAATATTTGTTAAAAAATGTGGAAAACTACCATTCAATCGTTACTTTTTATATTTTAGTTTACATAATATATATTATACGAAGTAGTTATTTTTATATAATTTTTGTCAAATTTGGTAAAAAAAACAATGTAATTATTCATTACATTGCTCTCTTCTACTATTTTAGTAATGATTCTACATTAATGGCTGGACAATCTTTAAATAGATTATCAAAGTCAAAATATTCTCTAGTTTCATTTGTAAATACATGAACAATAATGTCATTTGCATCAACTATCATCCATCCAGAATCACCAGTACCTTCGATGTGATGAATATGTTCATTTAGTTTTTCTACGGCCTCTTCTACAGCATTTGATAAAGCATTTAATTGACGAGGATTAGAACCATTTGCAATAACGTAATAATCAAACATTGGAATCTTATTTGAAATATCAATGACAGATATTTGTTCAGCTTTTTTCTCATCTAATGCTTTTAATATTAATTTCAATTTACTTTCACTCATATTTATTAACCCTTAATATAATACTTATAACAATCTTCTGTTAATCTATTTTTTTCTAATTTATTATTTTCTTCTAGATATTCTTTATTAGCTTTTAAAACTTCTACAAATCCTTTAGCATAGTCTCTCATACATGATTTTATTAATGATGAAGAATCATAACCTCTTAGAGGATCTATTTTATCTGCTGAGTAAATGATTTTTCCAAGTGGACTCATTGATGATCTACCTGTTGCGTGAAAACAAATACTTTCCAATATTTCATTGTCTTCAATATTAAATTGATCACGAGCTACAATTACTCCAATAAATTGATGCCATGACCATTTAGGCATATCAATAAAGTCACTATAATACTTCTTTAGCAATTCATATGATTTATCATCATCAACATTTTTACCAACATCATGGAATAAGCCTGCATAAAAAGCAAGATTATAATTTTTATGATTTGCTTTAGCTATATCGCGAGATAACCTTGCAACAGATACTGAATGAGCAAATCTTTTAGGTGATAATAAATTTTTTAAATCTTTTAAATAATAAAGACCATGATCACACATATAATCAAAAACTTTATCATCAAGTTCACAATTTTCAATACGACGAACGGAAGTACTTGAAATATTTATCTTTTCACCCTCAATTTTTAAAACATTATATTTTTTAATGTTTTCTTTATTATCTTTATCAGTTTCACGATTATAATATACAAATTGAACAAGTGATGCTAATTCATCAATTTGGGCCCATCGATCAAGTTGAGCAACTTGATCACTACCAATTAACCAATAATATTTTATATCTTCATTATTCTTTTTGGATTCGTCAACAAAATGACGAGCAGTATCAATTGAATAATCAAAATCACTATCATTATCAATTTCAAAGGTCGAATATGAAAAGCCTTCATAATCTTTGATAGCAATTTTTAGCATATTTAACCTATCAATTGTATTGACAGTGGGTGTTTTCCAACGAGGATTTTTAGATAATATAAAAATTACTTCATCAGCTTGTATTTGTTTTTTGGCTGCTAATGCAATTTTGATATGTCCTTGATGAATAGGATCAAAAGTTCCACCAAATAAAATAACTTTTTTCATATTATTTTTGCAATTTTATATGGTCAGCTTTTTTTAAGTTTTGACGATATAAAACTATTACTCTTCCTATTGTTTGAACTATAGTTGAATTAGTTGCAGAACTAACATCTAATGCAATTTCTAAAAGTGGTGAATCAACTGATTTTAAAACACTTATTTTAATTAATTCATGAGCAGTAAGAGCCTTGTCAATTGTTTCAATTAAATTATCAGAAATTTCATTTTTACCTATTTGTATTTGAGCATCAATTGTATTTGCTAATGCTCTTAATTGTCTTTTTTGTTTACCTGTTAATGTTATCATTTTAAATACCTCAAATCTTAGCATCGCAAATGTAAACTGATACATTGTTTGGTGCGTGTACTATTAGTTTTTGTCCATTACCTTGTGTAGAAATCCAACCATAACCAGAGATACCTACATCATATTTCTTACCTGGTTGTAAAACAAATGAATGTTCTACTAAATCATGATGTGATTTAATTGTTGAAGAAATTGGTTTAATTTGTTTTGTTCTAACAAAAGTATCAAAAACATCTTGAGCACGAGACATACGTGAACGAGAAATTTGAACCATATTAGAAGCATAAACTGTAAAATTACTTCTTGGTCCTTCAACAAAATCAATGTAAGCTAATCCACCTAAAAGTAAAGATTGCTTGCTTTCTAATTGATATGTTTTAGGTTTAATCTCCGTTTTTGGAGTTATCAAGTTAATAACGTTTTTATCAACTGCATTTAGCATTGAATTATAAACTGTTAATCCAGGAGTATCATAAATATAAGATACATCATCTATTGGAATTTCAATGACATTAATAGTTGTTCCTGGATAAGGTGATGTTGTGATAAAATTTGATGTTTCATTAGAATAATTCTTTAATAAAGTATTAATTAAAGAAGATTTACCAGCAGATGCTGAACCAACGAAATATACATTGCCATTATTTCTTAAGGACATTAATGCATGCATAAAACTATCAATATTATAATTTTTACTTGCTGAAGTTACACCAATATCAACTACATTAATATTTACATCCTCAGCTCGTTTTAAAACATATGCTTTAAGTTTTTCATCATCCACTGATCTAGGAAGAATATCTCTTTTGTTTGCGACTAAAATAACATCCATATTAGCAAGTCTTTCATTAATTTCAGGTATGAAACTTGCTTCAAAAGAAAATAAATCAACAACATAAACAATAATGGCATTTTCTTCTTTAGCTTTGTCAAGAATCTTTAAAAATCCTTCTTTGTCAAATACTTCACTATTTTTATCTTCAGCATAATGTTGAATTTTAAAACATCTTTGACATAATACCGGTCCATTATTTGCTAAAACATTTTGTGGAACATATCCTCTTTCATGAGGATGTTCTGTTTGTAAACGGACTCCACAACCAAAGCAATATTGGTGTTGACCTAATTCTTCTTCAACTTCAAGTTCTAATTCTGTTTTTACTTTTTCAGTCATTGCAATAATTCCTCCAATCATTTAATAGCTTCTTCTTTTTTAATCTTTTTCTTACTGGTTTATCAAACATTCGATTAAAGCGTGTTTGCCATTGATCTTCATCTACAATAGGTTCAGTAAGTAATGTTTTTATATGAGCTCCATTACCTGATTTAATATCGGTCATAAGTTGATCTCCTACCATAATTACTTCCTCAGGTTTTATTTTATTTGTTCTCATATATTTTCTTATTTTAAAAGGAAATGGTTTACCTGCTTTAGAAAGATATCTAACACCTAATGAATTTGAATATTTAGAAACACGTGGTCCTTTGTTATTTGAAATAATTATTAGTTCAATATTATTTTCCAAAAGCTTTTCTTTTAATGTAATAACTTTTTCTGTAGGCTCTTTTTGCTTAAAAGAATCAAGTGTATTATCTAAGTCCGTAAAAATAAAATGAATATTATTTTTTACAAAAAATAACACATCTACTTCAAATAAGGATTTTGCATAATATGTTGGTATTACTAATTTGTTCATATTACAATTCTCCTTCAATTATATTTTACATAATATTTACGTTTGAATAAACAAATAATTGATTTTTTTACTATAGATTATAATTCTAATTGATTATATAAAAAAATATAATATAAAGAGGATTTTAAATGCTCTTTGAACAATTGTTTTTAAATATAAAGATTTATTTAGGTTATATCCATAATAATATTTTTCCTCCCCGTTTAACAGAAGAGGAAGAAGAAAAATATATTATGCAACTAATGGATAAAAAAACTCATGATGAAGCACGAAATATTCTTATTGAACGTAATTTACGTTTAGTAGCACATATTGCTAAAAAATATGAAAATATGGATGAATTAAATGAAGATATAATTTCAATAGGAATAATAGGTTTAATCAAAGCTATTGATACATTTTCTCTTGAAAAAAGCGTAAAGTTAGCAACATATGCTGCTCGATGTATCGAAAATGAAATATTGATGGTTATAAGATTAAATAAGAAAGCTCCTTATACAGTTTCACTTCTAGATACTATAGGATCTGATAAAGATGGAAGTGAAATAACTATTCAAGATGTATATCCTAGTGATGATGAAGATATTAAAAATTATTTAAATAAACAATATGACATTAAAAAGTTAAAACAATATTTTGAAGTACTTGATGACCGAGAAATGCAAATATTAACATTAAGATATGGCTTAAATAATTCTAATGAGTTAACGCAGCAAGAAATAGCAGATACATATAATATTTCTAGATCATATGTATCACGCATTGAAAAAAGAGCTTTAATAAAATTACTACAAGAATTTAAAAAACATTGTAAAAAATAAATCAAATTATATATAATAATGTAAGGTGATATATATGGCTAAAAAAACAACAAAAAAATGTCCTTCATGTAAAAGTCTTATTGATGTAAATGAAAAGACTTGCCCTTTTTGTTTTCATCAATTTGAAGAGAATGCTAATGCAGTATCATTAAGTGATAAAAATGAAAAAGTTAATCAAGAAATAACTAACGACACTAATTTTAATACCGAAGAAAGTTCTATACTTGAAAAAGAAAAAAATATTAAAGAAATAACAAATGACAATGTTCTCTATTGCACAGTTTGTGGCAATAAGTTATCTTATAACGATGCTTATTGTAATAATTGTGGAGCTCCAAATAAGCTTTATGGTACATTAGATGAAAAATCTAATACTTCTGGATTTGAAAAAAATAGTGATGGCAGTAGATCATTTAAAGATGTTTCAACTAATGCTCCAGTATCATCTAGAAAACAAATGGATTTAACTCTTATGGCAGGATTGGGATTATTATTATCAATATTTGTTCCTATTTTTGGTCTTATAATGTCTGTTACCTCCTTACAATCTAGTAAGAAAGTTTATGCAGATAATCCTACAATGCGTGTTCGTATTATGATTTTATCAATTTGTGGAATTGTTTTTTCAGTTACATTTTGGGTTTATTCTATGTACATTAATTTAACTACAGATGATGAATCTGTAACAGAAACAGCATTATTATTGTTATCGTTATTGTAATAAATCAATTAAATAATAAGTTCAAAAACAAAAGGTGCCTTTTTTAATAAGGCACCTTTTTAAATGATTAAGACTATAAATTAATCACCCATATCATCAAATATTGAACTTTGTTTTAAATCATTTGAATTATCACTATCATCATCTAGTGAATTTAAATCATTTGTTTTTTGCATAATTGGAGCTTCATCGATATGAGATTCAAATGAATCATTAACAACGATTAAATTATCACCATAAACAAATTCGATTTTTGTTTTATTTGGTAAACTTTCGATATTTTGTTTAACATATTTATCAATAGGAGTAATATGAGTATCTTCGACTGTAAATCTAAATTCTTCTTTATTATCTAATATAGTTAATACATCATATGGATCATAATTCTTAGGAGCTTTTGCAGCATAAACTAAATTATGAACATCTGATTTAAAACATTTAAAGAAGTATTGCATTTTAGCAAGACGGCTTGTTTTAGTTGCATAATTATAATCTGCAAAACGATAACAGCCTTGATCAGTTAACAATAATATTCTACCCTTTTCATCGGATTCGTATTTTAACATATTAACAACGTAACCAAGTTTATTATTTGGTATAGATTTAACGCCACTTGCTTTAATTCCGATTGGTGTAATGTCATTTTCATTGAATAATGCAACTCCACCACCAGAAGTTAGAATTAAAATGTCACTATTACCTGATGTTACTTGAACATCAACTACAAAATCATCATGTAATAATTTGGTACATGCAATAGGTTTAGTATAACGTTGTAATTCAAATAAGCTTAATTTAGTACGTTTGATTTGTCCATTGTGTGTAACTAATGCTACAAATAAATCATCACGGAATTTATCAAGGGCTATACATTTAATAATTTTCTCTTCAGCTGGTAAAGAGACTATTAAATTAATATGTTTTCCTTCATCTTTCCATCTAGTTTCTGTTATTTCATGGACGGGAACCATACAATAGTTACCTAGATTAGTAAATAAAAGTAAGTTATCGGTTGTTAGACATTGAGCTTTACCAATTAATAAATCTCCATCTTTTAAACCTGGAAGACATCCTTCACCGGCTTTATATGATTTTAACGTTGAACGTTTAATATAACCATCTCTAGTTACAGCAATCATCACTTCTTCTTTTGAAATTAAGTCACGTTTATCAATGACCTTAGCAACGACTTTGTCTTCAATGCTAGTTTTACGATCACTATTATATTTAGTTATTATCTCTTTTAAATCGCGAATAATTAAACGATCTAGTTTATTCTTGTCTTCAAGAATTTCATTTAGTTCTTTAATATTTGTTTCAAGTGTTTCTTTTTCATTAACAAATATGGAAATATCTGTGTTAGATAATTTATATAATTGTAATGTAACGATTGCTTCAGATTGTGGCTCGGTAAAACCAAATTTATTTTGAATATTAAGTTTAGAATCAGCTTTATCTTTTGAGGCGCGTATTACTTCAACTACTTGGTCAACAATAGAAATTGCTTTAATTAAACCTTCTACAATATGTAAGCGAGTTTTATATTTTTCTAAATCAAATCTTGAACGGCGAGTAATAACTTCTTCTTGATGTACAATGTATGCATCAATGTATTCAACTAAAGAAAATGTTTTTGGTCTATTATCAATAATAGCGACCATATTTGCTGAGTAACTTGATTTTAAAGAAGTTTTATTCATTAAATAAGTAAGAATAACTTCTTCATTACTCTCTTTTTTAATATCAATAGCAACACGAAGTCCTTCTCTATCAGATTCATCTCTAATTTCAAGAATACCGTCGATTACTTTATCATGTCTTAATTTATCAATTTCATAAACCAAATTCTTTTTAATAACACCATAAGGAATCTCAGTTATAATAATTTGATTAAAATTTTTATTTGAATAATCAAAGTGAGTTTTTGATGCTACTTCAATACGACCTTGTCCTTTTTCATAAATAGCTCTTAAACCTTCATCTTTGTATATGATACCACCCGTAGGGAAATCAGGGCCTTTAACAATTTCTAATAATTCATCAATGGAACATCTTTTATGTTGTAAACGATAAATTACAGCTTCACACACTTCTTTTAAATTGTGAGGAGGAATGTTTGTTGCAACAGCGACTGCAATACCTTCTGTTCCGTTTACTAATAAATTAGGGAATCGAGCTGGTAATACAATTGGTTCAAGTTGAGTATCATCGAAAGTTAATTTCATATCGACTGTATCTTTTTCTAAGTCTTTAATTAACTCTTCAGCAGCTGAACTTAGTCTAGCTTCAGTATAACGATAAGCAGCAGGGTTATCTCCATCAATTGATCCATTATTTCCTTGGAAATCAATTAGTGGTAGTCTAACCTTCCAATCTTGAGACATACGAGCAAGAGCATTATAAATAGATGAGTCACCATGAGGATGAAATTTACCCATAACAGCACCGACAGTATGTGCACATTTTCTAGTTGGATGTGAGGAAGTATTTTTATCAAGGAACATTGAATATAAGACACGTCTTTGAACAGGTTTTAATCCATCACGAACATCAGGGATAGCACGATCTTGAATTACATATTTAGCATATACTGCATAACGATCTCCCATGATTTCTTCTAATGGTTGTTCTTCAATATATTCATTTGAACTATCAAAAAGTAATATTTGATCTTTTTTATTCTTGCTAGCCATTACTTTTTAATCTCCTTTATTAAAAAATCATCTTTTTCTGAAAAATCAACATTTTCCTCAATCCATTGTTTACGTAGGGTCGTGTCTTTGCCCATTAAAACATTAATTCTTTTTTCAGCTAATAGTGGATCTTCAATATTAACTTTAATTAAGGTTCTTGTTTGTGGATTCATAGTTGTTTCCCATAATTGGTCACTATTCATTTCTCCTAGACCTTTATAGCGTGAAATACGATATCCTGGACCAATTTTTCTTTTAGCTTCTTCTAAGCCTTCATCATCCCAAGCATAACAATTTATTTCTTTATTGTTTTTATCGTACTTATATACTTTGTAAAGTGGAGGAACAGCAACATATATATAACCGTTTGTTACAAGTGGTCTCATATAGTGACAGAAGAAAGTTAATAATAATGTTTGAATATGAGCACCATCGGTATCAGCATCGGTCATGATAATAATCTTTCCATAATGTGAATCTTCAATATCAAAATTCTGTCCTACACCAGCACCAATTGTATTAATTAGCGTTGCGAATTCTTCATTTTTTAACATTTTATCCATTGTGATACCATCAGTATTTAATGGTTTACCTCTTAAAGGTAAAATAGCTTGATAAATTCTATTACGTCCAGTTCTTGCTGTACCACCAGCAGAATCACCTTCAACAATAAATAATTCATTCTTTTTATAATCTTTTGATTGAGCAGGTGTTAATTTATCTGACAAAATAATTTCTTGTTTCTTTTTACTTTTATTTGAACGAGCTTCTTCACGAGCTTTTCGAGCTGCTTCACGAGCAATTTGTGAATCAATACATTTTTTAATTAAGACAACAGCAAATTCTCTATTCTCTTCTAAAAAATAACTCATCTTATTGAAAATGAAATTTTCTACACAAGATTTAGCTTCAGGAGTTCCTAGTTTTCCTTTTGTTTGTCCTTCAAATTCAAGTTTTGATTCAGGAACTTTTAAAGAAATTATAGCAGTTAAGCCTTCTCTAATATCACTACCTTCGAGCTTAATTTTTCCTTTTAATAATGAGTTCTTTTCAGCAAAATCATTAACAGCACGTGTAAAACCTGATCTAAATCCAGTTTCGTGTGTACCACCATCACGTGTTCTTAAATTATTTACATATGAATATACTGTTTCACCATAATCTTCTTTACAATATTGAAAAGCAATTTCCATTTTAATGTCATTTGAATTATCTTCAAATGATACAACTTGACTCATTGGAATTTTATTTTGATTTAATAATGAAATATATTCAGACATTCCGTTTTCATAATGGAATGTTGCATCTAATCCATTTTTTTCATCTTTTAAAGTGAAAGTAACATTTTTTAATAAAAATGCTGATTCTTGTAAATGATTGTAGATTACATCCCATTTAAATTCTGTTGTTGAAAAAATCTTTGGATCAGGTTTAAATCTAACTGTTGTTCCATGTCTAGAAGTTGTTCCGATTTTTTCTTGAGGAATGGCAATTTTACCACCATTTTCAAATCTAATATGAGTAATTTCTCTATTACGATAAACTGTTACATCTAAATAACTACTTAACGCATTAACAACTGCAGCACCTACGCCATGTAAACCACCAGCACTTTGATAAGCACCACTTCCAAATTTACCTCCGGCATGTAATGTTGCATAAACTAATTCAAGACCAGATTTATTATATTTTTTATTAATATCTGTAGGCGCTCCACGTCCTTCATCACTAACAGATATGGAACCATCTTTATGAATAATAACACTTATTTTGTCACCAAAACCGGCCATAGCTTCATCTACACTATTATCAACTATTTCCCAAATTAAGTGATGTAAACCAGTACTATTAGTAGAACCAATATACATACCTGGACGTTTTCTAACAGCTGTAAGGCCTTCTAAAACGTTAAGTTCATTAGCACTATAAGTGGCTTGCTTTGCTTCATTTGCCATTTATAAAAGCCTCCTTTTTAACTTTTCAATCTTTGATATTATATCAAAAAAATCATTTATTTACTAGTCATAGGTAAATAATTATAGTAGAATAAATAAATGTTTAAAGGAGGTCTTTAATATTATGCCTTTCTTAATATTATTTGCTGTTCTTATTGTAGGTTATTTATTTGGTAGTATTCCATGTGGCGTTATAGTTTCTAAAATCTTTTTCCATTATGATATAAGAGATTTTGGTTCACATAATTCTGGAGGTACAAATGCTGGAAGAGTTATGGGAAAAAAATTCGGATTACTTGTAATATTCTTAGACATGTTAAAACTATTCATTCCATATTTTACAGTTTGGTTATTATTTACAAAAACGAATTTAATCAATTATTCAATTAATGAAATGCCTGAGATTTTTTATTATGGTTGTGCTTTAACCACATTGATTGGTCATTGTTGGCCAGTATTTGCTAATTTTAAAGGTGGTAAAGCTGTTTCTTGCACTGCTGCTACTATTATTGCAACTTCTTGGATTAGTTTAATAGGTGCTGGTTTGAGTTTCTTTGTAACATTAAAATGTAGCAAATTTGTTAGTTTATCATCTATTATAGGTTCTCTTGTAGCTACTCTTCTTTCTTTTCTAGTATTTGTTCCAGGTATTAATGAATTTATTACTTATCCAGGAATGGCAAATAATTTTACTTTTCCTATCTTAATGACATTTGAAACCATTATACTTATCATTCGTCATAGTCAAAATATCAAACGCATTGCTAAACATGAAGAATCAAAGATCTCATGGCTTAAGTAGTAAATTAGTAGAAAATTAGTATATATTAAGTAAATAAAAACATTCCCTAAGGAATGTTTTATTTTTACATATTTTTGTTCATGTTATTAATGACTTGACGAACTTGAGCTTCACTAGGTTTACGTCCCATTGATAAGAACATTGCTCTAATCATCTTTTCATTAATTGGTGGATTTTTCTTTAGTTCTTTTTTGAAAACTGTTCTAGCGATGAAAAATCCTGCAACACCACCTAATATTAAAACACCGATTAAACTAAAAATAAATGCTGTTACTGTAATATCCATTGATGCTGCCAAAATTGTTAATACTTGCATTAATCTCACCTCAATTGTTAATACTATACTATTTTTTGCTTTTTTACAAGGTTTAGTCTTAAATGTGTTTTACATTGAATTAGTTTAGTTCAATAATTTTTTAAACAAATTTAACATAAACATATTTGCTTGAAATTATTGTATCAACCAATTCCATAATATTTACTATTTCATTTTTAGTTTTTGTAGTTGATTTGACAAATACATATATTGAATCATCTTTTATTTCTATAAAGCAAGATGGATGTCCATTGCCAAGAATTAAATCACGAATCTCATTTTCTTTATGCCTTTTAGTTTCTAGTTGAGATATTGTTTCTAAAGCTTCAACTTTTTCTTCTTGTGTATATGTTGACTCACATAATATTTTATAATTTTCTTCGAATAATAAATCATAATTATTATCTTGTTCTGCTGCTAAGGATGCAAAATATGCATCATCAGTTGTAGTTATAATAGAAGAAACATTCTTACTATTAGTTGTTGGAACATTCTCAAATGGTAGCATTACATAATACACTGATAATACTAATACTAGTGATAACATAGATAAAAAAGCAACAAGTTGTTTATTCATTACTATGCCTCCTAAAAGTATATATGTTTAATTGTGTTTATTTAGTACTTAAAATAAAAAAAACATATTTGTTTCCAAATATGTTTTTGACTATCTTACTCTCTACCGTCGTATTCGCCAGTATCAGTTCTAACGATGATAACAGATCCTTCTGATATAAATAGAGGTACTTTAACTTTGTAACCAGTTTCAGTTGTACATTCTTTCATAGCTTTATTGACTGTATCGCCTTTAACTGCAGGTTCACATTCTGTTACTTCTAAAGATACTGTAATTGGTAAGTTAACACCTAAAACTTCTTGTCCTAAAAATACAATTGTAACTTCTTCATTACCTTTTAAGAAATTCTTTTCCCATTCTAAACGAGATTCAGGAATTTCAACTTGATCAAATGTATCATTGTCCATAAAGACTAATGAAGTTCCATCGTTATAAAGATATTGCATTTTTTTCTTATCTAGGTGAGCTAGTTCAACTTTATCTCCACCGATAAATGATAATTCTAAAACGCCACCAGTTCTTAAGTTTTTAGCTTTGACTTTAACTTTCATTTTAGCCATAGCAGTTTTGTTAAGAGCAATATCAAGACATGTAAAGATGTTGCCTTCATATTCGAATGTGTTACCAGGTCTTAATTCTGTAATGTTAATCATATATACATCTCCTATTCGTACTTTATTATTTTAGCAAATTGGAAAATAATATGGAATAAAAAAATGTATCAATAACTATAATATTGATACAAAATAGTGCTATTTGACTTATAGGATTAAATATTTCATGGGATTTATCAGTAATTTTAAATGTTAAATTAATAACAAAATATAAAATAATAATTATTAAATAAATGCTTTTTTTTGTTTTAAATAAATAGGAAAAACGATTTAAAATAATTCCAAATAAAAAGAAGAATGTTGCTGAACACAATAAAAAAAAGATAAAAGATAAAAATTTATTATTAGTACTTATATTAAGTAATCTATAAATATTCATTGGAAAAAAATCTAAATAATATAAGGCTTCAAAAAGCAAGAAGCATATTAATGTTACATATATTGATAGTGCTAATAAATAACTTTTTTTCATTATATCACCATTTTTATTATGGCTTTTTTCAAAAAAAAAATAAGGTAACCCTTATTTCTTTTCTTTGTGTACAGTTTTTTTATTGCACTTTTTGCAGTACTTTTTAATTTCCATTCTATCTGGATGATTACGTTTATTTTTTGTACCGATGTAATTTTCATTTCCACATTCTGTGCAACGGAATATAATATCATCACGCATAACCTTGACACCTCCGAAATGTTTACGCGATACTATATTAACATACCAAAGAATTTATTGCTATAATTTTTTAAAATTTCATATATTTATTATTTACAATAAAATATAATTATCATGTTATAATTTTTTAAAACGGAGGTTAGAAGATATGATAAAAACTATATTCTTTGATTTAGATGGAACATTATTAAATATGGATTTAGATTTATTTATTAAATTATATATATCAGAAATAGCTAAATATTTAACAAGCAAAAAAATCGAATATGCCGAAGCAATATCAAAAGCAATACTAAATTCATCATTGAAAATGGTCACAAATGATGGAAAAGTAACAAATGAAGAATTATTTTGGAATGAATTTGAAAAATCGACAAATATAAAAAGGAATAATATAGAACCTATAATGGTAGAATTTTATGAAAAATACTTTATTGGTGTTTCACCTTCTATTTCTGAAAATATAAATATGGTAGAGGCTATCAATATATTATATAAGAAAGGATACAAATTATATTTAACTACTAATCCTTTATTTCCTCTTGTTGCCACTCTTGCACGTATGTCATGGGCTAATGTAGATCATAATAAATTTGAATACATTACTTCTTTTACAGATTGTCATTATTCAAAGCCAAATCCATTATTTTTTGAAGAAATAATCACTAAATTTGACATCAATAGAGATGAAGTACTTGTTGTTGGTAATGATGCAATAGAAGATTTATGCTGTAAAAAAGTAGGATTATTGAATACTTATTTAATCACTGATAATTTGTTACATCCAGAAGAAAAAGAGGAAGCTAAATATATTTCTTCCTCAAAAGAATTCTTAGAGTTTGTATCTAATTTTCCTGAAATAAATTAATCACTATTAAAGCTATTTAAGTATGTTGCTAAATTTTCAATACTATGAAGTCTAGATAATAGTGTAAATTGATAATCAATATCATCTTTGATATTTACATTTGTTTTATATTCGGGTATAAAAAGAAATGCTAATAACCAATCAATTTCATATTGTTCAAGTGGATGTATTCCCATGTATTCCTTGAACAATTTTTTTATATCAATACGAGAAATATATGCCTCATTAAATATATTAATTAAATCATATATGCATGGAGCAATAACCATTTTATCTAAAGAAATGATTTTTTGATATTTAACATTTATATGTTCATAATCAAAATTTTGATAAGTTAAGGAAAGGTTTATTGATTCTTTTTTATTCCATTCTTCATCCAACGATTCTATACGTCTAGCTGATTCTTTTAAGGCATTCATTAAAAGATTATAATTCATTAAAAAGTACCAGTCAGAAGGTGAATAAAAGTCTTGTCTTTCTACTCTTTCAATTCTAGCTTGCAATTCATTTTTATATTTATATATGTTTTTTTCTAAATAATTAAGCGATTCATCAAAAAAACCATCACTAACATTTACTCCATAATCAGATAATTTATGTAATGAAGCAATAGATTTTACATAAAAATGCAACCTAATGTCTTTATTGATTTGTGATTCATCTTTTATGAAAGGAGTAACAATAAAATAAAGTTCTTTATATCTTTCAATAAATCTATTATTTATTGATTTAATTGGAATAAGAAATATTTGATCATTTAGCATATATAATCTTGAAAAAATGTTCTCTTGTTTAGCATCATCAACATATTTCAATATATATTCACCATTAGTAGACACAATTTTATATGTTTTATTGGTATATTTAATAAAAGTTTCTATTTCAAGATTATATAATTTTTCTAAATATTCAATCATTTTGGAATTCTAATAAGTAGCCCTTCTTTAAGTTCCATATTATTATTTAGAAGCATTAATTTTTGCTCATTACAATTATGTTTTAATGAAATTGAAGAATATGTATCACCTTCATGAACCCTATAAAATGTTGCAAATATTGAATATCCTTCTTCAACTAATATGTTATCTTTTTTTGGTTCTTTGACTACATTAATCATTGATTTTTCTCTTATCATATCTTCAATATTATTAGGAGCATCAATAGGTTCATCAAGTTCTTCTTCAATTATAATTGGTTCAATTTGTTCTTCAACATTTTCATGGTCATCATCTTCATGATCATCATTAGTATTATTTTTTTCAATATCATTACTTTCATTGTTTTCTTCACAACTACATTTTCTTTCATCAATATTTACATTATTAACCTTTTCTTTAGTTTTACTTCTAGACTCTTTTTCTTCTTTATTTGCTATACTTTTTTCTTCTTTAACTGTTTCTTTTGGAAATGTAGAAATTACTTCTACATCTTTACGACTAAAAAGTTCTTCTAGATCACTAATTTCTTCACTTGTAAGTTCCCCTCTTAAAGGCTCAATTTTTGAATTAACCTTATCCATAGTTAAATTGTCTTTTTCTTTAGTATTCATTGTATTTTCTCCTCCTTCATCTAAAACACAAGAAATATGTAATATTAGATAATTATCATCGTAATCATAGGAATAATTATCAATTTTTAACTGTTTTGTTGGATTTCTAAGTTCATTATTTTTAAGTAATATATCGATTTCTATTTCATCGTTTAATGATCTAGTTGAATTATCTTTTAGTTCACAATCCATATCAATAAGAATCTTACCTTGAATTCTAAAATTATCATCTAAATTTAGATAATTCAGTTTATTATCAAACTTTAAATTTTTGACCTTACTTATTGGAAATGATAAAGGTACCTTTTTATCAAAATTATAGTGTGTAATAAAAAAACCTCCTATATAAATATATAGAAGGTTTTAATTTAATATTCTTTATTTTATAAAATTAGCAATGGATTTTTTTAATTCAAGTAAAGATGATTGATTTTTGATGCTTGTTAACAAAATATTCGATTTATCAATAATTCCAAATGCATTAATTAAATTTTTTTGGATTTTTGCTTTTTCCGATTGGTTTAATTTATCGCATTTGGTCATAACAATAATAAATGGAATATTGTTATCTGTTAGGAAGTTATAAAAATCAATATCGTCTTCATTAGGTACTCTGCGTGAGTCTAATAAATAAACAACGACTGCTAAATCTTTATTAGAAGAAAAATAATCCTCCATCATTTCACCAAATAATAGTGTATGACTTTGTCCAGCAGCATTATAACCATATCCAGGAGCATCAACTAGGTAGCATTGATTATTTACATTAAAATAATTTAGTAATCTAGTATGTCCTGGTTTTGAAGAAGTAAAAGCTAAAGATTTATTTTCGCATAATGCGTTAATTAAAGAACTTTTACCAACATTAGATTTTCCAATAAAGATAATTTCTGGTAATGGTTCTAAGTTAGCTTGAGTCCTATTAGGACAGGATTTAATAAATTTAGTTTTACGAAATTCAATCATTTTTAATCTCGAAGAGCAATTTTAACTGCATCATCAACGCATGTCATAAATTGAATATCTAAATTTTCTTTTACTTCTTTTGGTAAGTCTTCAACATTTTTACGATTTTCTTCTGGAATTATAACTGTTTTAATTCCACTACGAGTAGCAGCTAAAGTTTTTTCTCTTAAACCACCAATAGCTAATGCTTTTCCTCTTAAAGTAACTTCACCAGTCATAGCTACATTAGCATTGACTTTTCTACCTGATAAGGAAGAAATGATAGCTAATGTAATAGCTACACCAGCCGATGGACCATCTTTTGGTACTGCTCCTTCAGGGAAATGAATATGAACATCATTTTCCATAAATAGTTTTGAATCAATTTTATATTTATCGGCGTTAGCTTTTACATAGTCAAAAGCAATTGAAGAAGATTCTTTCATAACATCACCGAGACTACCAGTTAAAACTAATCCACCTTTTCCTTTAAAGTGAGTTACTTCAATTGGTAAAATATCACCACCAAATTGAGTATAAGCTAAACCAGTTACTACACCAACTTGATCTTCTTTTTCTTTTACGGAGTCATCAAATTTTTCCATACCTAGATATTCGCGAACTTTAGCAGCATCAACTTTAACTTTTTTAAGTTCACTATCTTTTAATAATTCAACAACTGCTTTACGTACACATGAACCAATTTTACGTTCTAGTTCACGAACACCAGCTTCACGTGTATATCTTTGAATTATGAATAAAATAGCATCTTTAGTAAATGAAATTTGGTTCTTTTTTAAACCATTCATTTCAATTTGTTTTGGTACTAAATGTTCTACTGCGATATGATATTTTTCAATTTCAGTATAACTATTAACTTCAATTAATTCTAATCTATCACGTAGTGGCCCAGGAACATTTTCAATTTGGTTAGCTGTAGCAATAAATAAGACATTGCTTAAATCATAAGGTTCTTCTAAGAAATTATCATTGAATGCATAGTTTTGTTCAGGATCAAGTACTTCTAATAAGGCACTTGCAGGATCACCTTTATATGAAGAACTTAATTTATCTACTTCATCTAGTAAAAATACAGGATTTGTAACTCCACTTTTACGCATTCCAGAAATAATTCTTCCTGGCATTGAACCAACATATGTACGACGATGTCCTCTAATTTCACTTTCATCAGAAATACCACCTAATGAAACTTTAAAATATTTACGACCTAAAGCACGAGCAATAGAACGACCTAGAGAAGTTTTACCACAACCTGGTGGACCATAAAAACATAAAATAGGAGCTTTTAAGGAATTTGTCATTTTCTTAACAGCTAAATATTCCACTATACGTTTCTTTGGTTCTTCAAGTCCATAATGGTCTTCATCAAGAATCTTTTGAACATTATTTAAATCATCGTTATCTTCTGTTTTATTAAACCATGGTGTTTCTAAAAGCCATTCAACATAATTTAATATAAGTGAAGCTTCTAAAGACGCAGAAGGCATCATTTCGAAACGTTTTAATTCAGATTTAACTTTAGCCTTAATAAAATCAGGATAAGGTTGTGATTCAACTCTTTTACGGATGTTTTCAATAGATTTTTCATCATTTGGATCTTCGCCTAATTCTGTTTTAATAGCACGCATTTTTTCGCGTAAATAATATTCTTTTTGATTTTTTTCAGCGTTATTACGAACTTCATTATCAAGTTTTTTTTCAATTGCTTCCATTTGAACGGTTTCTTCTAAAAATGTTAGTACTTTTTTTAGACGTTCATTAATGTTCAATTCTTCAAGTAATAATTGCTTTCTCTCATATGGAATTGGCAAATAAGTTGATAAAGCATTAGCTAGTTCAGGTGATGAAATTCCTTTTGCTAGTGTATTCACGAAAGATTTTGGGAAATAAGCAGTTAAATCAGGAGCTTTCTCAATTTTTTGAATAATCTTTCTAACAATTGCTTGTTCTTCTAATTTATCACCTAATACTTCAACAAGAGTCTCGCCTTCACTAACATAAAAACTTTCATCTTTTTTATAAATATTGATAATTTTAAAAATAGACATAGGTTCAATTCTTATTCTAATAAAACCTTTTTGTTCATTTACATTGCGAATACGGCATAATGTACCAATTTTATAAATATCGTTATTAACATCAGGATCGTCAATTTCAGGACTTCTTTGTGAAACTATATATATAAGTCCATCATAGTTATCTCTAGAAGCTTCAATCGCTGCAACAGACATTGGTCTAGCTGCATCTACTGTGCTTAAATGACCGGGAAATAAAACGACACCACGTGTAATTAATACAGGTAAAATATCTTTTGGCATGTTATCACTCATTTTAAACTACCTCCTTTTTTTAAATATAATGTAGAAAAATTTTTAAATATAATGTAGAAAAAATGGCTTACGCCATTTTTACTACTCGTTATTTGCTAATAAGAAATCAATAATTTTTCTTTGATGAATATCAGATGCTAATTGTTGAGATTGAGGTCCTAGAATTTCTTTAACTTTTGCTACATCCATTCCATATTGATCAGCAATCTTTTGGTATTCTGCATCTAATTCTTTTTGTTCAACTTTAATATTTTCTAATTTAGAAATCTCTGAGATTACTAAGAAGTTCTTTAAGTTAAGTTCAGCTTGTGCACGCATTGATTTAACTGTATCTTCTTCTTTTTGTCCAGTGATTTGATAATATTGATCAATTGTTAAACCATTTTGCTCAACTTGTTTTTTGAAGTTTTCTTTCATGCTTTCAACTTCTTTTTCAATGATCTTTTCACCAATTGAAATAGTAGAAGATTCACGAATTTGTTTTAAAATTTCTTCAATTTGAGCATTTTTTGCTTGATTTTCTTTTTTAGTTTTAACATCTGCTGAAACTTTATTTGTTAAGTCTTCAACAGTTTTAACACCTTCGTAGTTCAATTCAGCGACTAAATCTTCATTTAATTCAGGTACTTTCTTTTCTTTAACTTCATTAACAGTTACTTTGAAAGTTGCTTCTTTACCAGCTAATTCTGGAACATATTGAGTTGGGAAAGTAACAACTACATCTTTTGATTCTCCTGCTTTAGTACCAACAAGTTGTTCTTCGAATCCTGGTACAAATTGATTAGAACCTAATTCAAGAGCAAAGTTTTCTGCAGAACCTCCATCAAATTCTTTACCATCAACAAAGCCTTTGAAATCGATAACAGTTGTATCACCTAATTTTGCTTCTGTGTCTTTAACGATTAGTTCTGCGTTATTTGCACATAATCTAGCAATTTCAGCATCGATTTCTTCTTTAGTAACTTCTACAGCTTCTCTAGCTACTTTTAAGCCTTTATAAGAACCTAATGTAACTTCTGGAGCTGTTGTAATTTTAATAATTACTTCTAATTCAGATTCTGAAATCTTAGTGACTTCAAGTTCTGGTTGAACAAAAGGTACTAATTTTTCTTCTTTTAATACTTGTTCATATGCTGGTTGTAATACAACATCAATAGCATCATTTAATACTTGTGCTTGATTGATTTTTTGTCTTACTAAGTTTTCAGGAGCATGTCCTTTTCTAAAACCTTGAACTTCAACATTATTAGCTAATTTATTAAAAGCTTTTTTTTGAGCATTAGCCCATTCTTCACCAGAAAATGATAATGTAATATTAGTTTGTGAATTTTCTAATTTTGTTACTTCTTTTTGCATTTTAATAAAACCTCCCATAAGAAATTAATATATTTCACACGATTAAAATTATAATCTAAAATAATGTAATAAACAACAATAAAACATAAAAATTAGTCATATGTCTAAAAAATCAACCAAAATTTTAATTAATAAATTAATTAATAATGTTATCTGAGTTTTTTTGGCAATCATTAGCTTCCTCTTTTATGGCATCTACAATATTGCGATTATAATTAAAACCTTCAAACTTTTTATCTTGAATTTTTTCATTATGTAATGCTTCAGCTGCTAATTCTAAAAAAGAAACGACTATATCATTTTTATCAAAGTCAATAAAATCGTCTGGATATATTTTTAATGTATATAATGATAATAATTTAATAGCTAAAGCAGAAATACTTGGATTTTCAGCATATTGCTGTATTAGACTAACAACCTCTTTATGATAGTCATTATCAAATGGTGGATCTAAATCATAAGGAATTAATTTATATTCTAGCCCATTTTTATGTAATTCAATTTCTTCAAAACTATTTTTTTCAACTAACACTAATAATAAATACGTTTTTGTTAATTCATCAAAATCAGATTTCATGAATTCTTTTATTGCAGGTAAAATACTTGTAAAATCTTGATATCTTAATTCATCAATGCGCATTAATGTTTCGCTAATACTAGTTGGATTTAAAAGTGTTTTTTTAATTTTTAATAAATCATCTTCGTGTTTATTTTGGAGCTTTTCCATATTATCATAAAACTTTGTTTTATATTCCTTAATAATCTCTTCAAATTCATAATCTTCATAAGGCAAAGAATCATAATATTCAATTTCCTTGTACATTTCATTAAATTTATTAAGTCTAAATAAAATGTACATATGGTTTACAAATAATTCTTTTCTTCTTTTTAATGTGAAAATAAAGTCTTTTTTAAATTTAGAAATTATATCTAAAGCTTCTTTATATTCTTCAATCATAACTAGAACTTTAAAACGAGAATAAGCTTCATCCAAATTATTCATTTCTTTTGTTTCTTCAAGAAGTTGATCATATTTACCCTCAAAAATTAATTTTTCAAATTTATTCATTTCTTTACCTCATTATTTTCTTATAATAATAATTTAGGGACAATTTAATTTCTTCCTAAAAATATCTTAATTAATGCTACTTTTAGTATTTTTATGATAATAAATTTTATTCAAAAAATATATACTTTTTTCAAAATAAGCACTAGATAATAAAAAAGTTACGCACCGACACGTAACTAATTTTACAAAATGGCGTCCACAGAATGATTCGAACACTCGACCCACAGCTTAGAAGGCTGTTGCTCTATCCTGCTGAGCTATGTGGACAGCATAAATATAATAGCATAAATAAGCAAAATATCAAGAAATAATATAAAATTTGTTGTAATTTTTTTCAAAAAAAATAATTTAAAAAGCAATTAGTAATCTAATTGCTCAAAAGTTTTATACACCGATTGAATTATATATAATCGAACTAACTTGTGTAGTTTCATTATCTAGATAACCATTTACTCTTAATGATTCACCATCTAATTGGAAATCTATTTTCATATCAACGTTGTTAATAGCAAAACTAAGAACCAATAATTCATAAATTTCTTTATTTACTAACCCTTCTTCCATTATAGAAGATTCATTTAGTCCTATTACAACTTGATTATCACTAATTAATGGAAGAACATTTAAATTAACTTGATTATATGTATTTACAAATTTTAAACCACTTGAAATAACTTGCTTTGATTTTAATGATTCATAAAACGAATTAACAAAATGTTCCTTTTCATCCACATAAACACTGCATGGAACTAAATATTCTTTGCTTTTTATTTCTTTAGAATAATAAATTGTTACTTTTTCTTTAGTTAATGCATCAAGAGCACTTTTACATGATTCATTAATTCCTAAATCCAAAGTTAATTTATCAGGAACAATTGTATTATGAGGAAATTGATTTAATGGAGTACCATTAATTTTCAATTCTAGTTCGTTTATACCAACAAAATCTAAAAAAGTATATGTTAAAGATTCAATAACTTGTTTTTCTCTAGTTTCTGTTAATTCTAAAAAATCTTCAGAAAGATCTATTGTTAAGATACCATCTTTGAGTGAAAGATTTTTAATACTTGTTTTATTTGGTATATAACCAGTTAATCCATATGATGAATAATCATTATCAAGCTTTAAACTTTCAAAAACATCTATTATTTCTTCTTGAAGAGATTGCTTGTTTTCAAATTTTAATGATAATGGAACAACATAATTATCACTACTTAAAAGATAAACCCTTCGATATTCATTTTCGTTCGATATCTTTAATTCTACATTATATTTAGAATCAAGATTTCCTTTAATTACGCCAATGGTTATTCCAGAACCAAGTAGTAAAGTAAAAATTATTGAACAAACTAATATAACTTTTTTCTTTGGTATTTTATATTTTTTTTCTTTGATTTCTTTTTTTGATATTATTTCATTTGTTGGTATATTCCAAGTTAGATTATTTTCGTTATCATGTACTTCATTTTCAATATTTTGCTTTTTGTTTTTTGAAAATAAACTTAAAATAAAATCTTTAAATTTAGACATTAAGATACCTCAATAAACTATATAATTAAGTTTACTTACTTATGTATAAATTTTGAAATTTCATTCATAGCATACTTATTGCCGCTATAAGTAAATTCTTTACTATTTGGTAAATCATCAACTAAATAAATTAAAGGATCTATAATTTTATTTTTCTTAAATAAATGTGAAATTAAAGTAAGATGTGTACAGCCTAAAATAAGATTCTTTTCTTTTAATAAAGATATATTTTCTTTCATCCATTTTATACAAGCAAATATATTATTATTCTCAATATTATTTATTAAAATCTGACAATCAATTAAAGAATTATATTTATCTTTTAAATTAGTATATAAACGATGACTACATAATAAAAGACCATTATTTATAAAAGATAAGCTGTAACTTAAAACATCAAATATTGGACATTTACATTTATTTTTTAATGAAGAATCTAGTTCACTACTTGCTGTATTACAACAAATTATTAATAAATCAAAAAAATCTTTATTACATTGTTCGATTATATAATTCAGTCTTTCTTTGATAGTAACACTGTCTTTTTCTCCTAGAGGAAAAAAATCTTTATCCATAAAAAAATAATAATCGTTATTTTTATTGCTTTTTAAAATAAGTTTAATAAAAGATAAAATACCTTTTCCTGAATCGTATACGAAAATCTTCATGACTATCTAATATATTTTATATGCTAATTAAATAAATTATGTTATGTAAAATAAAAACCTCTTTGACAGAGGTTTATAAAGCTATTTCATTTAATCGTATAAGTTCAACAACAGCGTGAGCTCTACCTTTAACACCTAATTTTTGAATAACATTAGAAATATGATTTCTAACTGTTTTAGGTGATACATTTAGCATGTAGGCAATTTCTTCTGTTGATTTATTATTAATTATAAGCTCAAATATTCGTCGCTCTTGATTAGTTAAAATAGAATGCATAATATTACCATTCATAGCATAATATGATAAATATTAAATTTGTTGAACTTTTTCTTTTACTCTTTTTGCAACTTCTAAAGGTAAAATTTGTGATAGTTCTTCAAGAGTAGCATTTTGAATATCTTTAATTGTTGGATAACGTGCTAAAAGCATCTCTTTACGTACTTTTCCAAGTCCTTCTATATCATCAAATATCGATGAAAACATACCTTTAGAGCGTAATTCCCTATGAAAAGTTATTGCATAACGATGAACTTCATCCTGCATTCTCATCAAGAAGAAAAATAATGGTGACTTATTTTCAACAATATATTTATTCCCATCTTTATCCATTAAACCTTCAGTAAGATGTTTATTGTTTTTATATAAGCCTGCTAAATTAATTTCAATATTTAGTTCTTCTAAGGCTTTTTGAGCAGCATGAATCTGTCCAAGACCTCCATCAACTAAAATTAAATCAGGAAAAGGTTTATTTTCTTCTTTTAAACGTTTATAACGACGTTTAATTATTTCAGTCATAGAAGCATAATCATCTCTTTTTTCATAATGCTGGATATTAAATTTGCGATACATGCTTTTAGCTTTTTCTCCATTAATAAAACAAACCATTCCACCTATTGCATTACTACCCTGAATATGAGAGTTATCAAATAGTTCAATATGTAAAGGGGTGTTAATGTTTAATAATTTTCCTAATTGCTCTAATAGTTCCATCTTATCATCTTCTAATCTAGCCGTTTGGAAATGTTCATCAAGAGCAGCCTTAGCATTTTTAATAGCCATACTTAAAAGTTCCATTTTTGGTCCCGATGAATAAGATAAAACTTTTGAGTCTAGTATGGCATTTAAAGAATCAACACATTCTTTAGAAGAAATAATTACTTCTTTTGGAGCTTTATGATTTTGATAATATTGTCCTATTAATTCGATCATTTGTTCATGAATATCACCAAATTGTTCAACAATAAAAGCTTCCTTACCTAATAGAATTCCTTTACGATAAGTCAATACGTAAAGACACAAATAACTATCCCTAGAAGAAATTGCAAAAATATCTCGACTTATATTATCTACAGAATGAACATTTTGCTTTGAAACAACATGTTCTATGGAATCTAAGATTTTCTTATATTCAGCAGCCTTTTCAAAATTTAAAACATTGGATTCTTGAATCATTAAGTTATAAATTTCTTTTTGTTTAGTATTATCTTTTCCATCTAAAAATAATTCAATTTGATTAGAGATCTTTTCAAATGTTTCTTCATCAATATCATTAATACATGGTGCTAGGCATTGGCCTAAATGATAATAAAGACATGGCTTATTAGGTAATGTTTTACATTTCCTTAGAGGATATATTTTATTTAATAAATCAATAACTTCATAACAAGCACCACTATTAGGAAATGGACCAAAGTATTTATAAGATTTGTCATTGTCATTATGCATAATTTTTAAAAATGGAGCTTTATCTTTTTTTAATGCAATAAAAGGATAAGTTTTTCCATCTTTTAATAAAATATTGACTCGAGGATAATGTTTTCTAATTAAATTAATTTCTAATAATAATGCTTCTTTTTCACTTTCTGTTTGTATTGTCTCAAAATGGTCAGCTTCTCTTACCATCCTTGCTACTTTACCTACTTGGTCACGCAAAAAATACTGAGCAACACGTTTTCTTAAATTTTTTGCTTTGCCCACATATATAATTGTATTTAATACGTTATACATTAAGTATACGCCTGGAGATTCAGGAAGTAATTCAATCTCATTTTCTAATTTTTTATTCATTTGAATGTAACCACCGTAGCACCAACTCCACCTTCACCAGCACCACCTAAGCGGAAGCTATCTACTGATTTAAGGGTTTTTAAATAATTATGAATAGCAGATCTTAAAGCACCTGTACCAGATCCATGAATTAAACGACATGATTTAATTTTACGTGCTAAACATGTATCTAGATACTTTTCAACTTTTTCAAGTGCCTCATCGACGTGTAAACCTATAACATTTAATTCTAAAGGAACAGATTGTTTAAATATCATTTGATCTCCTTTAGTCATCCTTGGAGCAACTTTTTTAGCTGGTGCCATTGTTTTAATAACTTTATTTGTTGTTGTATTAATAGATAATCCTTCTTGAGTGATGACTGTAATATTATTCTTCACTTTACGAATTATTTTTCCTTGCATATTTGTATCTTTAATTTTAACATAATCATTAATTTCAACTTCTTGATTAGGAGAATCAACTTCGATTTCTTCAGTTTCTAAATTTTCTAAGGCTTTTTTAGCAGCAGTAATTGTATGAAGTTTAATTTCATTTTCTTTTAATTCTTTTAAAATGGAATCTATTTCAATACGAGCTTTTTTAAGTAATTCTTCTTTTTGTTCTTCAGCTTCTAACATTGCTTCTTCTTTAATCTTATCAATATTAGCTAGAATTTTATTTGATTCAATTTCTTTAGCTTCTATATTTTTTAATTTAGCATTTAATTCCTCACTAAGCTTTTCATTTAATATGAATTGCTTTTCTAATTTATTAATTGCATTATCAAGATTTTGTTCTTGATGATTAGCTAAATAATTTTTAGCATTTTCAATAATATGTGCAGGCATACCAAGTCTAGATGCTACATCCACACCATATGATTTTCCAGGCATACCAACTTTGATTTTATAAGTAGGTAATAACTTTTCTTCATCAAATAATGCCGATGCGTTAATAATATTATCATTTTGCATTGCTAAAATTTTCACGCCTTCAAAGTGTGAAGAAATTATACCAAAACTATTTTTAAATAAAATTTCATTTATAACAGAAATAGCAAGTGCTTCTCCTTCATTAGGTGAAGTGCCAGTTCCTAATTCATCAATTAATACGATATCTTTCCCACCTATATTTTTAACAATTTGAGCAATATTAGTAATATGAGCAGAAAAAGTTGATAAATTATCTTGGATAGATTGATTATCTCCAATATCTAAAAATATATTGTTAAATATAGATAAGATTGGTTTTTTACTTGTTGGCAAAGGTAGGCCACATTGATTCATTAATATTAATAATCCTACAGTTTTTAATGCTACAGTTTTTCCTCCAGCATTAGGACCAGTAATAATCATAATACGATGATCTTTATTGAGTTCAAATGAATTAGGAATGCATGTATCTTTATTTAACAAAGGATGTTTTGCACCAATTAAATGAATTTGTTGTTCTTTTTCAAGAGTAGCAACATATCCATCAATTTCATTTCCATATAAAGATTTAGCTTGAACAAAATCTAAATAACCTAACATTTGGTTATTAGTTAAGATTTCATTTTCATATGAAAGTACTTCTTTAGTTAATTCAAGTAAAATTCTTTTTATTTCTTCTTGCTCTTCAAGTTTTAAAACATAAATCTTATTATTTAATTCAACAATGCTATTAGGTTCAATAAATGTTGTTTCTCCTGTATTTGAAACATCGTGAATAATTCCTTGAATTTTATTTTTTTCTGTTGTTTTTACAGGTAAAACAAAATGGTCATTTCTTAATGTAATATTGCCATCACTTAATATAGATGAATATGTGCGAACTAAAGAATTAATGCGTGTCGTTAATTCTTGTTGAGTTGACACAATTTTTGTTCTAATCGATTTAAGTTTACTAGATGCATTATCATAAATTGTTAAAGAAGGCGAAATAACTCCTTTAATTGAATTACTTAAATGATTTAATACATTAAAATCTTTTATAAAGTCTTTTATATTTTCATAATTACCTTCGCATTTTTTGACAAATGAAATTACTTTAGATGATGTTTCAATATCTTCTGCTATATCATTTAAATCTTTTGGTGTTAAAATACCACCTTTTTTGGCAAAACCAATTTTTATTGCAAGATCACTCGAATTATTAATTGGTAATGTTCCAAATCTAACAATTAAATTCATCATTTCTTCAACAAAAGATAATTCTTTTTGTAGCAAGAAAAAATCTGTAGATAATTCTAAAGTATTAACTAAATTTTTACCTACTTCAGTTTTTATATATAAATTTAATTTTTCTTGAATTTTATTAAATTCTAATGTGTCATATAAGTTTTTCATATTTATTCACCGTTATTATATTATCATAAAAAAATAACTTTAGAAAAAAAAGTAAATTTATGTTAATATATTTATGGGAGGAGAATTTAATGAAAAGAGAATTCGTCACTTTAAAAGTTGATAATGATGTACTAGATAGAATTCGTAAAGATTATGAATCTTTTTTATGTCCAAATAATGGCGAATACATTGAATTCTTTGCTCGTACACCTAATTTTGTAGTTACAGCATATAAGTCTAATACACCAAATAGCTTTAAAGTTACTTTTATTGGAGATGATGCTTTAAATGCTGCTAAAGTATATGATGAAAATGCATCTGTAATTGAAGAAAAACCTAAAGCTATCACATTTTGGATTGATACAAATACTCAATTAGGTTCAGATGAAGTTGGAACAGGAGATTTTTTTGGTCCGATTAGTGTAGTAGCTACTTTATTAACTAAACAAGATATTCAAGAAATTAAGGAATTAGGAATTGATGATTCGAAAAAAATGACTGATAAAGCTATTAAAGAATTAGTTCCTTCATTATTAAAAAAATATCGATATTGCCAATTATGTTGTTCAAATGAAAAGTATAATGAAATGATTGAAAAAGGTTTTAATTTAAATAAGATAAAAGCTTATTTACATAATCAAGCATTATTACATTTATCAAATAAATATAAAGGCAATTATCCTACATACGTTGATCAATTCTGCCCTGAAAATACATATTATGAATACTTAAAAGGTGCAAAAGAAGTTAAAGACAAAATTGTTTTTAGAACAAAAGGTGAATCATATTATCCTTCAATAGCTTTAGCATCATGTATTGCTCGTTATGCTTTCTTAATTAAGATGGATCAATTGAAAAAAGAATATGGTATGGCATTCCCACTTGGTGCTTCTATAAAGGTAGATGAATTTGCTAAAAAGTTTATTTTAAAATTTGGAAAAGAAGAATTACGTAAAGTTTGTAAAATGAACTTTAAAAATTATGATAAAGCAATTAAGGAATAAAAAAATCTTATATCCAGCGATATAAGATTTTTTCGTTAGTTTTTTAGATTATTTACTTGGTCTTAAAGCACCTAGAACAAATAATGTATCATCAATATATTCATCAGTTACTTCTTTAAGTTCGCCTAATGAACACCAACCATGTGATAAGATAGCTGCATTAAATTCAACTTCATCGTATAAATCACCTAGTTTTTCTTTAGCATTTTCATGTAAATCTACATAATAACTCATACCATATCCATATGCAGCGTAAGTAGTTGGAGTTTCAATTAAAGTGTGATAAATAGAATCACCAGCACTGGAATTAAAGCCAATTCCACCAAAAAATTCATTAATGTCATCAATTGTCCAATCTAGAATATGAATACCATAATCAACATATGTATATGCTAAGTATGCAGTTAAATTATTATAGTAATTATAGTCACAGAAATATTTAATAGCATCTTTATCAATTGTAGAAGTTACTGTTGTTGTATTTTTAATATACTCATATAGTTTTAATTGAACATATGTTGCCCAACCTTCACCATGAGCAGTACTTGTCATGATTTTAGCAGCATTAGAAATATTTAATTGTTTATCAAATAAATAAGCATATAAGTGACCTGGATATCCTTCATGAGCCATTGTAGATAATGTTTCATTATAATCGTCACGTAATTTTTCACCATTTAAGGTAATATGTTCTGAATTATCGCTATCTAATGCTGATTTCATATAGTAAGCAACAGCATTTGATTTCTTTGCAGCTGCTTGATCCATATATTTAATAGAAATTTCTGGATCAGTATCTAGTGTTGGTACAATAGTAGTTGCAAATTCTTTTAAATAGTCAATCATATCAACAGGATCTGTAATTCCTACAACAGAAGTATATCCATTGTAGTAACTCATAAATTTTTTCCAAACAGATGAATTAGATTGAGCAGAAGAAATAATACTATTCATTTTTGAACTATATTCATCGATTTTTTCTGCTAAATATGAACCATATTCAGTTAAATCAAAATCCTTTAGACCTAATAAATCTCTTAATTCATATTCAAATAATTTTTTACCAGCATCGCCATAAGAAGCTAAATAACCTTCTACTTCACAATTTCCTTTTAAATTTTGAATAGATGTTTTTAAATTTTGGTGAGCAGGCATAAAATAATCAGCCATATATGAATCTACAGTATTACAATATGATTCTTTTTGTTCGTTTGTTAAGTAATCGCAAGCATTAACTTTATTTTTAATAACTTCGTTTAAATAATAATCAGAACCTGCGTTAATAACATCAGTTAGATAACTTGTCATCTCACTAATAGTATAGTCTGATAATGGATAACCAGCAGTAATTCTATCGTTACCATATGTAACATATGAAGCAAATGCATTTGGTAAACTCTTGATATAAGATAAAAGATCTTTAATATCTTGTTCTGTTCTAAATTCATATGCTTCTGCATATGTTCCAAAGTCAGCTGGATAACCACCAAATTGATCAATATAATTTACTAACATTAATGGCGAGTAATTATTTGCAGGATCATGATATTCAACGAATGAATCAAAAAAATCTAATAGTCGATTATATGAAATTAATTGTTCATCAGATAATGTATCAGTACTAAAAGCGCATAATTGTGTTCTATAATCTGTCATATCATTATATGCATCTAATAAATCTTGTTCAGTAACTGTTTCATATGTGTACCATACAGCTTCATCAGTTACATCTCTAACTAAATTAAAGTTCTCTGGATTGATAGTAAAAATGTTCCATGCAACGTAATCTGTTCCCAAATATTCAACGAAAAATTCATCAAGAAATGTTTCAAATGATGCATTTGGAGAAACATCAACTTCCAAAAGTGCATTTAATGTTAATGCTAGGTTATGAGAAGAGTCATATACTTTACATACAGCATTTGATTTTCCTTTTTCAGTTCTTGTATTATTTTCATATTCAACAGTATATCCTTCAGGAATACCTGTAGCTTCTAAAGCTTTAACTTCTCCATCATAAGTGAATTTTTGTGATTTAAATGTAACATCTAATGGATTACCATCAATAACGGTAAAATCAACAATGACATGGTTGCTTTCTTTATAAAAATCATTAGCTGCTGCATAAAGTTCTACTTGATATTTACCAGCTCTATAAATTGGAGTAACAACAACTTCTTGGCTATCATTGTTTAAAGAATAAGCTGGAACTGCTCCCCCATATGTTTTTGCAGTTTGTACAGGTTCAGCAGTTAAAACAGAAGCATTTTTCTTAATATATAATGTTGCTGATTTAGTAAAAACAGAACCATCTGCTAAAGTAACACGTGCTTCAACTGTATAAGCACCTGGATTAACCTTATCATTATTACTATAAGTAACAGTTGCACCTTCAGGTAGATTTTGTACTGTAATAGAATGTACTTCACCATCATAATTAACTGTTAAATCATTCATAACAACAGATGCTTTGATTACATTAATATCAGTTTTAGTATCATCATCGCTATCTACATCTTGTTTTGGATCAGAACAGCCAACTGAATTACATACTGTAAAAATCATTCCAGGTAGTAAAAAAAGTAAACCTAATCTTTTCTTTTTCATAATTATTATCCTCCTTAATTTTTATAAAAAATAACACTAAATTTTTTGTTTGTAAATATATAAATTACATAAAATTATAAAAACGCTTTCATTTACTAATAATCTTTGCTTTTATAAAAATAACTGTGCAAAACACAGTTATTCTAATTCATTAATTATATTCTTAAAATAGTTTGGTAATGATATTTCAAACTTCATTTCTTTTTGAGTTCGAGGATGAATAAAAGTAAGTCTATAAGCATGCAATAATTGACCCTTATCATATAGGTAATTCTTTTTATTGCCATAAACAGGATCGCCTTCTATAGGATGACCAATGTAATTCATATGTACTCTTATTTGATGTGTTCTGCCTGTAGTTAATCGACATGATACTAATGTGTATTGATTGAATCTTTTTTCAACGTGAAAATATGTTATGGCATCTTTTCCATCTTTTAAATTTACAGCCATTTTAAATCTATCGTAAGGATCACGACCTATTGCTGCGATAATCTTTCCATCATCTTCTTTAATTACACCTTTAACAAGGGCAAAATATTCTCGATGCATTGTATGATCTACAAGCTGTGCAGCAATACCGTTATGAGTAAAATCGTTTTTACAAACAACGATTAAGCCTGATGTATCTTTATCAATACGATGGACAATACCAGGACGTTTAACTCCATTAATACCACTTAAATCTTTACAATGATATAAAAGTGCATTTACTAATGTTCCACTTGTATGACCATTCGATGGATGAACAACCATACCTTGAGGTTTATTAATTACAAGTAAATCTTCATCTTCATAAATTATATCAAGTGGAATATTTTCTGGTAAAACATCTAAATCAACATTTTCTTTTTGTTCTACGATAATTTCATCGTTTTCCTTTAGCTTATTTGATGGTTTTGTTGTTTTACCATTTAATTTTATATAACCTTCTTCGATTAAATTAATAATATTATTTCG
The DNA here is from genome assembly GCA_034176765.1 of Bacilli bacterium. Lineage (GTDB taxonomy): Bacteria > Bacillota_I > Bacilli_A > RFN20 > CAG-826 > SUG2458. The sequence goes on along the minus strand of JAXFTN010000149.1, from coordinate 824 downwards.
CGAAACATTAGTTAATTGACTAGTTAAAAACTTATCTATTCTTTCTCCAGAATATTCTTCCGTTACAATGATCTTAGTTTCCATCATTATCATCCTTTTTTGCAGAATTAACTAAGTTTTCTAAAGTTTTATAATTCTTTTTTAGATCAGTTAAATTATTTTCAGCTACATTAGTGGAAATAATTTCTATAAGTGAATTATATTCTTTTTTTTCATCTTCACTTGCGTTATTAATTAATTCAAGATATTTAGGTTGTAATTCATCAACTTTTTTCTTATAAACATAAATTAAGATTTCATCTACTATTGTAACAACCATTAATAGAATTACGCCAATAACAAGAGATGAATCGGCAATGTTAAATACTGGAAAATTATAACTTCCAAATTTAAAAGATATAAAATCAATAACACCGAAACCATAATAACGAGTTCCTGGAACAAATTGGAGACAACGATCAATCATGTTACCAACTGTACCAGCTAGCATTAAATAAATAGATATTAAAGTTAATTTCTTAAATTTTCTATAAAATTTCACAATAATAAATATCATTGCAGCTGTTGCAAAAACCGATATTAAAGCTAAAATTTCTGGATGTTCTTCAAGTATTGACCAAGCAGCACCTGTATTACCATACAATTTAAAATAGAAAAAATTATTTATAATAGTTAAATTAACTTTCTTATCAAAAGCAATAATCTTAGTTACATAATCAAAAATTATTATTAATGGAATAAGCCATAAATATGACTTTAAAAACCATTTTAAACCATTTAATATTTTTTCTTTAGTCATGTTTTTCACCATTTAATACATCGAG
>JAXFTN010000148.1:0-3065 GCA_034176765.1 Bacilli bacterium | reverse complement strand
GATGTTGTCTGTGGTGGATTCCCTTGTCAAACCTTTTCTAAAGCTGGAATGCAAAAAGGTTTCGGAGATCCTAGAGGTACATTATTTAAGGAAATAATTAGATTGATTAAGCGGGATAAAATTGAGGAACAGCCTAAAATTTTAGTATTGGAGAATGTTAGAAATTTAATTACACACGATAATGGTGTCACTTGGAATACTATTAAAAAGGAATTAATTGATATTAATTATAATGTTATAGATTCACCTATTGTCGTGGGGCCAAAGGATTTTGGGATACCACAATTAAGAGATAGAGCTATAATATTAGCTGTAAGAAAAGATATATATAATGGAAAAATAAAACTTGAAGTTCCAAAAAATAAACCAAATTCTACAAATATTTATAATATAGTTAGTAAAAAATTAGCTGAAAGTACTATATCAAAGTATAAAATATCAGAGCATGATGAAAAAGTTCTTAATTGTTGGGACGACTTTATTAATTGTATAAAATATGTTCCAGTGATTAAGAAAACCAAAAATAATAATAAAGAAAAGAAAACTGAACCAAAAGAATATATTCCAAAAGAATTTTCAGGTGTAATTGGGTTCCCAATTTGGGCATTTGAATTTGGCAAAGATTATAATGTTAATGATGAATCATTGCATTATGAAGAATGGAAAAAAGAGTTTGTTCAAAAGAATAGGTTATTATATTCGTACAATAAAGATGATATTGATTTGTGGTTAGCAAGATGGGATAATTTATCTGATTTCACACATACAGAAAAAAAATTAGAATGGCAAATAGGGCCAAAATATAACTCAATATGGGATGGTATTATTCAGTTTAGACCTTCTGGAATACGGGTTAAACAGCCTACTGAATCACCAACTCTAGTTGCTATGGTTCATATACCTATTATAGGGAAATATAAACGCTACTTAACAATTAAAGAAACAGCTAGATTACAAAGTTTTCCGAAGAATTTTAATTTTAATGAAGAAACTATGTTTAATGCATACAAACAATTAGGCAATGCAGTAAATGTTGATGTTATATATAACGTTTTTAAATTATTTGTTGAATTTTTAGATGAACAAATCGCAAAGGAGAAAAGATAATGGATAGATATATTGATATGGATGTTACAGTTGGCTCTGGTATAATTGGTACATATCAAAGAATGCCACAAAAATTGGAAAGAGTATTTGCAGAATTTATAGATAATACAACTCAAAGTTTTTTTGATCATAAAGAAGAACTTTATAAAACAACAAAATGTTCTGTAAATAGAATAGAAATTACATGGGATAGCAATGAAATTGTGATTAAAGATAAAGCCTATGGGATGAATTTAGATGATTTTAGTAGAGCTTTAAAATTGAATGCTCCAGCAGCATCATATTCTGAAAAAAGTCGTTCTCAATACGGCATGGGTCTTAAAATTGCTGCGGCATATTTGGGTGATTGGTATTCTATTGAATCTACTCAATTAGGCTCTAAAGAAAAATATTACGCTGTTGTTAATGTAAAAGAATGGATGGAGAAAAATCCTACTTCTGTTAAATGTACAGTTTCAGACATTCAAGAAAATACACATTATACTATAATTACGATTCGCAACTTATTAAGAAATTTAACTACTTCATTAGACGAAACTCTTAGAAAAAAAATATCCTTAATATATTCTGAGGATCTAAAGTCTGGTGATTTGGAGATATATTTAAATGGTAGACCAATTAGTCCGATAACCCATGAATTAAGAGAAAATCTCGAATCTGGCAATGAATATATTAGATATTTTGAAGACTCGTTTGTGTTTGATGATAAGGAATATAATTATTCAGGCTGGATCGGAATCTTGAAAAAAGCAAGTACTGATGATGCTGGTTTTACATTGTTTCAATATGGTAGAGGTATTAAATTAAATTATAGACCTGGTGAAATTTTTGGTAAGACTAATAGTTTCCAGTATCAAAGAGTTGTCGGTGAAATAGTACTAAATGATAAAATTTGGAAGGTTACTTTTAATAAAGATGAGTTTATATGGGATAATGGCCTAGAAAAGGAATTTATATCTTCTTTGAAGAATAATGAAGATATAAAATTTATTACTACTGTAGCCGGATTATTACGTAAGGAAGGTCCAATTAAACCAATTGTTGAACCAAAAGATATTGAAAAAAGAACCTTAAAAATTCAAGATAAATACAGTCAATTAGAAAGCGTTGATAAGATACAAGTTGAAACATATCAACCTGATTATCCTACTGTTGTATTAGAACATACTGATGAAATTAAAGAGAATATTGTCAATATTACATGGGAAAGTATTAATTATTCATTTGATATTCAGGTTAAAAATGATAATGCAGATTTACCTTGGTTTAATATTCAAAAGAAAAACCAAGATAATTCTTATTACATTATTATTAATGGAACTTGTAGATATTTTGAAGAGTATACAAAACAAGAGTGTAAAGACTTAATTATAAATTTTGCAATTACACTTGCTTTAGCACAGTTATCTAGTGGAAGATTAGGGTTAGAATTTAATAAGTCTGATATTCTTATTCATCAATTAAATCAAATTATTAAAAGTATTAAGTAGGTTTTATTATGGATGAAGTTGAATTTATACAATACGTAAATGATGAGAATTTAACATTTTCAATAAAGAATCCTAGAATTGACGGAGAATGTTTGGGGCTTTTAAGAGAACATATGTTAGAAGACCCTAATACAAATGAAAATAATATTAATCATATTTATTCTAATGGTTATAAAATACTACAATATTTAATTGACCCGAGCATTGAAATCAAAAAGTGCAACAAGATTTTATGTTTGGGTAAAGTTCAAAGCGGTAAAACAGCTTTTTTCATTAGTTCAATTGCTTTGGCATTTGATAATGGATATAATTTGGCGTATGTTATTGGTGGCACAAAAACCAAACTTAAAGATCAAAATTTTGAAAGACTAATTTTTGAATTTAGTAATAACGAAAGAGTTAAAATTATTGATATAGCAAATAATAACCACGAAGATCCTATTTTACTTATTAATGAAGGATATAAAG
>JAXFTN010000147.1:0-3012 GCA_034176765.1 Bacilli bacterium | reverse complement strand
GCTCTTTATCAATTGTAATTATTCCCAATTCTTTATAAATATCGAAATTAAACAAGCAAAATATTATACATAGAATAAAATGATGCTTTTAAAACATCATCATAATACAAAGATCGAAAACGAAAATTATATTTTCTCATTAACATCTTGGGAAAATAAAAAAAGTTGTTGAATATTTATCCTTTAAATGATACAATATATAAGACGAATATTAATTAAGGGAGATTTATCGATGGCTAAGAAATATAATAAACAAAAAGTAAAATTAACAAGAAATGCAATCATTATTTTAGCAGTTGCACTTGTTGTCGTTGTATCTGTTATCGTATTTACTAATCTTCCAACTGAAAAGAAGAAGATAAACGATACATATTCAAGCTTATCGACAACTCATGTTTTTGATAAAATTAGTTATTCTGAATTCAAAAAGAAAATGAATAACAAAGAAGAATTCTTTGTTTTCTATGGAAAGAAAGATTGTGAAGCTTGCCAAGCAAGAATCAACGATTTAAATTCAACTGCACAAACCTTAAATGTTAAAGTAATTTATTATTTAGATGCAAACAGCTTATCTGATACTCAAAAGAGTGAATTATACAATACTTATGGTGTTAAGAAAAACTTCACTCCACAATTATTATCCTTCAAGGATGGAGCTAAGGTTCTAGGAACATATGAGGATATGTTTGGCAAAGCCTATGATGAGGAATTAGATACAGCCACAAACTTCAAAATCTCAGTTGGTCATGTTTTAAATTCAATTAACTAAGAAGATTTTAAAAAAAATTTTGGTCTCGAAAGAGAGACTGCTGAAAAAGCAGGGAGTTTTCAAAGAAACTTATAAAAGCAAATTAAAAAGAGAGAAAATTCAGATTTAAAACTGATAAATTCTCTCTTTTTTACTTGTTTTGTGAGTTTTTTCTATAGAAAGCAATGTGTTATCCACATTATTTTTCATTTTTAGGCGTAGTTGTGGCACTACACTGCTTTTTAAGAGTTAAAATTCTCTTAAGATTAACTGTAAATAAAGATACCGCGGCCTGAAGTTTCATGCCATCAAGCCCACTATAGGTGCAATGATCATAACCATATTGAGATTTTAACTCTGCGTTTTTAGCTTCAATCATATATCTATTTTTAGCGAGGTTTTGATATTCTTGAGTATTCTGTCTATCTTGATGATTTTGATGAAGCTCTGTTTTTTTAATTATTACACTATAAGATTTTGTGGCTCCGCCTTTATATCCGCATTTATCTTTAAAAGGGCAAGTTTTACATTTGTTAACATCAAAGAAATGTGTTTCATATAAATTTTCTTCGCCATTTTTAGATTTCTTTTTACCATGTAAAGCAACCTTAAATGCCATATGGCCAGCAAGACAAACATATCTTTTAGCATCTTTATTATAATCAAACTGAATTCTTTTAGTATTACCAATAGTTACAAAATTACTTAATTTAGAGACTAACTTAATATCATTATCATCAGCATATATGATATTGTCCTTTTCAGAATAAGCACCATCACCAATAACTGTATCAACTAAAACACCATTTGACTTTGAGTTTTCAACAAGATTCTTTAATTCTTTACCATCATTTTTTTCGCCAGTAGTAACGGTAGCTGCAGTTACGATTCTTTCAGGTGTCATAGCAATATGTGTTTTATATCCAAAAAAGTTAGTATCGGCAGTTTTATGACCTATTTTTGCATCTTGATCTTTAGAATATGTAAGTTCTTCGTTAGTATCATCAACTAATTCCTGAAGTAAATTCATGTTTTCTTTTATATTTTGTCTTATCATTAGGTTATCATCTTTTGAAATAGTATCTATTATTGATTGACAATATTTAATTACATCTTCGTAAACCCCTAGTTCTTTATTAGTAAGCTTATTTGGCATTTTCTCAGTATATGATTCATCAGCGTCATATACTTTTTTTCTTAAGTTTTTAGCAATTTCAAGTAAATGTTCTCTGGCTGATAATGAGTGATATTTAGATTCTGAGTGAGTTGAATCCATAATTATAGCCTTACTTAATTTAATTCCATTATCCTTAGCAATTTCTACTGTTTTAGAAAGAAGGACATTTATCATATTATCATCAGTAAGTCTCATCTTTCTAAATTTAGTTAATGATGTAGAATCTATAACATCATCTTCAGGAGCAATACCTAAGAAATATTTAAAAGCTAAATCTGTTCTAGCTCTATCTACTAAATCTCTATCAGATAATTCATATAATGTTTTAAGTAATAAGTATTTAAACATCTGTTTAGGAGCATATCCAGGTCTACCATTATTTAATGTATATTTATCCTTAAGCATATCATCAACAAAAGAAAAATCTACTAAATCAGAAAGCTCTCTTAGTAGATGATTTTTAGGTACGACAATATCGTACAATTCTATATGTGGACTTAAAATTAAGCGGTCTTGTTTAATCATTTTTATCACTCATTTCTATGCTTATATTATACCATTTTTTGAGTTAATTTTCCAGAAAAGAAGGACTATTAGCAAAGAAAAAATCACGATTTTTCATCGTGATAATTTTCATTGTAAGGCTTGAGACTTTTTCAGCAGTCTCGTGTTGATCTCCTTATTTTATTTCCTTTAAAACCTCATTCAAATCAACCTTATGTTCAGTAAACTTAATGGTGATATCATTAATTTCATAACGTGGTATGACATGAATATGAGTGTGAAGAACGCTTTGTCCAGCCATTTCCTTACAATTGTTTAAAACATTAAAGCCACTAGGATGGAAGCTTTCATCAAGCTTTTTCATAACTCTTTTAACAACAATTAAATATTTGCTTAAGACATCATCATCAGCTTCTAATAGATTATCAGAATGCTTTTTGGGCATAACGATAGTATGTCCCTTGGTTGCTTGAGATAAATCTAAAATTGCAAGAAAATCTTCATCCTCATAGACAACAGAAGAGGGAATTTCTTTATTTATGATTTTACAAAAAATACACATTATTATCAGCTCCTTAAATCT
>JAXFTN010000146.1:0-8638 GCA_034176765.1 Bacilli bacterium | reverse complement strand
CACAAATTGGATGTTATGTTCCTGCTACATATTGTGAATTACCGATATTTGATCGTATTTTTACTCGTATTGGAGCAAGTGATGATTTAGTTTCTGGTCAATCTACATTTATGGTTGAAATGAGTGAAACAAATAATGCTTTAATGCATGCTACTTCAAAATCTTTATTAATTTTTGATGAAATTGGACGAGGAACAGCTACATACGATGGTATGGCTTTAGCACAAGCAATTGTTGAATATATTGCAACACGCATTGGAGCTAAAACAATGTTTTCAACTCATTATCATGAATTAACTAATTTAGAAAAAGAAATATCAACATTAAAAAATGTTCAGGTATGTGTTTCTGAAAAAGATGGTAACATTACTTTCTTATATAAAGTTATTCCTGGTGCAATGAACAAATCTTATGGTATTAATGTTGCTAAACTTGCACATCTTCCAAGTGATCTTTTAGAAAGAGCAAATGAAATTTTAAAATCTTTGAATACTAATGAAGTAGTTATTTCTAATACTGTATTAACTCCTAAAGAAACTAATGATGAAGAATGGATACAAGAAATGAAAGATATTAATCCATTATCAATGAGTCCATTAGAAGCTTTAAATTTTTTATATGAAATTAAAAAGAAAATTAAATAAGTGGAGGTTAAATAATGGGTAAAATTCAAGTTCTTGATAGTGCCTTAGCAAACCAAATCGCTGCTGGAGAAGTTGTTGAACGTCCTAGTAGTGTCATTAAGGAACTAATTGAAAATAGTATCGATGCAAACTCCACTCGAATAATTATCAAAGTAGTTGATGCTGGTAAAACACTAATATCTGTTGAAGATAATGGTGATGGAATGGATAAAGATGATGCAGTACTAGCTTTTAAAAGACACGCTACATCAAAAATTAAAAATACTTTTGATTTATTTAGAATTAAAACATTGGGATTTAGGGGAGAAGCATTACCTTCTATTTCTTCAGTTTCACATTTAACATTAATTACTTCTACAGGTGATGGAGTCGGAACAAAAGTAACTATTAGTGAAGATAATCTACATATTGAAGAAGCTTCTTCAAGAAAAGGAACGCTTATTACTGTTGAAGATTTATTTTATAATACCCCTGCTCGTTTAAAATATATGAAGGCTGATTTTACGGAAAATGCAAGTTGCGTTGAAGCTGCTAGCAAAGTTGCTTTAGCACACCCTAATATTTCCTTCACACTTTATATCAATGATCGTTTACAATTTCAAACAACAGGTAGGGGCGACTTATTAGAAACAATTGCATCTATTTATGGTTTTGATATAGCTCGTAAAATGGTTCCTATATCTTTTAAAACTGTTGATATGGAAGTAAGTGGTTTTATAGGTAGACCTGAACTTGCTAGATCAAATAGATATTCAATGATCACTATGTTAAATGGAAGAGCAGTTTATTTACCAAAAATATTAACTGCAATTCAGGATGGATATCATGACTTTATTCCACCTTCACGTTATCCTTTTGTAGTTCTTGATTTTACTGTTGATTTTGCACTAGTCGATGTTAATGTACATCCTTCTAAAAGAGAAGTTCGTTTTTCTAAAGAAGAAGAACTAAGGATTCTTCTTTTAGAAAAAATACCTGTACTTTTAAAAGAATCTTATAAAGTTGTTGAGTCTACAATCTCAATAGCTAAACCAAGTGAAAAAGATGAAAAGTATGTGCAACAATCATTAGATATAGATAATGTAAAAGAAGTTATCAATGATTATATAAAAAGTGAATTACCAAGCGAATCTTCAACAAATAAAAATGATGAAGCTGCAATTGATAAAGTCAATATAATTAATGAAAGTGCTACATTTAATTATGTTTCTTCTGCAAAAGAATTCAAACATTCACCTTATCGTGCAGTTGCTCAACTTCAAAAATCATATATTATTGCTGAAGATAATGAAGGTGGTTTTGTCTTAGTTGATCAACATGCAGCTCAAGAAAGAATAAATTATGAAAAATTTCAACGAATTTTCAATGAAGAAATTAAAACTACTATGCCATTAATTCCACTTGTTATAACGTTATCTCCAAGTGATTATATGCTATTGACCAAGGATAAAATTAATGCATTAGAGAAGATAGGTCTGTTATTAGAAGAGTTTGGAAATAATTCATATAAAGTTATACAAATTCCATCGTGGTTAACAGAATATAACGAAAAGGAATACATTGATGATTTAATTAATCAAATTATTCATAAAGATTATGTTGATATAGCTTTTTTAAGAAAACATACAATAGCTACTATGTCATGTAAAGCTTCTTTAAAAGCACACGATTACTTAAATCTTTCAGAAATGCAATTTTTACTAGATAATTTATATAATTGTGAAAACCCATCTTGTTGTCCTCATGGACGTCCAACAATCATTTCATTTTCTAAATATCAACTTGAAAAATTATTTAAGAGGACTGGTGTATGATAGTTGTTATTTGTGGACCTACAGCATCAGGTAAATCTAAATTAGCTATTAGACTTGCTCAAGATTTTAATGGCGAAATAATAAATGGTGATGCTTTTCAAGTATATAAAGAATTAGAGATTGGTACAGCAAAACCTACAAAAGATGAATTAATGATGGCAACACATCATTTATTTGATTATGTTGAACCTACAAAAAATCATAGTGTAATGGATTATCAAGTTGAAGCAAGAAAGACTATTAATGAAATATTATCTAGAAAAAAACTTGTAGTTATTGTAGGTGGTACAGGCTTATATCAAAAAGCATCTTTATATGATTATACTTTTACAGAAGAAAAAGAAAATGTTGATTTATCAGATTTAGCTCCTTTAAGTAATGAAGAGCTATATAGTTATTTAGTTTCTCTTGATGAAAAAGCTTCACTTAAAATTCATCCAAACAATCGTAAAAGAGTATTAAGAGCAATCGCGATTATTCGTCAAACTGGTTGTAAGAAAAGTGAAATCGAAGAAGCTCAAGAGCACAAAATGATTTATGAAGATGTACACTTTGTTGGATTAAATATTAATAGGGAAGAATTATATAAAAAGATTAATGATCGAGTTGATTCAATGTTTGAAGAAGGATTAGTTGAGGAAGTTACATCTCTTTATGAAAAATATGACTTTAATAACAATGCTTTTAAAGGTATCGGTTATAAAGAATTTATCCCTTATTTTGAAGGTAAAAACTCATTAGAAGAAACTAAAGAGTTAATCAAAAAGAACACTAGAAATTATGCCAAAAGACAATTTACTTTCTTTAAGCATCAGATGCCTACTATTTGGTGTGACTCTATTGAAGAAGCATATAACTACGTAAAAGGATTGGTGAATAAAGATGACTGATAACATTTATTCTCGTACTATTCAATTAATAGGTGAAGATGCTATAATAAAGCTTAAGAAAACGACTGTTCTTATTGTTGGAATTGGAGGAGTGGGAGGAACTTGTTTTGAAACTCTTGTTAGATCTGGAGTTGGAACAATTATAATTATTGACAAGGATTGTGTTGATGTCACTAATCTCAATAGGCAATTATTATTTACTGAAAAAGATATAGGTAAAAGTAAAGTTAATGTTGCACGTAAAAGAGCTTTTGATATTAATCCGGATGTTAATGTTATATCTTTAAATATGAATCTAGATGATAGTAGCATTACTAAACTAAGTGATTATAAAATTGATTATATAGTAGATGCTATTGATTCAATTTATTCTAAAGTTAGTTTAATTAAGTATTCTAAGGAAAAAAATATTCCTATCATTGTCAGTTTAGGTATGGCTAAAAGATTAGATCCTTCTCAATTAGTGATTACATCATTAAATAAATCGACAGGTGATCCTCTTGCAAAAAAATTACGTTATGTTTTAAAACATAATGATATTGAGTTTTCTGATGTTAAATGTGTTTTATCAAAAGAAGAACCTTTAGATTCTTCAAGAACACCAGCAAGCATGATGATGGTTCCTTCAGCAGCTGGTTTATTATTAGCTAGTTTTATTGTAAAACAAATTTGTTATTAGGGGGAAAAGTTTATGGAACTAAAAAATATTTACGATGTAGCTCGTGAAGCAGGTATTGATGAGAAGTATGTTGAACCTTATGGTAAAGATAAGGCAAAAATTGATTTATCAATAATGAATGAATTAGATAATAGAGAAGATGGTAAACTAGTTCTTGTCACTGCAATTACTCCTACAAAAGCAGGAGAAGGTAAAACAACAACTTCAATTAGCTTAGCAGAAGGTCTAGGAAAAATTGGACAAAAAGCAATGTTAGTTTTAAGAGAACCTTCTTTAGGCCCTGTTTTTGGTATTAAGGGTGGAGCAACTGGAGGAGGAAAAGCAACTATCGAGCCTAGTGAAGATATTAATTTACACTTTACTGGAGATATGCACGCATTAACTTCTTCTATTAACTTAATTGCAGCTATTATTGATAACTCTTTATATCGTGGTAATCCTTTACATATTGATGCTGATCGTATTTTATGGTCTAGAGCTATAGATATGAATGATAGAGCACTACGTGATATTGTAGTTGGTTTAGGAGAAGGTAATGGTGTTGAACGTAGTGAAAGTTTTACAATTACTGTTGCTTCTGAATTGATGGCTATTTTATGTTTAGCTACTGATGAACTTGATTTTATTGATAGAGTTAATAGAATTATTGTTGCTTATACGTTTGATGATGAACCTGTTTATTTAAGAGATTTACGTATTTCCCATGCAATTTTTAGATTGATGAGACATGCCTTAAAACCAAATTTAGTTCAAACTGTAGAGGGTAATCCATGTTTAGTACATGGTGGACCATTTGCAAATATTGCTCATGGATGTAACTCATTGATTGCAACTAAAATGGCATTAAAATTAGCACCAATTGTTGTTACTGAAGCAGGTTTTGCTGCTGATTTAGGTGCTGAAAAATTCTTTGATATTAAATGTAGAGAAGGAAAATTACATCCTTCATTAGTTGTTATAGTTGCTACTATTAGAGCTTTAAAATTACATGGTGGTAAAGCTTTAGATAAGATTAGTGAAGAAGATGTTAATGCTTTAATTGCAGGTACAGATAATCTAGCTCAACATATCTCTAATATGAAGAAGTTTGGTTTACCAATTATTGTAGCAATTAACCATTTTGAAACAGATACAGATGAAGAAATTAGAGTACTTACAGAATGGTGTGAGAAAAAAGGTGTTGATGTTATCTTCTGTGATGGTTATTTAAAAGGTGGAGAAGGAGCTATTGATTTAGCTAAAAAAGTAGTTGAGGTTTTAAATAATAGTGAGCCACACTTTAAACTTCTATATAACCAAGATTTAACAATAAAAGAAAAAATTGATATTATTTGTAAACAAATATATAGAGCAAATTCAGTTGTTTATACTGAAGAAGCTGAGTGGAAAATTAAGGACATAGAATATATAGGTTATAGTAAATTACCAATATGTATGGCAAAAACTCCACTTTCATTTAGTGATGATCCTAATTTAATTGGTGCGCCACGTAATTTTAAGATTACAATTAGAGATGTCAATTTGTCAGCTGGAGCTGGATTCATTGTTGCTTTAACTGGTAAAATTATGACAATGCCTGGACTTCCAGCAGTTCCTGCAGCAGTTAAGATGGAGGATGAAGAATTATAATATGGAACTTGATTATGTTTTAGGTTCTATTGTAGAAATGAAAAAACCTCATCCGTGTAGCAATAGAACTAAACAATTTGAAATTGTTCGTGTTGGTGCTGATATTAAAATTAAATGTCTAGGATGTGGTGCTGTAATTATGCTATCTCGTCATGTATTTAATCAAAAAATAAAAAAAGTTATAAAAAAATAAGGGATTTTATAAAAAGCCTCCAAATATTCATTGGAGGCTTTTATTATGAATATTCTAAAACTTGTAGATATTACAAAATATTATGGGACAAAAAATACAAAAAAAGATGTTCTTTATCATCTCTCGTATCAGTTTAATGATAAAGGGCTTTATATTATAAAGGGTGCTTCGGGTAGTGGAAAATCAACTTTATTAAATGTAATTCTCGGATTTGAAAAACCTAGTAGTGGATACATAGTAATTAACGGAAAAAACATGTGTAAATATAAAAGCAAGGATTTTTTAAAACTTCGTTCTTCATATGCTACTATGATTTATCAAAATTGCATGTTATTACAAAACTTTTCAGTTATAGATAATTTATGCCTTCCTCTATTTATAAAAAATATTGATATTACTCAAGAAGAAGCAAAAAGAAAAGCTATTGGAATAATAAAAGCTAATACACCAGATATAGATCCATATTCATTATGTAGGTATTTATCAGGTGGACAAAAACAACGTATTTGTTTATTAAGATCGATAATTACTGATTCAAAAATTATATTGGCTGATGAGCCAACGGGATGTCTAGATAAGAAAAATGCTAGTAAAGTTTTTAAAATGTTAAAAGATTTGTCGAAGGAAAAATTAGTGATTGTAGTTACTCATGATGAAGAATTTGCTTCTGAATATGGAGATATATATCTAGAGCTTAAAGAAGGAAAATTATATGAAATATTTAATGAGAACAAGCTACGAGTATAATAAAGAATCTAAAGAGAATAAACTACTTTTTATAAGTATTATTTTTATCTTATTTATATTAAATGTAAACGTTTTATGTTGTTATATTTTAAATGCAATACCAAATAAAATTATGGAATCAAATTTTGATTTTCTAACAGTAAATGTTTGTCGAAGCAATGTTATAGATAATGAAGGAAGTTTAATTAAACTAGAAAAAGTAGAAAAATTAAATAAGCAAGAAATCACATCTTTATCAAGGTATATCGGTGAATTTGATTATTGTGAGTCCATTGATCCTATATTAAATAACATAATTATTAAGAATAAAAATGAAGAGATTAATGCAAAAATTATACCTGTGTTTCCAAATGATTTTATTGAACAAAAGATAAATTTCATGGATTTGGATTGGAATGAAGTAGTAGCGAATGAAAATTTTACTACAAAGTATAATAGTGAACGATTGACTATTAATTTTGAAGCAACATTCAATATAGATGGTATTTTTGAATTTGTTTCTTTTAATAGTGAATTAGATATTATAAGTTCTTATAAAGATTTATCTTATGATGGAGCACCTTACTTATATATGAATGTTTTAAAGTTTAATTCTTATTTAGATTCTTTAATACTAGAAAATATTAGTTCTAATAAAAACGAACATTATAGTTTGCTAGATGCTATAAAAGATGATGTAGGTGGAGAGATTTTTAATTCTTATAATTATATTATTGGTGTCAAACATTATGAAAATTTTTATGAACTATTAGACATTGCTGAATCGAATAATATTGAATTAAGTTCTAATCCTCTTTTTACATATCAAAATAACAAATCTACTTTCGAACTCATTAATATGGTGTCTAAAATTTTTTTATATATTAATTTATTTTCAATTATTTTAATATTCATAATTCAAAGCTATATTATTGTGCTAAATAAAGGAAAGGATATTGGATACGTATTATCAATTGGTATGCAAAATAGCGATGCTTATATAATAACTTTCGAACCTATTTATAAAGAATTAATTAAGGCTATATTATTTGATGCGTCTATATTTATTATTTTATATTTTTTATTTTCTATAGTGTTTCCTTTTAGTACCTTTTGTAATTTTATTATTTTCATATTGTATGTTCTTAGCTCTTTTATAGTAATCAGTTTAATTATTGTTTTAATAACAAGTATTAGTTTTACTATTTTAGTAAATAAGAAAATTACCAATTTATTGAGGGAAGAATAATGATTAAAATTAAAAATTTAAATCATCAGTATAATGAAACTTGTATTACGTTAGATAATGTATCTTATGAATTTAATGATTATGGTCTTTATATAATAAAAGGAAAATCGGGATCAGGTAAATCTACGTTTCTTAAATTACTCCTTGGCCTTTTATCTCCGAATAAAGGAACAATAACAATTGATAATATTGAAGTAAATAACAAAAATTCAGATAGTATATCATTGTACAGATTACAAAATATAGGTTATATCAAACAGCAAGTTGACGATTTTGGATTTTTAAATGTTTATGATTATGTGAGTCTACCTACTTACTTTTTAAAAAATAAAATTAGTAAATTGAAAATTAAAAACCTATTAAATTATGTGGGCTTAAAAATTAAAAACAAAAATGTATCTACATTATCGGGTGGCGAAAAGCAAAGGCTACAAATTGTAAGATCACTAATTAATAATCCAAAAATTATACTTGCTGATGAACCTACCTCAGCACTTGATGAAGTAAATAAAAAAGAAATATTTAAGTTACTTGAAAAACTAAGTAAAACAAGACTTGTTATCGTTGTAACGCATGAGAATGTGGAGAATTATTTAAATGATTATACTCTTTTAAAATTAGAAGATTATAAACTAATAGAACTTCAAAAGAATTCTATGGAAATGGATGTATTAGAAAATAATAAGGAGAATAAAATAACTAGTAAAAGAAAGGGTATATTAGTTTATAATCTCAAAAAAATACATGCAAAACCTTTTAGAACAAGTCTTAGTGTTTTAATTTCATCTATTTGTCTTTCTTTATTTGGTTGTAT
>JAXFTN010000145.1:0-2787 GCA_034176765.1 Bacilli bacterium | reverse complement strand
TTCTTTAAGCCATTGCTCTTGTTGATATAAAACGATTCTTCTTTTAGTAAATAAAAGTTCTACTTCTTTTGGTAATGTACCATATATATCTTTTAGTTTAGAGTTTAATTCGTTAAGTGCTTCAAAAGACATTGCACTATCGATTTCTTTATATATATCAATTTTTTCTCCTTTATTTATATAACTGGAAGGAATATACGCATCAAGAGATAATATTTTATTTGCCTGACTAGAAAAGAGTTCTTTTTCTTCTCCTTTCTTTTCACTTAAAGCTTCATTTAATAATTGTATATACATATCAATACCAACTGAATCAATAAAACCTGCTTGTTCTGGACCTAAAATATCACCTGCTCCTCTAATAATCAAATCACGTTGAGCTACTTTATATCCACTACCAAGTTCAGTAAATTCTTGAATAGCTTTTAACCGTTTCTTTGCATCATCGTTCATATTTTTATTGCCTTTATATAATAAATAAGCGTATGCAATACGATTACCTCTACCTACTCTACCTTTTATTTGATATAGTTGAGCTAAACCAAAACAATCTGCATTTTCAATAATTATCATATTAGCATTAGGTATATCAATTCCTGTTTCAATAATGGATGTACATACTAAAATATCAATTTCTCCATTATAAAATTTTATCATGACATCTTCGATATCATCTTTTTCCATTTGCCCATGTACTATTCCAATACGAGCATCTTTAACTAAACTTTGTAAATATGTCGCCTTTTCATATATTGTTGTAACGTTATTATGAACGTAAAATACTTGTCCTTTTCTAGCCAATTCTCGTTCTAATAATTCTTTAATAACATTATTATCTTGTGGCATAACGTACGTTTGAATTGGCATTCTATTTACTGGAGCCGAATTAAGTTGAGATAGACTTCTTATACCAATTAAAGACATTTGTAAAGTACGTGGAATTGGAGTAGCAGATAAAGATAAAACATCTACATTAGTTTTCAATTCTTTAATTTTTTCTTTTTGCGCAACTCCAAATCTTTGTTCTTCATCAATAATTAAAAGACCTAAATCTTTATACTTGATTTTATTTGATAATAATTTATGAGTACCGATGACAAAATGAATAGAACCATCTTCTACTCCTTTTAAATAAGCACTTTGTCTACTTAATGGAATTAATCTTGAAAAGATAGCAATCTTTATTCCAAAAGTAGCAAAACGTTCCATCGCTCTTTCATAGTGTTGTCTTGCAAGTAAAGTAGTAGGACATAATAAAGCAACTTGCTTACCACTATTAATAGCTTTAAAAGCAGCTCTAAAAGCAAGTTCTGTTTTTCCAAAACCAACGTCTCCACATAATAAACGATCCATTGGTGTATCAGCTTCCATATCTTTTTTAATTTCTTCCATTGCTTGATTTTGACCACTTGTTAATTCAAAAGGAAATAATGATTCAAAAGCATATTGGAATTCATCGTCTTCTTTAAAAGCAAAACCTTTCTTTTGCATACGTGTTGCATATAATTCAATTAGTTTTTCAGCTATCGTATTAACTCTTTCTTTAATACGCTTTTTAGTTCTATCCCACTCATTCGAATTTAATTTATTAAGTTTAGGAACTGCTCCTTCTTTGCCTATATATTTTCTAATTAATTTAAATTGTTCAACAGGTACATATAAAGTTCCATTATCTGCATATTGAATATGTAAGTAGTCTCTATGTATTCCATCAACTTCTAAAGTTTCTACATCTATAAATTTACCAATACCATTTTTTTCATGAACAACATAATCTCCAGGTTCAAGGTCTTGATAAGATTTTAATATCACAGCACTTTTATACCTATTTAAGAAACGTGACATTTTAGATTGATAACCAAGTAGCTCACGAGAACTTAAATATACTATTTTTTGATCTACTAATTCAAAACCATTTTCTAAAGCAAATAAACATATACCTATTTTCTTATTAGGTATATCAAATGGCTTAATTTGTTCATATTCTATTTCATTATCATTTAATAATAACTCAATAGCTTTCTTTTGATGTTCTGTGGATAAACACAAGATAATATGTTTTGAACTATCTAAATAACTTTCAATTAAAGTTAATGCACCAGCAATTGTATTAGACCCACCAACAATAGAACGAGCATTAAAAACAATATCATTTTCACTACTTGCAAATGAAGAACAATAGATTGTTTTATGAGATGATAAAACTTTATTAAGTGATTGATACATAGATAAAGATCCCAACATAAAACCTTTATCGTATTGGTCCATAAAGTAATCACTTACTTCTTTATTTAATATATCCGTAGTAGTTAACAAAGCTTCTTTATTACAAACAATATTTATAGAGTTAGTTGAATAATCTAAAATTGAATAATGACTATTTTGAATAAAACCATAATATTTATATAAATTTTCAGTTATATGATTATTTTTAATATGATCAATATCATTATTAACTATATCCTTTAATGAACTAACTAAATTGCAATCAATATTTGTTACATCAAAAGAAAGACGAGTATTAATTTTATCTTCAAAATCATCTATTTCATCTTTAGATAATATGATATCTATACTTGGCAGAATTGAAATTTCATCAATTTTACTAATAGATCTTTGAGTAGCAATATCGAAAAAACGAATCGATTCTAAAGTATCATCAAAAAACTCCATTCTTATAGGATTATTATTGTTAACACTAAAGATATCAATGATATCTCCTCGAATGGCAAATTGCATAGATTGATCTATTTTATTTACTCTAATATATCCATTATCAATTAATAC
>JAXFTN010000144.1:0-4715 GCA_034176765.1 Bacilli bacterium | reverse complement strand
ACCTCCTCGATTATTATTATAGAAGCATTTTAGCACTTGTCAAGTGAGAGTGCTAAAATTTATTAAAAAATTTTTTTCAAGTATTTTAAAAAATCATATTGAATTTTATAGTTAATAAAAAAATCATTTGCTATAATTATTTTTACAAGGAGAAATAATATTATGCCAGAAATTAAATGTCCAAATTGTGGTAATTTATTTACTATAGACCAAAACCAATATGATGATTTAATTAGAGAAGTTAGAAATGATGTTTTTGAAAAAGAAATTCAACAACGTCTTAATATAGAAAAAGAAAAATTAGAAAGTTCTTTTAAAGTTCAACAAATGCAAAGTAGTAATGAAAATCAAAATAAAATCAGAGAGCTTCAAAGCCAAATTGATTCATTAAAAAATACTATTGCTAATAATGAACTTAGTAAAAATTCAGCTATTGCTGAGGCTATTAACAAAAAAGAACTCGAACTTAAAAATAAAGATTTAGAAATTAGTAATCTACAATCAAAATTAGATAATCAAGCTTTATCTTTAGATATGAAATATAAAGAGCTTATTAATTCTAAAGATCAAGAAATAGTTTCTTTAAATAACAAAATTGATTTAAATAAAAAAGAAGCAGAAATAAAACAAAATAATCTTATAGAACAACAACGTCTTGAATTAAAAGCAAAAGACGAACAAATTGCATATTACAAAGATATGAAATTAAAATTATCGACTAAATTAGTTGGCGAATCTTTAGAACAACATTGTCAAAATGCTTTTAATTCTATCAGGATGACAGCTTTCCCTCATGCATATTTTGAAAAAGATAATGATTCAAGTAGTGGAGAAAAAGGTGATTTTATTTTTAAAGAATATACTGAAGAAGGTGCTGAACTAATTTCAATAATGTTTGAAATGAAAAATGAAAATGATGAAACAGCAACAAAACATAAAAATGAAGATTTCTTCGCTAAACTAGATAAAGATCGTAAAACAAAGAATTGTGAATATGCAATTCTAGTTTCGATGCTTGAACCTGAAAGTGAATTATATAATGCCGGTATTGTTGATGTATCTTATAAATATCCTAAAATGTATGTAGTTCGTCCTCAATGTTTTATTCCTATTATTACTCTTTTAAGAAATGCTAGTTTAAATGCTAGTAAATATAAAAACGAGTTAATGATTGCTCGTAACCAAAGTATAGATGTTACTAACTTTGAAAATTCACTTTTAGATTTTCAAGATAAATTTAATAAGAATTACAATCTAGCTAGCCAAAGGTTTAATAGTGCTATAGAAGAAATTGATAAAACTATTGACCACTTAAATAAAGTGAAAGAAGGTTTACTTGGGGCAGATAGAAATTTAAGACTAGCAAATGATAAAGCTCAAGACTTATCCATTAAAAAGCTCACAAGAAATAATCCAACAATGAAAGAAGCTTTTGATAAAGTAAAGAATGAAAATTAAGAAAGCAACTAAATATTATCTTTTAATATAATAGTCGGAAAATATCCCTAATGTTATAAAAATAGAAAAAAACTTATTTAGATTATTACTAAATA
Organism: Bacilli bacterium; assembly: GCA_034176765.1. Lineage (GTDB taxonomy): Bacteria > Bacillota_I > Bacilli_A > RFN20 > CAG-826 > SUG2458. The sequence continues at coordinate 3,162 of JAXFTN010000144.1, read as the reverse complement.
AGTTTTTTAATTCATAATGATATAGCTATTTTAGCATTTCTTTAATATAGTTAGGGTCGATATGTTGGAAAGTAATACAATCGACATCTTTATAATATTTATCGAATACTTCTTTACTTTCAATAGTCCAAATATTAGAGAAATGTTTTTTACAATATCTTCTTGCTTTTCTTTCTTCTAGATATTTATAATCTAGATCGACTCCTTCAAAGAAGTGTCTAAAGTGATATACATAACGATACTTCTTTTCGGTAGTCAAAAGTAATTGTCGAACATAACCGGATTTTTTAAATTGGAATAAGGCTCTAGGATCAAAAGATATTAATAAATAATTTGATTTATCCTTTACACACTCTAATTCTTTTTTTAATCTTGAAGCAAGAGGAACATAATTTTTCCTAAAGACTTTTAATTCTATTACCATTGGTACTTGCTCATTAATTAAAGTCATAACTTCTTTTAAAGAAGGGATTGTTTCTCCATTCAATAATTTATAATTATCTTTTAATTCTTTTAAGGTAAGATCTTCTACTATTCCATCTTTTCCTGTAACTCTTTTAAGTTCGGAATCATGAATTACAACTAATTCGTTATCTTTTGTTAAATGGATATCTAATTCAAGAGCCATATTGTTATCTAAGGCATTTTTAAAAGCAAGCATTCCATTTTCAATGAATTTATCATTATGTAATCCACGATGACAAATGCCTTTTAAAAATAGTGGATTAATCTTTTTTAGTACTTTTTCTTTTTTCATATTAATCCTCTGAGTCAAATGCTTCTAAACCTGTAGCAAATTTTGTCTTTCTATTTTTGACATTTTTAATAAACATAAAGATACCGAATGAAATTGTCAAACAAACTAATGCATAGACAGGTAATAATTCAAATCCAAAGTTAGGAATTAATAATAAAGAACCTAAAGCAATTGGAGTAATTGTTTGAGCTGCCATTGATGAAGCATAATAGAAGCCTGTGAATTTACCAATCTTATTACTTGAACATAATTCAACAACCATTGGGAATGAATTGATATGTACTAATGACATACCAAATCCTTTAATTAACCATATAACATAAATAATGATTGGGAATGAACCATTACCAGCAACACCTTTTAAGAAAGTAAATGATGCAATCATCCATAAAAGATATGAACCTAGTGTTACTCCCAAACCTCCAACAACTGTCCATTTACGTCCGATTTTAGAAGCTATTATACCACCAAGTGCAAAACCTAAAACACTACCAAATCCACCAATAATTGTATTGATCATATTTGATCCAGATTCAGCACCTAGATAATAAATAGTATAGTTACCCATAAATGTACCAATACCATTATCAGCCATAAACCAGAAGAACTCAGCAAATAAGATTAATAATAACATTGCTTTGTTTCCTTTTGTCATTGGTGCATCATCACTTACTTTGTCTACAACTTCAGCTTGTTGTTCACCAATTTCCATTTCTTCCTTCATTTCTTCTTTAACCTTATTTTCTTTAATTTTAATAAATAAGAAGACAGCTGAAATAACCATTAAAACAGAAGCAATTAAAAATGGAGCTTCGATTGCCCAAATATTTCCAGTAGCCCAAGTTGGTTCATAAACTAAACCACTTTCAGTTGGAACTTTAGAGCCTCTTAAGTATTGACTTAATGAGAAAACAATACCAGTACTAGTTGCGAAAAATCCACCAACATATCCCATAATATTGATAATACCATTAGCTTTACTTCTTAATGGTTTAGGTGTTAAGTCAGGCATTAAAGCAACAGCAGGATTACGATACATCATCATTGAACAAACAACGATTGCCATTAAAATAATAGTTCCTGCTACATTATTGTAGTGAAATAATACAGGAATGAATGGGAAAGCAACAGCTGAAATAAATGTACCTACTAAAATGTAAGGCATTCTTTTACCAATTTTAGTATTTGTTTTATCTGATAGATGTCCAAAAATTGGTAACAAGATTAATGCAGCAAGATTATCAATAGCCATCATAATACCAACAAGATATTGGACATTTAATACCTCTTTAGCATTTTTGATGTCTCTTACTGCGAGCCAAGCAGCTTCTCCATACATTGCTTTACCAAATAATTCAGTTAAGAATGTTGGACACCATGAATCATAGACTTGCCATAATAGTAAAATACCAAAGAAGGCAAAACCAATGACCATCGTTCGCTTAAAATTAAGCTTTAAAGTTTTTTCCATAAATTTATTTCTCCTTTATTTTATAAATAAATTATAAAACCTACTTTAAGTTTTCTAGCTACCTAGAAAATAGAATAAGATATTATTTATTAAATAAGTTGTCAATTAGATCAGGTAATTCATCTAGTGAATTAATTTTATATTCATCATTTTCTATTATACCAAATCCATATGCTGCGTGAATAAACATAGCGTTTGCTTTTAAAGATTCTATTTTATCTTTATTAGTATCACCAACATAAATTACTCTATCGATTTTTTCTTTTTCTTGAAGAAGATTAATATTTTGCCACTTTGCTAGATTAGTATCTCCAGCTGCTAAATGGCCTTTAAAATATTTATCAAGTTTAGTTCCTTCTAAAAATGCTTCAATGTAACCTTTATCAGCATTTGAAACAATATATAATGGATACTTTTTTGAAAGGATACTTAAAACACGTTCAACATTAGGATAAAGAATACCTGGTGTTTTTCTTAAATATACTAGTTCTTTTTCATACATTAATTTAAATAAAGCCATTCCTTTTTCTAAAGGAACATCTTTAAAAGCAAGGACTGCTGTTTCTTCAGGAGTTAGTCCCATATATGATTTTACTTTTTCATAATCAAATGTGTATTTATAACCATTTTCTTGCATGGCTTCATTATATGCTTCAACCATTTGTGGTATAGCATTCCATAATGTTCCATCTAAATCAAAAAATATTCCATCCATAAATTTTATAATCTCCGTAATTTTATTATAACATTAAATAATAAAATACTAATAATTATCTTTCTTTTATAGAAGGAGTGTACTAATTCAAATGATGTGAGACTAAATTAATGAAATAAAAGGAGTCCTTGCTTATAATAGAATTGACCAAAACCATTGTAAGGAGGACCCCATGAATATTATAGCACACGAAAGAAACTATATACCAATTGATTTAGT
>JAXFTN010000143.1:0-4460 GCA_034176765.1 Bacilli bacterium | reverse complement strand
TGGTATTAGTGCTTTAGAAGCTATCTTAAAAGCTAAAGAGTTAGGAATTGATGTAATTGTTACTGATCATCATGAACAAATTAGAGAACTTCCTGATACATCATATATTATGCATCCCATAATTAGTGAATACGGAGATGTATATTGTTGTGGAGCTTATGTTTCTTTTATGCTTACTACTGCTCTATTAGGTTATTATGATTCTTACTTATTAAGTCTAGCTAGTATTGCCACAATTAGTGATATGATGCCACTTGTTAAATACAATCGTAATATTGTTCGTTTAGGTCTAAAATATATTAATGAAAATAAATATTTGAATATTATTAAACTTTTAAATAATCAAGAGAATAATGTCGATGAAAATACAATTGGACTAGAAATTGCACCTAAAATTAACGCGATAGGACGTATGAAAGAAGATGTTTTTTCGATGCAAAGAATTGTCCGTTATTTCTTAACAACTAATGAAAAAGATATGAATGAATTATTAGAGTGGATCAATAGTGTTAATAATGAAAGAAAAGAACTAATAAAGAGTGTAAGTGAATCAATTATTTATGATAATAATAGTCCATCTATCATTGTTGTAACAGAAGAAAAAGAAGGCTTAATTGGCTTACTAGCTAATAAGATAATGAACGATAATAATAAACCAACAATTGTTTTTACTAAATCTTCAGAAGATATGCATATTTTAAAAGGTTCAGCTCGTTCAAAAGAAGGATTTTCTATAGCTAATGCTTTTGATATGTGTAAAGATTTATTAGAGGTATATGGAGGTCATGCTCAAGCCGGAGGTTTATCTATAAATATAGATAAATTGAATGAATTTATTATTAGATTTAATGAAATAGCAATAAATAATCCATTTATTGAAAAGAAAGATAATTTAATAGAAATTAATTTAAATGATGTTTCAAAAGATAATTATAGGCTATACGAAAAATTAAAACCTTTTGGTATGGGTTTTATTAAACCAGATTTTTTAATTAGAGATATCGTAACTAGTAGTCTTAAATATACTTCAAATAACGAACATATTAATACAATTATTTCATATAATTCTAAACTGCTAGGTTTTAATTTTCATAAAGGAGATATTTCTATTAAAAATAGGATTGATATAGTAGGTAACCTTGAAAATAGTTATTTTAGAGGAAATGAAACTATAATATTCAAGATTAGTGAGGTAATATAATTTATAAAAGAAACTTTTAATAAGTTAAAAAACCTCTTTACAAATCTTGTGTTAATGGTAAAATTTAATTGTAGTAGAAAAAGGAGGATAATCTTAATAATGAAAAAAAGAAATTTAATTCTATTACCTTTATTAGTATTAGGATCAACAGGCTTAAGTTCGTTGGTCACATCATGTAGTAAACTTCCTGAATCAGTTGAATTTGCTACTGATGAAGCTGTTGTAGTTAGAGTAGGTCAACCAGTTGAACTACCTGGCGTTACAGTTTTACCTGAAAAAGCAGAAGACAAAACATATTCTTTTGCTTTAAGTAGCGAAGGAATCGTTAAACTTGAAGAAGATGAAGGAAAATATTATTTAACAGGTGTTGCTCCTGGTGAAGTAGTTATTACAGTTACTTCAACAGCTAATCCAGAACTAAAAGACACAATTCTTGTTAAAGTTCCTACACCAGATCCACTTCCTACACCAATTGTTAAAACAGTTGCTGAAGTAAGTGCAATGACAGCAACAGATTCACAACATTTATATGAAGTTACAGGTGTTGTTTCTCAAATAAGCCACGATAAATACGGAAATATGTATCTATCATCAAGCGATGGTTCTGCATCAATTCAAGTTTATGGTGTAGCACCTGATGCATCATGTTTTGATTGGACAGACTATAATTATACAAACATTAAATTTACAAACCCTCAAAACTTTATTACTTCTGGATTATCAGATGATATTGATTTAGGTGACGTAATCACATTAGTATGTCAATTTAAAATGTATAATACTACTCCTGAAATTATGGGCTATGTAAAAGCTGGTTCTATTGTTAAATCATCAACAAGACCAAATTATTCAATTACATTATCAAATGATGATACTAAAGGTACTGCTGCTTTTGTAGAAAAAAATGCTGAAGATGCTTATGTACCTGTTGAAGGTTTAGATTTAACAAAATTATGTTGGGGTCAAAAATTAACACTTCAAGCTACACCTATATCTTCTGAAGATGTTGCTGTTGTGAAAGCTAATGGTACAAAAGTTGAAGCAAATGATGATGGAACATACACAATCGTTGTTGTACCAGGATTAGAAGTTGAAGTTTCATATAAACTTGCTACATTGGGCTTATATGAAATGACTGGGGCTTCATTTGGTCTTAAAAATAATTATACAAACTATACTGGTAAATGTAGTGGAATGGAATTAGCTGCATTAGGTACTGCTGATTATGGCGATGGTATTCAAATGAGAGCTAAGAATGGCGTTCAATCAGCTGTTTATAATACAACTGAAACTACTGGTAATATTGTATCTATTAAAGTTACATTCTCAAGTACTAAATATACTGCTGGAACTGCAATGACTAAAGAATTAGTAAATGTCGTTGCTTCTACTACTGCATTTAATGTTCCTGCTGATGCAAAAACAATTGGACTACCTGAAACTGGCGTATCATCTCAAGTAGTTAAATTCGATGGAACAAACTTTACTGTTGAATTTACATTTGAGGCTTCTGCTGGATATAAATACTTTGCTTTAAATCACACTACTGTAAGTGGTACTGAATATTTTGCTTCAATTGTTGTTACAACTGATGCTTATACACCAGCTGCTTAATAGTAGATACAACTTTTATAAAATTAAACTAGAGATGTGGGTTATCACATCTCTTTTTTCTTGTTTTATTAGATTACTAAAAGTAAAATATTATCGAGGATATATAAATGAAACAAGTAAATTTTACATTTAAGTATAAAGGAAAAGAATTTAATGGTGTATGTACTTTTAAACCTAAATTAAAGAAATTTTATTTTAGAATTAAAAATAATATTATATATGTTTCAGCACCATTTCGTTCATCTCTAGAAGAAGTTATAAATTTACTTGAAACAAATATATCCAATAAGTTTTTAGATAAATTATTAATATCTAACACTCAACAAATAAATGATAGTTATTTTTATTTATTTGGAAGAAAATATGATATAGAAGAATTACAAGCTATTAGTAACGATGCATTTGGATTTACTTTTGAAACAATGGAACAATTTAAAAAGAAAATTAAAAAATATGTTTTAGAAAAATTTACATCAAGAGTTAGATATTTTGAAGAAATAATGGGGGTTTATCCTCCTTATAAAGTGGCAGTTAGAAATACATCGACTAGATTAGGAAGTAATTCACGAAAAACACATACTATATCTTTAACATTTAATTTAATTCATTATAATATGAATGTAATTGATTCAGTTGTTGTTCATGAACTTGCTCATCATTTCCATTTTGATCATTCAAAAGAATTTATGATGTAGTATATAAATATTGTCCTGAATATAAAAAAATGAGATCAATTTTACTTAAAGGAGTATATAAATGATAACTAAAATAACAAGCAAGCAAAATGAAAGAATTAAATATTTTAATCAGTTAAAAGATTCTTCTTTTAGAAACAAAGAAAAACTTTTTATGGTTGAAGGTTTTCATTTGGTTGATATGGCTTTAGAAAGAGGATGTGTCAAAACTCTTATTTCTCTATCTCCATATAAAGAAGAATTAAACGATATAGAACAAATAATTGTAACAGAAGAAATATTAGAAAAGTTATCTTCTACAAAAACTCCTCAGGGTATTATAGCAATTTGTAAAATGGATCCATTTATTAATGGAGTTTTAGGTGATAAAGTATTGTATCTTGATGATATCCAAGATCCCGGTAATTTAGGAACAATTATTAGAACCGCTTTAGCTTTTTCTTTTAAAGATATTATATTATCTACACATTGTTGTTCAATATATAATCCTAAAGTCATTGCTGCTTCACAAGGTGCTATATTCTTTATTAATTTTATAAATGGTAATATTGATGATCTTAAAGAACTAAAGGAAAAAGGATATCAAATAGTTGTTACTAATTTAAGAAATAGTGTTCCTTTGTCTTCTTATCAACCAGAAAATAAACAAATAATAGTTTTAGGAAATGAAGGTAAAGGAGTTTGTGAAGAAATTATTAATTTAGCTAGCATTAATGTTAGAATCAATATTCAAAATATTGATTCATTAAATGTAGGTATTGCTGCTGGAATTATGATGAATGATGCAAATGAAAGGACAAAAAAATGAAATATTTAGTATTTAGTGATTTGCATGGTGACTATTTATCATGTCAAAGAATAATTGAAGAATTTAAAAAGAATAAATGTGATAAATTTATATTTTTAGGAGATTTATTATATCATGGTCCACGAAATGATTTACCAAGTGG
>JAXFTN010000142.1:0-2961 GCA_034176765.1 Bacilli bacterium | reverse complement strand
ACTGTTTGTTTTTCTGATACTGACATATCATAAATTTTTTTGTTTAAATTAATCTTAAATCCATAACGATTAGCGATATCTTCTACTTTTTGAGAAACTTGTTTCATGTCGATTTTTTCTTTTAATCCAAGTACAATATTTTCTAAAGCAGTAAAAGTATCTACTAATTTAAAATGTTGATGGACCATTCCAATTCCATAAGAAAAAGCATCTCTAGGAGAATGAATTATAGCTTTTTCATTTCTAATAAAAATTTCACCTTCATCAGGAGTATAAATACCTAATAACATATTCATTAAAGTTGTTTTACCGGAACCATTCTCACCTAAAATAGATAAAATTTCTCCTTGATATAAATCAAAGCTTATATTCTTATTAGCAAAACAATCTTTAAAACGTTTAGAAATATTCTTTAATTGTAACATTATTTGTTTTTTCATAAGCCCTCCATAAATTAAAGGTAACTGACAAAGAGCAATGCTCTTTGTCAGTAATTGTTATAAATTAAATTAGCTGTTTTGTTCTGTAATTCCATCGATTCTTAAATCAAAATATGGAGCTGATCTATATTCTGATTCATGGAAGTAACCATCACTAATAGCTTCTGTTTCACCAACATATGTTCCGTCATCATCAACATCAGCTAAGTATGATGTAAGTTTTTGACCACCAACAGTAAATGAATTTGTATCAAAAACGTGAAGTGTTCCAGCAATTAATTGTGCTTTAACAGATTCTAATTTAGCCTCAGTTCCTTTAGCAGCACATGCTCCAATAGGTTCTAATTTAACTGATTCTGTAGCAAGTGTACCTGTGAAATCTTTTTCATTAACTTTTGTACCTTCCATTTTTGCTTTAATCATTAATTCATAATATGGAGCCCAGTCAATCTTACTTGAAATAACATATGTTTCTGGACATTGAGAAGCTGTTGAACCATTATAAGCAACGTTTGGAACTTTTTTACGTTCACATGCTTCTGGAGCACCATATGAGTCAGCGTGTTGGCTAATTAATACACATTTATCTGTATCAATTAAAGCTTCAGCTGCTGATTTTTCTTTATCATAATTATACCAACTACTTGTATATCTTACTGACATTGTAGCTGTTGGAACTTCACTTTTTACTCCTAAATAGAAAGCTGTGTATCCTGAAACTACTTCAGCATATGGGTAAGCACCAACATAACCAACTTTTGCTTGTTCTGCTGTGATATCACCATTAGTAATCATTTCATTAATTTTCATACCTGCAGCAACACCAGCTAAATATCTTCCTTCATAAATTGAAGCAAATGCATTGAAAAAATTATCTAGGCCAGCTGTATGAGCTTTTGTTCCAGTTGAATGGCAGAAATAAACATCTTCATTTTCTTGAGCTGCTTTTAATAAATATTTTTCATGACCGAATGAATCAGCAAAGACAATCTCACATGATGATGCTAAGTCTGTAGCTGCTTCATAACATGAGTTATCTTCGTTAACACCTGTAACTAATTCAAGTTGATCTCTTTGTAATCCTAAATTATCAAGAGCTCTGTACATTGAATCAATAAAGTTTGCATCATAAGTAGAACTTTCGTCATGAAGACAGATAAGTCCAACTTTAAATTCACCTTCATCACAAGATGTCATAAATAAAGATGGTACTGCTAGTAAACTTAATGTAACCAATAGATTTAATTTTTTCATTTTTGAATCCTCCTTAATTAAATATAATTGTGCTACCATTTATTTGTTTGATGCTCGCTAAAGACTCAATACGAAAACCTTGTCTTCTTAAAGCATTTCCACCATTTTGATATTCCTTCTCGATTTGAACTACACAACCAACAAGATGAGCATTACATTGATGGACTAGTGAAATCAATCCGTTTAAAGCTTCACCTTTAGCTAAAAAATCATCAGCTATGAGAACAAAATCATCTGGTCTTATATATTCTTTATTTAAAATAATTACATTATCCGTTTTATGTGTATATGAAAAGACCTCTGCTTTTGCTAAGTCTCCTGTTACATTAGTGGAGCCATTTTTCTTCGCAAATACTAGAGGTACATTTAGCTCAAGAGCAATAGCACAAGCAAAAGGAATTCCCGATGCTTCAATTGTTAATACTTTTGTTATTTTTTCATTGAATAGTTCTTTAACTTTTAAAGCCATCTTTTTTAATAGAGATATATCAATTTGTTGATTTAAAAAAGAACCAACTTGAATAACATCTCCATCAATTATCTTGCCATCTTTAATAATTTTTTCTTTTAATTCATTCATATATTATCTTCCTTATTACAAAAAAATCGATAGTGCCTAAACTACCGAAAATCAAAAAATGTTTCAACATAAGTTGAATAATATATGATTTCCAATAGTCGTGTTTAGGCAACACGGTAGAAACACCTCCGCCATATAATAGAGGCCTATATTGGATAAAATATTTAGATTACTCTTTCATATTACCAATTATTTTATTAAAAACAACATTTTTTCTATCTTATTCATTATAAAAGCGTTTACATGGTAAATTTGTACTTCATATAACTTTAAATTTATAAGAACTATTAATTTAGAAAGCTGATTTTTAATACATATTATTATTAAATTACAAGGACGTTTCCTTTAATTTATATATTAAGAAGCAAATAGTATTTTAAAAAAATTCAATAAGGAATTACATATATGAATTTTCAAAATATTTATAGAAACGATTTTTATGATTACATAAATCATCTTCTTTAATGTATGCAATAATGATTCATTATCTGCTGCGCACGAAGTATGCGGTGGAAAATAATAAGGACTTGCGAACACTACTAAAATAGTGTAACTTTAAATTAGGGCTATTACTGCTAAAATAATTTTTAGCAACTAATAGAATATTTGAAGTACTTGAAGGGTGAGTTCAAGTACTTTTTTATTTTTTTGTTCATCTTTACATCACCTCCGAGAACCATCTGCACA
>JAXFTN010000141.1:0-42799 GCA_034176765.1 Bacilli bacterium | reverse complement strand
GTATGCTAAAAAATATGAGATAACAATCAATATTGTTTTTTTAGATGATAATAATATTAAGACGACAATTAGTAATAAAGAGTGCGAAAATTCTATATTTGGATTCAAAATCAATCAAAACATAATTAACATTGCTTGTCGATTTCCTTGTAAAGTAAAACTTGAAATAGAAGAATTATTCAAAGAAAATCATATCGTCATAAAAGAGATATTTGTTAATGAATCATTTGTAAAAGTGAAATTGATTAATACACAGTTGCTTTCTGCAAAGAGATTGATTGTTAATAAATTATTAAATGAATGAATTAACAACATTCAATAACTGAAGATGTGTATTTAATAAATTTAGTGTATTTCTTTTGTTTATAAACTTAATTAAAGGAAGTTTATATGAGTTATTTTCAATAAGTATTAATAGGCGATTATTATTAATATGTAAACGTATTTTATTATCACATTGCATTGCTAACTTCATTAAAGCTTTTTTAATTTTAACTGATAAAAATTCTGTGTTATTTTCATTTAGATTACTATTAAGAAAAATATATTTATCGAGTGTAAATTCATTATTCACCATCTCTTTTAGATTGAAATTTAAAAACAATTGGTTTTTTAGTCCATCTGATAAATCTCCATAAGGTAGAATTAATAGGTCACCATTAACAAGATTTTCTTTTAAAGAGAGATTTATTAAATAGCCAGAGAAAGATTTAATTTTAAATCTTCTTTTTTTGCCTTGTATTATTTTTTTAAATTCTTCAGTAATTGAAACATAACCCATTTTAATATCATTTTTTAGATACTGACCAGCAAGATAATAATTTCCATTTATCTTACTTATGTTATTGAATATATGAAAATTGTTTAAATCATTAATTGTATTAGTATCTTCGCAATATGTAAGATTACTATCTAGAATTTGTATTACATTAGAAAGATTTGCTTTTTGATATTTTTTGATAAACGATTCATTGTTTTGTTTATTCTTTTTTTTGATTATTAAGATTGTTAAGCAAGTCAAAATTGATAGTATAGCTGTGATTATAAAAAACAAGAAAATTTTTAAAGATGTTACATTTAAAAGTATTATCATAATTATGGATAATGCAAAAAAAATTAAAATGGGAAAATAGTTCAATAAAAACAATTTAGTTGATTCTCTGTTGATTGATTTAGTAGTTTGATTCATTATAAAGTTCCTTTATATAATCTAGTATTAACTTGTTATTACTTTTTATACAGTTATGGTGTATAATAATGAAAGGTGATTAAAAAGTGGGTTTTAAACTTATTGCAACAGATTTAGATGGCACACTATTTTACCCTAAAAAAAGAATTAAAATGATTAGTAAAAAGAATCTAAGATTTTTAAGGGATAGGATAGATAAAGGAGATCATATTGTTATAGTCTCTGGTCGTAATTATGAATATGGAAAAAAAGTAGAGACGTTAGTTGGTCGACCTTTAGATTTTGTTAATTGTAATGGAGCATTTATTAAGGTAAATGGGGAAATTACTCAAAATATTGGTCTTGGTGATCGAATTATTGAAATATATGAAAAGTTACGACAAAAATTTAATGTTTGTGCATCTACTATTATGTCAGAAGAATTCCCTTTATTAATTAACCCAGGAAAATATCATGGCTTTTTCAAGTTTCTATTAACCGTTGCTTATAGCTTTCAAGGAGTCTATGCTGAGGATTATTTATTTGTTGATGATAATGCTGAGCAAAATGAATTATTAAATGGCAAAGTTTATAAACTTATGTTATTTTTTGGATTAAATAGAAAAGCAAAAAAACAAGCAATTGCTGCTCATGAATTCTTAAAAGAAAATTACAAAGAAGTTGAGTCAGCTTTTACTGGAGCATATTTAGAAATAACACCTGCTGGTTGTAATAAATCTGAAGGTCTTAAACAGGTACTAAATTATTATAAAAAAGAGCCTAATGAATTATATGTTATTGGTGATTCAGGAAATGATATTCCAATGTTTGATGCATTTTACCATAATTCATTTTGTATGAAGCACGCTGCTGAACACGTTAGATGTCACGCTAAGCATACAGTTAAAAGGGTTTATGCATTAGAAGAATATCTAGATTAGTCATTTTATGGAGGTTATTATGAATAGGACTACACACGCAATCTTTACATTATTTCATTATTCAATCTTAATTAGAGATACTTTAGAGTATACTTTAATGAAAGAAGGAAGAGAATACAATGTAGAAATGTTTAAAGAAAGAAGAAGAATTCTTCTTGAATCTTTAGACAAACCAACACAATTATCTGATTTCTTAAAAAGAAACGGAGAGACAGGTGCTAAAATTGATTCTCAATTAAGAGAATTTATTGATGAAATTTATGGTGATGACTCAATTGTTTTACGTTTGAGTAATGAAGGTTTAAGAGTAGATCATTCTCAACACATAAAAATTTATTCTTATGTTGTTGGATTATATGAAACTCTTTCAGATATTGTTTATGGATTCATTAATCAAGCAAAAAAAGACAATCTATTAGATGATGGATTTAGTGATGCAGTTGAAACTAATAATAAATTTTATCGTGCATTATCTTATATGGTAATTTTCACTGATTTAGTAAAAACATTTAAGGAATTTAATGATGCGATGAGAGAAAATAATGGTCAACCATCACCTCAATCTAACTTCATTACTAATGATATCAATCAATTAGTAAGTTTCTTGAACTTTATTAGAGCACATTCTCAATTTGATCGTAATCAACCAAAAGCTGATGCTGAATTGATTACAATGTTTGATGCAACAGAAAACATTATTTCAAAAATGAATGGTAGAGTTAAATTAGCTGAAGGCGAAAATTTATTTGCATCTGCTAATGAAAATCTAAAACAAATTCAAGCTTTAGTTGCAAAATATGAACAATTAAATATGGTTTCTTTGAAAAAAGTCTTTACTGAAGCTAATGATTTTATTATGAGTCAAGCAAAAGCTGCAAGTAATGAAGTAGCAGGAGAAGAAGCTACTTCAGAAGAAACTTCAAAAGAATAATTTAAATTGATAAGTTATCGAAGAATTAAAAATTCTTACAAAGCAAGATATACAAATTAAGATTAAAAACGACAAATTAAAAACACATTAAATCATAATTTGTCGTTTTTTTCTTTACAATTTAAAACTAATAAATAAACATATAGTTCTTTTTTTGAAAACGATTTACTCTTTGTTTAGGAGGAAATATATGAACGAAGCTAGATTATCAAAATTTAGATGTATGAGAAAAGAAAGGGGATTAAATCTAGATACTATTGCAAAGAAATTAAATGTATCAAAAGCTTATCTATCTATGATTGAAACTGGTAAAAGAAGTTTAGATTATAAGATGGCAATTTCTATGGCAAATATTTTTGATGTTAAACCTGATGATATCTTTTTTGACGATATAATTGGATAATATAATTTAGTTTGTTTCCTAGAATAATGATTGAATATACAATTTAATTATGGTAAAATTTTTAAGACTAGGAGATGAATTAATTTATGAAAAAAAGAAAAATTTATATAAAAGAATTAGTTTGGGACATTATTGGTGGAATCTTTTTATTAGGTGGTCTTGCCCTAATTATTACTCATATTGTAGGTTCTTTATTAAATTGTCCATTAGCAGATAACTCAATTTATCAAGCTGAAGTTTCAATGACTAACTGGTTCAAATTTAGAGTAACATTTTTATCTTTAGGGTTTGTTATCTTCTTAATTGGACTTTTAGTTGTTGTATTAACTTTATATCATTTTGCAAAAAAAGATGATTTAGTTAAAGAAAGAGAACTTAAGAGAAAACAACGTTTAGATTCTACTATGTCTACTCCAGTACAAGAAGAAGTTGTTGAAGTTGAAGCAACAGATGTTGTAGAAAATAAGGAAGAATAATAAATAATAAAATTTAAAAAAGAGGCTATTGTTAATTAACAATAGCCTTTTAATATGGAATTAATATTTTTTTGAATTGCATCTCATGGCATTTAAAATTGCAAGAACGGAAACACCTACATCTGCAATAATAGCAAGCCACATATTAGCTAAACCAAATATTGATAATATTAATACTATTGCTTTGATTCCTAACGCAAATATAATATTTTCATTTACGATGGTAAGCGTTTTTTTAGCAATTTTTTTAGCTTTACTAATAGCGCTTAAATTGTCATTCATTATTACTATGTCAGAAGCTTCTATTGCTGCATCTGACCCGACACCACCCATTGAAATACCAATATCAGAATTCATTAAAGCAGGAGCATCGTTGATGCCATCACCAACAAAGCAAACTACATCATTCTTATTTTTATTAGTTAAAATTCTATCTAATTCTTCTACTTTGTTTTGAGGTAGTAAAGATGATCTATAATAAGTTAATTTGAGTTCATTAGCAACTGAAGAGGCAATTTTTTCATTATCTCCAGTAAGCATTATCGATTTAGCACCGATAGTATTTAAGTAGTTAATGGTCTCTTTTGCTTCTGCTTTTATTTCATCTGCTATACATATTACACCCAGAAATTTATCATTAACTGCTACATAAATAAGAGTACCAATGGCATTACTTTTTTCGTATTTAATATTGTTTTCTTCTAGTAATTTTTCATTACCACATAATATAACTTCTTTACCTTTAGCAATTATTCCTTTTCCTGAAATATTAGTTAATTGGTAATTAGTATTAACTTTTTTCTTATATGCTTCTTTAATTGAAAGAGCAATCGGATGATTAGAATTAGCTTCAGCAATGGCTGCATATTTTAATATTTCATCTTTCTTTGATTCTGGAATAATACTAGTTATCGCAAAATTACCTTTTGTTAATGTACCAGTTTTATCAAAAACAAATATATTTGCTTTATTTAATTTTTCCAAAAATGAGGAGCCTTTAATTAATATACCATTTTTAGATGCCCCTCCAATTCCTGCAAAAAAAGATAAAGGTATTGAAATGACTAGAGCACATGGACAAGAAACAACTAAAAAGTTTAGGGCTCTTTTGATCCAAATAAGCCAATCTTGCGTAATTAGACCACCACTAATAGCTAATACAAGTGCAGCAAAAACGACAATTGGAGTATAAAAACGTGCAAATTTTGAAATGAAATTTTCAGATTTAGATTTTTTACTAGCAGCATTTTCTACTAAATCTAATATCTTAGATACTGTTGAATTGTAAAAAGTTTTTGTAACTTTTATTTCGATAGTTCCAGTTAAATTCAATGATCCAGATAATACTTCATTATTAGAAGATACTTCAACTGGAATAGATTCTCCTGTTAAGGCTTTTGCGTCTAAAGAAGATTCTCCATTAATTATTATTCCATCAAGTGGTATTTTTTCTCCAGGTTTAACAAGTATTATGTCGCCAACATTAACTTTATCTGGATCAACAATTTCGTAAGTACCATCACTATTTCTTAAATTTGCAAAATCAGGACGAATATCCATTAAACTTGATATTGATTTTCTTGATTTCCTAACAGCATAGTCTTGGAACCATTCTCCAATTTGATAAAATAATAAAACAGCGACTCCTTCAGCATATTCTTTAATGCCAAATGCCCCAATTGTAGCTATAATCATTAAAAAATTTTCATCAAATATTTGTCCTTTAAAAATATTCCTAATAGCTTTTAAAAGGACATCATATCCTATAATTAAGTATATAGATAAATATAAAATTAATGGCAAAATCCATGATATTTTATTATTTGGTATGAGACTATCAAGAGCAAAAATTAGGTCTAAAATAAATAGAATTACAAATAAAACTAGAGAAATAATAATTCTTATTAGTTTCTTTTTTTGTTTTTTTGACATAATAGTCACCTACTTTATCTAATAATTTGACAATCTGGTTCGATTTTATGACAAATTTTCTTAATTTTATTATATAAATCGTCTTCATTGATGTTGCCTTCATATTCAATTGTCATTTTTTGTGTGATATAACTTACTGTACAATC
This sequence comes from Bacilli bacterium, assembly GCA_034176765.1. Classification (GTDB taxonomy): domain Bacteria; phylum Bacillota_I; class Bacilli_A; order RFN20; family CAG-826; genus SUG2458. The sequence goes on along the minus strand of JAXFTN010000141.1, from coordinate 36,802 downwards.
TTTAACACCATTTAAATCTAAAATAGCTTTTTGCATTTTTTCGCCACACAAAGCACAATCTAATTCGTCTAATTTATAAATCTTTCTCATAATAACACCTCGTTTTTTTTGATTATTTGAACAAATATTCAAATGTTATCTAAAATATAAATGGTATTTCTACCATTTCTTTTCATTTATATGCTCTAAAGCAATATTAATGATAATGGAAACATGTTCATCATCCAAAGAATAATATATTTCCTTTCCCACTCTTCTACTTTTAACTAAATAGGATTGACGTAGAATTCTTAATTGATGTGAAACAGCGGAGGTATTTAAATTTATGCTTTCACATATTTGACTTACATTTAATTCATTATCCATTAAAACTGATAAAATTTTAATGCGAGTTGAATCACCTAGAATTTTAAATAAATCAGCTGCATAGAGCAAAGCTTCTTCTTTTTTTTCATTTTCTGTCATAATGCAACCTCCTTACTTAATATAATATAACATTTGAATAGTTTGTCAAGTGTTCAAATAAAAAAAGGCTTGGAAAGCAACCAAACCCATATTTTATATACTGGCGGAGAAAGAGGGATTCGAACCCTCGCATAGTGTTACCCATCTACTAGCTTTCCAAGCCAGCCCCTTCAGCCTCTTGGGTATTTCTCCATTTGCATTTGTTATTATATCAATTAATATCTTTTTTGTCATTAATAAATTAAATTTATTTATTCTATGTGATATACTATTTAAGGTGATAATATGATTCAAAGAACGATAAATACAAAAGATTGTAATCAACGAGTGGATAAATACGTTAGGAAAGTTTTAAATGAAGCTCCCCTTTCTTTTATATATAAAATTTTTAGAAAAAAAGATATCAAAGTAAATGATAAGCGTGTTGATATTGATTATATATTAAAGGAAAATGATGTTATTAAAATATATGTAACAGATGAACAACTAGAAAGTTTTAATAAACCTAAAGAGTTTGATTTAACTACTTATAATCTTGATATTATATATGAAGATAAAAACATTATAATTATCAATAAACCAAAGGGGCTATTAGTTCATAGTGACGATAAAAATAATAAAGCTACATTAGATAAATATGTAATTTCTTATTTAATCAGTAAAGGTGAATATGATCCAACAATTGACCAAGGATTTATACCTGGACCTGCTCATCGACTTGATAGGAATACATCAGGTCTAATAATATTTGGCAAAAACTTACCTTCATTACAACAGTTATTAGAACTATTTAAGGATAAGGAAAACATTAATAAATATTATTATGCCTTAGTAAAAGGAAAAATAACAAAAGATGGAGTGGTAAATGCACCATTATTAAAAAATGAAAAAACAGGAATGGTACAAGTCTCTACTATAGCTAATGGGGCAAAAACGGCAATTAGTGAATATTCTATAGTTAAACATTATGATCAATTCACATTACTTGAAGTTAAATTGATTACTGGACGAACTCATCAAATAAGGGTGCACATGGCTCACATTGGGCATCCTATAGTTGGTGATAGCAAATATGGGGATTTTGCTATTAATAAAGAGTTTAGTCAAGACTTTAACTATAATACACAATTTCTACATTCATATAAAATTCAATTTAAAATATTAAATGGTATCTTAAGCTACCTATCTAATAAAGAGTTTATGTGTGAATTAGGGAATAAAGAAAAAGAAATTTTAGCAAAATTATAAATTTAATCATTGCTAATAATCTAATAAAAATTTATATTAATAAGGGGTCTATTTATGAGAAGTATTGATGATAAATATAAAACATGGGTTAAATCTGATTTAGTTTCTAAAGAAGATAAAAATATTTTACGAAAAATGACACAAGAAGAAAGAAGTGATGCTTTCTTTAAAGATATTGAATTTGGTACAGCAGGTATGCGTGGGGTAATGGGACCTGGTAGTAACAGATTAAATTTCTTTACTATACTTAAAGCTGCTGTTTGTTATGGTGAATATTTAGTAGAAAAATTCCCAGATGCTCGTCAAAGAGGTGTAGTTATTGCTCATGATAATCGTATGAATTCTCGTGAGTTTTGTAATGAAACAGCAGAAATTTTAAATGTTAATGGTATTAATGTATATATTTTTGATAGTTTAAGACCAACTCCTGAACTATCTTTTGCTATACGATATCTAAATTGTGTTGGAGGTATTGTTATTACAGCATCTCACAATCCTAAAGAATATAATGGATTTAAGGTTTATGATGAAAACGGCTGTCAATTAGTACCTGATAAAATTGAAAGACTATTAGAAATTATTGCTTCTAAAGATCATGAATTAGCTACAGCTGTTAGTGAATTCCAACCACATGGTGAAACAAACATTTTAAATTCAGAAGTTGATGATGCATATTGTCAAGCAGTTTTAGGTATAAGATTAAATCCAGATGTCAAAAAAGAGGGCTATAAAATTGTTTTCTCACCACAACACGGAACATCTTATGTTAATTTAATGAGAATTTTTAATGAAGCAGGTTATGAAATTGTTCCTGTAACTTCTCAATGTGATCCAGACCCAAATTTTTCTGGTACGGAATCACCTAACCCAGAAAGTCCTAAAGCTTATACTAAAGCACTTGAAATAGCTGAAAGTATTAAGGCTCCTTTAATTATAACAACTGATCCTGATGCTGATAGAGTTGGTATTGCTTATTTAGCTTCGGATGGTACATATCGAAAATTAAATGGTAATGAGGCTGGTGCATTATTACTTGATTATGTTTTATCACAAAGACAAGCAAAAGGATTATTAAGTCCAAATGGTGTTATGTTTAATACAATTGTTACTTCTTCTTTTGGAGAAAATGTAGCAAAACAATATGGAGTAAAAACAATATCATTATTAACTGGATTTAAATTTATTGGTGATAAAATTCATGAATTTGAAATTGAAGAAAATGGTCCTCATTTTGAATTTGGTTATGAAGAAAGTTATGGTGCTTTGATTGCTCCATTTGTTAGAGATAAAGATGGTCTTCAAGCTTCATTACTATATGCAGAGCTAGCATGCTTTTATCATGAACAGGGTTTATGCTTAGATGAAGTACTTTATAATCTTCAACGTAAATTAGGTGAATTCTATAAAGATGTTCAATATTCAGTTGAATTTAAAGGAGCTGAAGGTAGTGAGAACATGAAAAATCTTTTAGCAAAAGTTAGAGCAAAACCATTTAAAGAAATTAGTCGTTTACGTGTTGTTGCTTTTGAAGATTATTTAGAATCAAAACGTTATGAGGGTGAAGAAGTTAAAGAATTAACTTTACCAAAATCTGATGTAATGAGATTTATTCTTGAAGATAAATCGGTTGTTTCTATTAGACCAAGTGGTACTGAACCAAAATGCAAAATTTATGTTAATGCCGTTGGTAGAACAAAAGATGAAGTATTTAATAAACCACAAAGGATATATTTATATATCAAGAACATATTAAAGCTTTAAAAAATGAATGCATTGCATTCATTTTTATTTTCTTTTCAATATTTTCTTTAATTCAAAGATGACGCCATCATTATCATTATCTTTTGTTGTAATATATTTAGCTTTTTTCTTGATATTATCAGCTGCATTTATCATAGCAAAACCATAATTTGCCTTCGATATCATATCTATATCATTTTCACCATCACCAAAAGTGATAATGTTTTTTACAGGTATATCATAATATTGAGCAACTTTTTTTAAAGCATTATATTTTGAAATATGTTTATCAAAAATTTCAGAGAAGTTTTCAAGATAACCGTTCCAAAAACGATATTTAAGATTAGGATAGCTTTCTTTAATATGTTTGCTAAGAATCTTTTTACATTCCTTGTTTGTTGAAAAAATTAGAAAGGTAATTGGATTTTCATTTAATGTATTATTTAAGTCACCATAAATTAATGAGATATTGTTGTGCCAAAGTATTTCTTCTATCTTTTCATCATGTGTATATACCCAAGCTTTATCATCTACTTCACACATAATATTATCAATTTTATCTAGACCAATTGTGTTAATAATATCTTTAATATCTTCTTTGCTAAATGAGTGGGTAATACTAGGAAAATTTTTATCGTTTGGATTAAAAACACGACCACCATTATAACAAATAACAGGAGTATTAAGTTTTAAAATTTTATAATATGGTAACATTGCTCTTAAAGGTCTACCGGTACATAAAACAATAATGTGTCCTTGTTTTGATATTTTTTTTAAATATGAAATAGTAGAAAATGATAATCTAGATTTCTTATTTAAAAGAGTTCCATCTAAATCAATTCCTATAAGAAATTTGTTTTCCATATAACTAGTTCCTCCCAATATAAAACCAAGCCAGTGGCTTGGTTGATTTTATAATAATCCAACAGCGTCTTTTACACGTTGTAAAGTTTTATTTGCTACTTTACGTGCTGCTTCAGCGCCTTCTTCAAGAACTTTATCGACTTCACCTGAATTAATAAAATATTGATAACGTTCTTGGAATGATTGAAGTTCATTACATACTACATCAGCAACAGCACGCTTAAATGTACCATAATTTGCTCCCACAAATTCTTTTTCAGCTTCTTCAATTGTAATATTCTTTAAAGAAGCATAAATTGTTAATAAGTTAGAAATACCAGGTTTATTTTCTTTATCATATCTTACTTCCATTTCAGAATCTGTAACAGCAGACATAATTTTCTTTCTGATAACTTGAATATCATCTTTTAAGAAAACATCACCTTTAGGATCGGATTTTGACATCTTAACAGATGGATTTGATAAAGACATAATACGTGCTCCAACTTTTGTAACAACAGCTTTTGGCATTGTTAAAATATCTCCAAATCGATTGTTAAATCGTTTACATAAATCGCGAGTTAATTCAACATGTTGAGTTTGATCTTCTCCTACTGGAACAATCGTTGCATCATATAGTAAAATATCACAAGCCATTAATACTGGGTATGCAAATAATCCTAAACCTATTGCATCATTTTTAAGATTATGTGATTTTTCTTTAAATTGAGTCATTCGAGATAACTCACCCATATATAAAAAGTTTTGCATAATAGCATTCATTTCTGCATGAGCAGAAACATGACTTTGCAAGAAAATATGTGTCTTTTTAGGATCTAGACCGGCTGCTAAATAAAAAGCAGCAATGTCTCGAGAGTTAGTTCTTAAAAATTCAGGATCAATTGGTAAAGTTAAAGCATGCAAATCGGCAATAAAGATAAAAGTTTCACCTTGATCTTGAAAATTTTTAAAGTTACGAAGTGCTCCTATATAATTACCTAATGTTAGGTTTCCTGTTGGTTTAATACCACTTAAAATTCTTTCCATAAATTAAACCTCCGTTTAATAAGTAAAATTATAAGTTTTACGAGCAATAAAGTCAATTTAACTATATTATTTTTTATTAAATACTTTTGTGTCATAAATTTTATCATTGAAAAATTACTGATTATTACTTACAATTTATTTGATGACAATAGGAGATGAGTTTTATGATTAAGATTTATACTTCACCAAGTTGTAGTTCGTGTAGAAAAGTAAAAAAATGGTTTGAGGAACAAAATATACCATATGAAGAAAAAAATATTTTTTCATCTGTTTTAAATGAAAATGATTTAAAAGAAATTTTGAATAAATCTGAAAATGGTACAGATGATATTATTTCAGGACGTTCTAAAATTATGAAAGATAAAAATATCGACATTAACGATATGAAAATTAGCGAATTAATTACTTTTATTAAAGAAAATCCTTCAATACTAAAAAGACCAATTATGGTTGATGATCGTCGTATTCAAGTTGGATATAATGAAGAAGAAATTCGTACATTTATACCTCGTGAAGCAAGGGAGATTGCTTTCAAAGCTTGTTCTAAAGAAAATTGTGAAAAATTTGATACATGTGAACACGCTCAATTTAAAAAAGAAAACGGAGAATGCTAATGATTAGATTAATGAAAGAACAAGACAAAGATGAAGTTATTGAAATGATGACAGTATTTTATGCTTCAGAAGCCGTTTCTACAAATGGAAGTAGAGAAATATTTGAAAGTGATTTTAATAACTGCATTAATTCCTGCCCTTATTTAGAAGGTTATGTTTTTGAAGAAAACGATAATATCTGTGGATATGCTATGGTAGCTAAAAGTTTTTCAACTGAATTTGGTAAACCATGTATTTGGATAGAAGACTTATATATAAAAGAAGATTATCGCCACAAAAAATTAGGTTCATTATTTTTTGATTTTCTTAAAGAAAACTATAAAGATACAATACAACGTTTAGAAGTTGATAAAAATAATGTTTTCGCTATTAAAGCATATAAAAAGAATAATTTTGAGGAAGTAGGTTACTTACAATTTGTTAGGAAAAACTAAAAATGGTCTATAAAGTGCTAATGCTTTATAGACCTTTTATTTATTTTGAATTCATTGCTCGAGCTTGTTTAGAAAGATGATTGATTTTATATTCTATATTAACTTTTTCACAAATTTCTTTTAGATTTGCTTGAGCTCTTTCTAAAGATGTTTCTTCAAGTTCAACCTCATAATCAACGATGTTATTATATGTGTTTTTATCAAGTGATAAAAGACCACCATTATAATCAATATCATATCGTTCAGTTTTTAAACTTGTAACAATTGATAATGAATCAACATTTAGACCTAACATAAGTAAAAAATTTTTAATACTACCATCAGGAAATTTATTCTCATATTTAAATGATTTATATACTTCTTTAGAAATATCTTGATCTTTTTCAAGTAGTCCTTCACTTAAAGGAGTTTTTAAAGTTAAAACATAATGATTATTTTTTTCTCTAATACGTAAAGCGAATCCTAATTTGCGAAGTTGTTGATCTTGTGAATCAATGTAATGATTAATTTGAACAATTTTATCTTCATCAGTTCTTTTAAAATACTTTAATAAACTTTCAAATTCCGTTTCTGTAACTAAAATTTTGCCTTCTATTTCAATATTGTTTGACATAAATATTAACCTACCTTCTTTATTATGATACAATAAAATAGATTTAGGATAAAGGAGAAAAATATGAAATATTCAATCTCAGCTAAACAAAATGAAAAGTCACAAGAAATAAAGAATAGATTAAGCATTATTTTAGACAATAATAATTTTGTTGCTGATGAAGTATGTCCAGAAATAGTTTTTGTTATTGGTGGAGATGGAACATTTTTAAAAACTGTTCATAAGTATATCGATAGATTAGATTCTATTTATTTTATTGGAATAAAGACTGGAACACTTGGCTATTTCTTTGAATATAGTGCTCAAGATTTAGATGAAATAGTAGATAATGTTTTGAATAATTCAGAATATTTTATTGAAGAACATAATCTATTAGAAGCCACCTTAAAATATGATAATAATGAAGAATCTAATATATATGCAATTAATGAAGTAAGAATTGAAAATCCTTTTAAAACTTTAGAATGTAATGTTTATATTAACGATAAATTTCTTGAAACTTTTAGGGGAAGTGGGTTACTTGTTTCTTCTTCTTTAGGAAGCACAGGATATAATAAATCATGTAATGGATCAGTTATAGATACATCGTTAAATTTGCTTCAATTAACTGAAATTAATCCTATAAATAATTATTATTATTCAAGTTTAAGTAATTCACTTGTCTTAAAAAATGATGCTCATATTATTTTTGAAGGCCCATTTGATAAAGAAATTATTGGATTTGATAATAAAATTAATGAAAAAAATGGTAAACTATTATTAGTAGATATTTTTATGTCGGAAAGAAAAGTTAAATTATTACGTTTTTCACATAGTGATTTTATTGATAAACTAAGATCGTCATTTTTAAAGGAGTGATATATATGGTTTTATTGAATTTATTTTTAACTGATTGGTTACAAAGAAATATTTTCTATGTTGTTGTAGCAATTATTCTTTTATTCTTTATTTTTATTTTATCATGTCTAATTGTTAAATTTTATTTAGATAAAGTTAAAGAAACAAAAGAAGATAATAAAAATGAAGAGAAGAAAGAAAAAAATCAAGAAAATACTAAACTTAGAAAAGAATCAAAGAAAAATAAAGATAAAAACATTAATAGTACTTATGATGAAATTATCTTAAATCTAGGTGGAAAAGAGAATATTGTTGAAATGACAGCACGTGGATCAAGATTAAGTATTGTTTTAAAAGATAATAGTTTATTGAATATTGATGCTTTAAAAAATATTGGTGTTGAAGGTGTAATCGTAATGACAAGTAAAGTAACACTTGTTATTGGGGAAGACGCTTTAAAATTAAAAGAATATTTTGAAAAATAAAAAGATTTGTAGAAGTATATCTTTAAGTGATATCACTTATGATATGACTTGCTACAAATCTTTTTTAATAATAACTTTGTGTAGATTTATAATATGGATATGTCGATGAATATGAGTTCATATTTGGTTGTTTTGGGTATGCTTGATAATTATTAGTTGTATATGAATTTGTTTCACTAGGATAAGAGTAGTTTGTTTGATAATAAGGAGGTGTAGGTTGGTTATAGTATTGATTTTGAGGATAACCTCCATAATTATATGGAGCAAATGGTGGTAAAACTTCTGCTAGTAGGAAACCTCCTAAAAAAGGTAGAAGTGGACCAATAAAACGTTCATCATTACGATACAAATATTCATCTTCGCTAGGTATAAAATAAACTGGTTGCATAAAAAACACTCCATTTATAAATATGACATAATGGAGTGTTTGTGCTTTTATAATATATCATTTGCTAAACTTTCAAGAGGAAGACCAATTACATTAGATAGACTTCCTTTTATTTTTTTTACAAGATTAAACTCTTTATCTTGTATTCCATAACCACCAGCTTTATCAAATGGTGAGCCAGTTTTTATATATTCTTTAATAGTTTGTTCGTTTAGTTTATTAAAGTAAACTTCAGTTTTTATTGCTCTACTAATGCATTTTTCTTTTGATAAAATAGTATATCCGGTAATAACTTCATGTTTTTTATTAGATAAAGAAGTTAACATCTTGTAAGCTTCTTTTTCATTTTTAGGTTTTCCAAGAATTTTTTTATCTAAGACAACGATTGTGTCTGCTGCAATAATAGTATCATCTTGATGAGTTTTAAAAATTTCTTCAGCTTTTAATTTAGAAAGCATTAAAGGCAACTCCTCAGGAGTATTAACTTTTATATTCTCATCAATATTAGATGGAATGACTTTAAATTCACGAATAATCTGTGATAGTAGTTCATTTCTTCTTGGAGATTGACTAGCAAGTATATACATTAGTTTTTATTCATTATTACTGGAATAATATAAGGTGTACGCTGTGTTTTTGCAAACAAATAACGTCCAAGTGTATTCTTAATAGTAGATTTAATTTCAGCAAATGTTACTTTATTTTTCATTAATTCTTTTAAAATTGTTTCTATTTTGATTTGAGCTTTATCAATTAATATTGTATTTGATTCGTGAACAAAACCTTTAGTTATTATTTTAGGTCTAGATAATAATTGGTTTGTACGTGAATCAATAACGATAGAAACAGCAACCATTCCATCTTGAGATAATACTTTACGGTCGTGGATAACACTAGCGCTTAATCCATTAATATCACGACCATCAATGTAAATTTCATCAGCTTGAATACGTGGACCATAAGTAACTTCATGATCTTGAAGATATAATGTATCACCATTACTTAAAATAAAAGTATTTTCTTTTGGCATACCTAAAGATACAGCAATATCAGCATGGATTTTAAGCATACGATATTCACCATGAATTGGCATAAAATATTTTGGTTTTAATAATTTTTGAACAATTCTTAATTCTTGTTTTGAAGGGTGACCAGAAGAGTGTAAAGAATAGAAAACGGAATTAGTTAAAACATTAGCACCAACTCTAGTTAACTGGTTAATTACTTTATTAATGAATGCTCCATTTCCAGGAATTGGAGAAGAGGAGAATACGACAGTATCACCAGGATTAATATGAATTGTTTTATGTTCACCATTTGCAATTCTTGATAATGCAGCCATTGGTTCACCTTGGGAACCTGTGCATAAAATAACCGTTTCATTATATGAAAGAGTTTTAATATCATCAGCATTTACTAATGAAGAATCTGGAATTTTAATGTAACCGAAACTTCTAGCAGCTGCTACAGCATTTTCCATTGAACGTCCAATAATGACAATTTTCTTATTATATTTGATACATGCCTCAACAATTTGTTGAATACGAGAAATATTTGAAGAGAAAGTTGAGATAATTAATCGACCAGGAGCTTTCGCAAAGACATCGTTAATAGAACTAATAACATTTTTTTCAGATGGAGTATATCCTTCAATTTCAGCATTTGTTGAATCACTCATTAATAAATCAATACCTTCAGTACCAAGACGAGCCATTTTTTGAAGATTAATATCTGGTCCAACTGGAGTTAAGTCGACTTTAAAGTCACCTGTTGTAACAATACGGCCTTCAGGTGTATCAACACAAATACCAAAAGAGTCTGGAATAGAGTGTGTTACATTGAAAAATTGAACTGTAAATTCAGCAACTTTAATAATGTCTTCTTCTTTATATTCAACAACATTAACTGGTTCTCTAATTCTACTTTCTTGAATTTTATTTTTTATTAAAGATGCTGCAAGTTTTGGAGCATATATTACAGGAATATGTACATTTTGTACTAAGAAGGGAATACCACCAATATGATCTTCGTGTCCATGAGTAATAAATAATGCTTTTATTTTACCTCTATTCTTTTTTAAATGAGAATAATCTGGAATGACATAATCAATTCCAGGAAGATCAGCATCAGGAAATTTAACTCCTGCATCGATGATGATAATGCTTTTTTCACTTTCTATACAATATGTATTTTTTCCAACCTCACCTAAACCACCTAAAGCATAAATACTAATAGGTGTTCTTATTAAATTTGGCGCCATTAAATAATAACCTCCTTTATTAATGCGTAATTATCTTTTTAATATTGTTTACAATATTATATTAATAAATCTATCTTTTGTAAAGATTAAAAAATTATGATAAAAATATTAAATATTATTTATATTTCAATTGAATTGTCTTTTTTTAAGAAAGGATTCTTTTTATCGATTCTATCATAGTATAAAATTCCTGATAGATGATCAATTTCATGTTGTAAAACGATTGCGTCGTATCCACGAGCAACGATTTCAATATCTTTATTTTGTATAACATCAAAAGCTTTTACTGTAATTTTAAAATAACGATAAACATATCCTTTATGATCTTCATCTACTGATAAGCAACCTTCACCATTTTTAAGATAACATTCTTTAACAGAATTGCTAACAATACGTGGATTAATTAAACCTAATTCAACCTTATTTTTTTCATCTAGTTCATAATAGATAGCAATCATTTTTCGATTAATACCTATTTGAGGGGCTGCTAAACCTACACCAGGTCTAATATTATGTTTTTCAGCATATTTTTCATCCTGGCTGAGTTTTAAATAATTAATCATATTTTTTAACAGTTTTATATCATCTTTAGAAGGTGGTAAATCAACATCACTACTTTTTTCTCTAATACTTTGATTTGTGTCTTTTACTATTTTAAACATTTTTATCACCTGAGTAATAATACTAGATTTTTATATAAATGTCAAAAGATATTAATAGCAAGAATTATTAGATGAAGTAGAACGATTTGGAGCTGCTATTATTACTAATAAAACAAAAATTATAATGGCAATTACTAACCATGATATGTAACTACTTTGAGTTTGTGGATACATATAATTTGAATTATATCCTGGATAGCCATAATTTTGTCCATAATAATACATAATAAAAAGACCTCCACATTTTAATATATGAATTTATGCATTATTTGTTTATGGTTTGAATACTTTATTTGTATAAGTGCATATTTTAATAATGTAAGGAAGGAGTATAGTTATGAATAAGCTTGATGAATTCAAAGAATTTATTAAAAATCATCGTTATGTTTTTAAATTGATAGAAACAAAAAAATATACATGGCAAGAACTTTTTGAACGATATGATATATTTGGTCCTGATGATAAGCTATTTAAAGAAGAAAGTAATGAAGATGAAGATATTGTTTCAAGTAATAAAGAAGAAGAAAATCAAAGAAGTTCAAATAAAGTAAATGAAAATACAACTAATAATATTTTTGATACTATTGCAGGTATAGATGTTAATAAGATTAGTGATGGATTAAATGGAATGAAGAAAATATTAAATATATTAAATGAAGTTACAAAACCTGAAGAACAACCGATGGTTACGAGAAGAAAAATGAGTAAACCTTACAAAAGAAGTGATGACTAATATGCATTCAGTTGTTATAATAGAATTAGATAAAAACACAGATTACTGGCAGTTTTTAAGAGAAAAACCACAATGGTATCGTGAATTATCTAGACATCCTGAAAACTTTCAGGAATTCGTAAAAGACTATAAAATAGTAAGAAGGAAAAGAGTTGTAGACAAAGTTGAAGATTTTTCTTTAATGATGACTCTAGCTCGAGAATTATTGTAATGGATGAAACAATATTAAATTTAACTTATGAATTAAAAGATGCATTAGAAAGTTCTAATGAAGTTAAAAGACTAAAAGAAGCTGAGAAAAATATGGAACTTAGTGAAGAAGTTATGGCATTGTCATATCGTTTTTCTAATGCACAAACAGAATATAATGATATTTTAAAAATTTATAAAGAAGATTCTAAAGAAGCTAAAGAGTTTCAACATAAATTATATATAGCTAAAAAAGAATTAGATGAGCATCCTTTAGTAAAAGAATACTTAAGTGCTTTTTCGGAAGTTAGAAAAATATATGAAAATATAGAACATGAGATTTTAGGCGATTTTCAACATAAGTGTGAACATAAGGTAGATTAGTATATGAGAATTATTGGTGGTATTTATCGACATAGAAATATTATTTTTCCAAGTGAAAAGACAACTCGTCCAACAAAAGATAGGATACGAGAATCTTTATTTTCTTCTCTTGGCGATAGTATTGTTACAAAACGGGTCCTTGATTTATTCGCTGGATCTGGTGCTTATGGCATAGAGGCTTTATCTCGAGGAGCTTCTTTTTGTACTTTTGTTGATTTAGAAAATGAACCAATTAAATGTATTAAAACCAATTTAACTACATTAAAAATAGATAATGCTAAAGTTGTTAAGTCAGATTATCAAAATTATTTGAATACTTTACAAGAAAATTCATTTGATGTTGTTTTATTAGATCCTCCTTATGCAATGGATATATGTAACGATATTGTAAATTTTCTTATAGATAGAAAAATAATAACTGATGATGGTATAATTGTTGTTGAAACTGATAAAGAGTTTCAAATCGATGAATCTTTATTTTCCAAAGTAAAAAGATTTAAATATGGTTTTATACATTTAACCATATTGAGGAGGTAAGTATGATAAAAGCAGTATATCCTGGTAGTTTCGATCCTATTACAAATGGACATTTAAATATAATAAATAGAGCATCAAAATTGTATGATGAATTAATTGTATTAGTAGCTATTTCTCCTGCCAAAAAGCCTTTCTTTTCAATAGAAGAAAAAGTTAATATGATTAAAGATTCAGTTAAAGACTTACCAAATGTGAAAGTTGATTTTTACGAAGGATTAGTTGTTGATTATGCAAGTAAGAACAATGTACAAGTTTTAGTACGTGGGTTACGAGCAGTTTCTGATTTCGAATATGAATTTCAATTAGCAGCGGCTAATAGATTTATTAACAATGAAATAGAAATGGTCTTCTTTATGGCAAATTCTGAAAATAACTTTATTTCATCTTCGATGATTAAAGAGATGGCTCTAGCAGGACAAGATGTTTCTTCTTTAGTTCCACCAATGGTAACTAAATATTTAAAAGAAAAAGCAAAATAATAGTTGTATTTATTAAGGCTAGTAATAGCCTTTTTTTAATAAGATCGAAAATATTAAGATTTTCGACCATTATATGAGTTTGAGAGTATGTTGAAAAAGAAGAAAATGAAAGAATAAACATTATTGAACAAATACTTTTAGTAGTTAAATTGTTTGTTAAGTTTATTATTGCATTTGAAAATTCGATTAATCCTTGTATTTCGTAGTAATCATCTAAATGGAAAAAATGAATAAGTGTATAGTAAGGAATATTATATAAGATAATAGTTCCACATATAATTACCATTGTTTTACCTGCTTGATAAATTGAGTTAGCTATAAAATCAATAGAATTTTTTTCTATTGTCGTATTTTCTAAAAACACAATCTTATTCCTTTTTTTAGTACTTCTAATTATATAAATAAAAAAAGGAATAACATAAAGTAAAAAAATGAATATTAATGATAATTTAAAGTCTAATTTTATTAAGACAATATTAATAACAAATGGTAATGATGGTAAGAAAAAATAATTTAGTATTAGTTGACCTTCCTTTATAGAAAGTATATTTTTTTTAATTAAGTGGTTTATATAAAATGATAAAGAAGCAGACCCACCAATAATTCCAATTATTATGATAATAATTTTTAAAAATAAGTTACTTTTGTGATTACATAATTCACATAATGTATCTAATCCACCACTATTTACAAATAGACAATCAAAAAGAATTGTTGGTGCTAGGAGTGGAATTAAAGAAAAAAAGAATGTTTCAAATAAAGCTTGTACTTTAATAAATACAAGTGAACTAATTGAAGAAAAGATAATTAAAATAAGTAAAAAGACAAAAGGAAATAATTTTTTTAATGTTTTCATCATTATAGAGTATGTAAATAATTTAAAAATTAGGCAAATGTCATTACACATTTTTCTATTTAACATATCTTAATACGGGAGAATATATTTATGTATAGAAGGTGTACACCACAATGTCCTTGTAAATATGAACCAATAGTAATGCCTGTAAAGGAAACTGTATGTAATAGATATTATACAGTTGAACAACCGGTTATTTGTCCTACACAAACGAGGATAGTTAATCATTTTGTTCCTCGACCAGTTTATTATCCATCACATACAACTACTGAGGAAAATGTATGTGAAGGCATGAAAAATACATATTACGGACGATAGAATTCATTAACTTTTCTTATTCTTTTGAATCTCGAGATTATTGAGAATATTAGCTAAGAGGTAATCTCTTAGCTTTTTTGTATTAATTAATAAAAAGTGAATATATTAATAAAGGGAGAAACACTATGATAAAAAATATTTTATTAAGCATTATACCGGTTTTGATTGTTGCAATCTTAGGGACTACTTTCTTTATGCTATCAAAAGATTGGTTTATGGAGATAACAAAACCTAGTTACTGGCCACCAAATTTCTTATTCCCTTTGATGTGGACAGTTATATATACACTTTTTGCAATCTGCATTTATTATTTATTAAGAGAAAAAAAGATAACTAAGAACCTAGTTATCTTATTAAGTGTAAATGGAATCTTAAATATTTTTTGGTGTTTAACATTTTTTGTTATACACAATCTCTTTTTAAGTATGGTAATAATCTTATTTAATTTAATAGCTGCAGTTTATTTACTAATGGAATTAAGAGATAAATTCAAATATATTGATATAATATTATGTATCTATCCTTTATGGCTACTAATAGCAACATACCTTAATGCTGCTGTTTGGATATTGAATTAATTTATTTAATCGGCTTAATATAGAATTTGCCATATACTTGATTAATGTTAAATACATTAACAAAGGCATTTGGATCAACTTTATTAACTAACTCTACAACACTTTTTACTTCAAATGAAGAAACAATCATATAGATGATTTTGACACCGTTTCCAGAGAATGCACCTTTTGCATCAGCTACAGTACATCCATGAGGGAAATTGGCAATTAAAACTTGTGGTAATTCCTCGTGTTGAGTGATAATTTGAATTTGCGATTTTTTATTTCGAATGCTAAATTTATCAGTTACAGTTGAAGAAGTAAATAAATATACGATTGTATAAAGTAAAATAATTGAAGCAGAAGAATTATTTATTGATGACAATATTGTGAATACAGTAATGACAACAGCATTGAAACTGAACATGTATTTTCCTACTGAAGTTGATTTTTTAATTGCGAAGTAATAAGAAATTACATCAAGGCCACCAGCTGAACCATCAACAAAATAAGCTAGTGAACTACTTAAACCTGTACATATACCAGCAAATAATGCTCTAGAAATAAAATCTTCAGGAGCTATTGTAAATAAATTAGTCAATGAATCAGGAATAAAAGAAATAAAGAATGAAACGAAGAAAATATTTACTAACGAATAAATAGCAAAACGTTTTCCAATACCTTTCCAAGCTAGTATGAAAATAGGTATATTTAAAACAAAATATGCTATAGAAACAATGTTTTCAGCAACAGTTTGATCTATTTCACCATGAATAAGAACAATAATTCTTAATATAATTTGTGAACATCCTGACATCCCTCCAGATGCTAAGCTAGTTCCTGTTGCTGGAGAAATAAATGATCTGAATCCAAAAGCAAAGATAAATGCTGATAAAATAATTGCTATCAAAGAAAATGTAGTATCAATTGTATTTTTTAATTTAAGATGATTAAACATATAATCATCATATTTTTTCTTTAAACTTTTCTTTGTTCCATTCATAAATCAAAACCTCATATATGTATTTTATACTAAGAAAGAAAAAAAGCAATTATTAAATATATAATTTAATAATAAAAGATTATATATAATATACAAAATATAATTTATTGAAATTTTTCTATAATGACAAGAAAAAATACAAAATATTTATTGAAATGACTTCTTTTTAATGGTAATATTAAATGGCTATATTGTGTATATATAGGAGGTCTATAAAATGAAAAAAGTTTTTAAGGCAATAGGTTCATTCTTTGCTAAAATTTGGAACTGGATTAAAGAAACAGCTTGGATTCAACCTTTATTGGTTGTTGGTATTATTTTCGGGATTATTTTCTCAATTCCTTCAATTTCTAAAGGAATTAAAGATTTATCAGAAAATAGCGGCAAATATAGTTTTATTAATAAAAACGATATCAGTGCTGAAGATTTCTTAAAATATGAAGAAGAAGGTAAATTAACTTCTGAATATGGTGATAAATTCTTATTGATTTTAGTTGGTGAAGATTGTAATGCATGTACAACAGCTGAAAAAGGTATCAAATATTTTGTAAATGAATATTATGAAAAAAATTCATCACATGAAAAACCTGTTGTTAAATTTATGTATGCATATGACACAGATTTTGCTTATGATGAAAATGATAAAGATTATAAAGATGTACCACATTATTATCAATGGTTTGAAAATAATGTAGATGCTCTTCAAATTGTTAATGGTTTAACAACAGAAGAATGCGAAGAAGTATCTGACCAAGATTTCAGTGATGATCTTGCAAATGGTGAAACTCCTACTCCTACATTAGTTTTGTATGAGAATGGTGAAATTGTTGATGTTTACTTTGGTATTGATGGTACAGAAAAAATTGTTATTGCAGAATTTATAAGTGACTTCTATTATCATGAAGGAACATTTGAAAAGAACGTTACTAGAAAATAATTTATGTTATGATGAATAAATGTATCTTCAATGAAGATACATTTTTATTTTAGAAAGGAAGTATTTATGACTAAAGATCAAGTTATCTATTTGTTTTGTTCATTTTTTGTAGTTTCATTAACGCTATTCTTAGCTCATTATATAAAGAAACAAAAATATAAAAATTTATTCTTATTTATTGTTGCATCACTTTGTTTTGCAATGCATATCTCAACTATTTATACAACTTTTTTTGCAAATGGTGGTGGCGGTTTAGCAGCAGATAACCAATTATTTCCAATTTATTTTTGCAATTATATGATGGACTTGCTCGTTCTTGTAAGTTTATGGCCAAATAAAGAATCTAAGTTTTTTAAAAACATGGCAACATTTGTTGCATATGGAGGTTGTTTTGGTGCTATAATCACTGTTTTTTTCACAGATCCTGGTTTTAAAGAGTGGGGTAGTTTTCAATCTGCATTATCTCATTCATTTTTATTAATGGGTTGCTTATTCTTATTTGTTGGTGGATATGTAAAAATAAATGTATATAACTTAGTTCCTTATACTTTTGGTCTATTATCATGTGGTGTTGTTGGTGGAATTGTTGAATTAATTTTCTATTTAGGAGGCTTACCTAGTCCAAATGCAATGTACTTAGTACATGGTCCACATGAATTACCGGTCTTTAAATGGTGGATGTTTGCTTTATCTATGTTAGCATTGATATTTATATTTACTTCATTATGGGAACATTTCACAAGGAAAAAGGAAGATCGTTGGTTTAAATCTATTAAAGATTTATTTACGTATATTCCGGAGAGAAAAGAATCTTCAAAAAATATTGAAGAATAATAATGAAATTTTTTGTTGATATTATGAAAAAAATACATTTTATACTTGTATTTTAATGCTTTGTTGTTTGTGTTTATCTTCTTGTGAAAATAAAGACTATTATAAAATAGATATGAATACCGATTATAAAGATACTTAAAATTTAGAAGATGGAAATGGAAACAAAACAAAAGTAGTTTTGCTTTTAGGACAGAGTAATGCTTCGGGTTGTTCATATAATGATTATTTACAAAAAAATATTTCTGAAGAAGAGTATCAAAAATTCGAAAATGGTTTTGAAAATGTTTTGATTAATTATTGTATTGATAATCAAGATGTTTCTTCAGATGGTGAATTTAAAAACGTTGATTTAACATGTGCATATGAAGGACGCTTTGGCCCTGAACTTGGTATTGCTGATATATTAAATGATAATTTAAATAATGAAAAAGTTTTTATTTTAAAATATACGATGTCAGGTTATTCATTAAATTATCATTGGCTATATAATCAAAAAAGGGCTTGGATTTATGATGCATGTATTGAATTTGTTAATAAATATATGGGTGAATTAGAAAAGTTCAATTATGATCCTCAAATATCTGCTATATGTTGGATGCAAGGTGAATCAGATACAACTTATGAAAAAGCAAATAGATATTATAAAAACCAAAAAGCATTTGTTTCTTACCCTCGTGAAGATTTAGAAGATTATGCGAGTGAAGATGGTATCTATTTTATTGATGCAGGTATTTCTAATAGTCCTTATTGTGAACGTGCTTATCCAATTATTAATGAAGCAAAAGAAAAATTTTCTACGCTTTCACCTCTAAATATTTACTTTTCTACAATCGATATGGGATTAACTATCGATAAAGAACCAGAAGGAAATCCTGACTGGGGACATTATGATTCACTAAGTGAATTAGCATTAGGACGTAGATTTGGTGAAGAAATATTAAAGATTATATAATAATGATAGTATTTATTTTCTTAGATCACCTAATATAGTAAAACTTAGCAATTTACACCTTAAACGAGATAAAATTTGCATTTGCAACCAATAGTTGCGTTGTTTCAAACTAGAATATGTAGTGCAACCGTGTATGCTACTGGTTTAATAAAAGTGTTGTTAGGGAGGTAAAGCAATGAATATTAAAACAGCAAACAGATTATGTGAATTAAGAAAAAAACATCATTTATCACAAGAAGAATTAGCAGATAAATTGGGAGTTTCAAGACAAGCAGTTTCAAAGTGGGAAAGAAGTGAATCTTCTCCTGATACTGATAATTTAATTCAATTAGCTAAACTATATGGTATCTCATTAGATGAATTACTAAATGGTGATGATGCTATGGATATTATTGAAGAAAACAAAAATTCCAATTTTAAGAATAATAGTGAGTCTGGAGTAATTTTTGAAGATAATGATGGGATAATAGTTAGTACAGGTAAGGGTGTTGTCACAATAAAAGATGATGAAAGAAATGTAGTCACAGTAGAAAAAGGCAAAACCATTGTGACTGATAAAGATGGAAAATCAAAAACTATTGTTAAGAAAGATTTATTAAAAAAATTTGAAAGTAAAGAAGATAAGATTGCTGGTACTATTACAGGCATTACTACTTTAGTAGTTGTTATTTCTTATTTTATTTTAGGAATATTAAATCCACTAGGTTTTGGATACGGTGCATTTTGGTTCCTATTTATAGCTATTCCTGTTCCAGGTTCAATTTATAAATCAATAAAACTAAAGAATGGTAAGCATTTTGCTTATCCAGTATTCATTACAGCATTATATTGTGCTTTAGGTGTCTTTTTAAAATTATGGCATCCATTATGGGTCTTATTTATTACAATACCAATTTATTATATGGTAGTAGGTATTTTTAAAAAAGACGTAGAAGATGATGATGAAGACGAAGATATCGTTGAAAACGAAAACTAAATAACAAAAAAGGAGTTATCTCCTTTTTTTATTTATTAAAATAATTTATATAAACTAAAGTTGTTCTTTATTACTTATTTTTAAAATATATATACAAATAGATAAAAAATAGAAAACTTCCATTAATGGCGGAGAAAGAGGGATTTGAACCCTCGCGAGGCTTGCACCTCCTGCTAGTTTTCGAAACTAGTCTCTTCAACCACTTGAGTATTTCTCCGGCTTTTTCATTATATATTATCAAATATATATTTTCAATTAATTAATAATGCGCAGGTAAATAAAATGTGATAACATAAAAAATATAGAAAGGTAAACGTTAAGTGAAAGGAATTACTTATGGGTTTTTTTAGAAATCAATTTCGTAAAGTTATCCAATGGGAAAATGTAAATAGTGATGAAATAGTATATAAATATCCTCTTGAAAAGAAAGAAGAAATAATGAAAAAATCAACACTTGTTGTTCGTGAGGGTCAATGTGCTGTTTTTATTAATCAAGGAAAACTTGCTGACGTTTTTATGCCTGGTACATATTCATTAAAGGATGTAAAAAATATTCCTTTATTAACAGCTATGTATAGTTGGACATATGCATTTGAAAGTCCTTTTACTGCTGATATAATTTTTTTCCAGACTAAACAATTTTTAGATAACAAATGGGGAACTTCTAAACCTATAATGATGCGTGACAAAGATTTTGGTATGGTACGTATCAGGGGCTTTGGTAAATATAGTTTTGCTATTAAGAAGCCACAAGATGCTATATTTGAGATAGCTGGAAGTACAGATTATTTATATGTTAGTGATGTTGATAAATATTTTAGATCAATTATTACTTCTATTTTATCTAACTCTATTGCTGAACTAGGTTGTCCAGCTTTAGATTTAGCAATGAACTATGATGATATTACTTTAATTGCAAAAGAAAAATTAGAAAAAGAATTTTCTAGATTAGGAATTGAAATTAAAGGCCTTTATATTGAAAACTTATCTTTACCTACTGATGTTGAAAAAATGATTGATAAAAGAACTGGCGTTGGTGTCATGAAAGGAAGCATTGATGACTATGCTAAAATTGAAACAGTTGAAGCAATGCGTGATGCTGCTAAAAATCCAGGTAACGGCAACAATGAAATTAACAATGGAATGAATACAGGATTAGGATTTGCTTTTGCTTTAAAAGCTGGTAAAGAAATGATGAATCAAGCTAATGATCAAACTTCTAAACCTTCTTCAAATAGCAATAATAAGGTTTGTCCAAAATGTAATTTTGAAAATAAAACAAGTGCAAAGTTTTGCTCAAATTGTGGTACACCTTTAGGAAAAAGATTTTGTAAAGAATGTGGTACTGAAGTAAAAGAAAGTGCAAAATTTTGTCCTAACTGTGGAGGTAAATTATAATGGACGAAAAGGGAACTAATAAAGTTTATACCTCTAAATCTTATTTTTGTGAAAACTGTGGATCTTCTTTTATCTACGATGCTGATGATGGAGTTATGAGATGTCCTCATTGTGATTCAACAATGCCTTTAGTACAAACTCAGCTTGCTAAGGAGACTCCTTTTACAAATGATGTTATAAGTAAATCATGTATGTGGACGGGGACTAAATGTGTTCAATGTGAAGATTGTGGTGCGGAATTTGTTTTAAGTAATAATGAAACATCAACAAGTTGTCCATTTTGTGGCCGAGTTCATATTTTAGAAAGAGGAGAGATTCCAGGAATTAGACCTTCAGGTATTATTCCTTTTGAGATAGGTTACAAAGAAGCTAAAAATATTTTTTTGAAATGGGTTAAAAGTAAAAATATGGCACCTAAATCTTTTAAGAAAACAGCTCGAGAACGAAAAATTGATGGTGTTTATATCCCTACATTTACTTTTGATAGTAAAACAGTTAGTTCTTATAAATTAACATATGGAACATATCATACACGTACGGTAGGAACAGGAAAAAATAGACACACTGAAACATATATGACCACTCATAGTGGTAGTGGAATTATTAATATGAATTTTGATGATATTAATATTGAATCAAGTTGTCATATTGAACAAAATAAATATGATGCTCTAGGTGGCTTTAACACTAATCAAGCATCTTCGTTTCATGATCAATTTATCAGTGGATATTCTTGTGAAAGATATTCTGAATCAATTGGAGACTCGTGGAATGAAGCAGTTGATATTATGAAAGCTCGCATTAAAAGAGGCGTAATAAATAAGTATACAGGTGTAGATACAGTTATTTCTTATCAAGCGAATACAAGTTTTAATGATACTTGCTACAAATACATTTTGGTTCCAATTTATTTTATTAACTATATTTATAAAAACAAAAATTATCAATGTCGAATTCATGGTATTACAGGAAAAGCAAAGGGTGAAGCGCCTGTTTCAGTTGCAAAAGTACTTGGAATTGTATTTACTGTAATTATATTTATTGCTATTATTATATTAGTATTAATATGGACTGATGTAATCGATATTTCTAATATATTTTAAGGAGGAAAAAATATGGGATTTTTAAGAAATCAATTTAGAAAAGTTATTCAATGGGAAGATGTGCCAAGAGATGTTATTGTTTATAAATATCCTCTTGAAAAAAAAGTTGAAATAATGAAGCATTCTAAATTAGTAGTTAGAGAAGGTCAACGTGCTATTTTCATCAATAAAGGTAAATTAGCTGATGTTTTTGAACCAGGTACATATGATTTAGATGATGTAAAAAATATACCAATTTTAACTGCTATTTATAGTTGGACATATGCTTTTGAAAGTCCATTTACTGCTGATATTTATTTTATTCAAACAAAACAATTCATGGATAATGTTTGGAAAACTCCAAGACCTATAATGTTAAGAGATAAAGACTTTGGAATGGTTCGTATTGAAGCAGAAGGTAAATTCTCTTTTAAAGTAACTGAACCTTCTCAAGCAATGTTTGAATTATTCGGTTCAACTGATATTTTACGTGTAAGCGACGTTAATACATATTTAAAATCCATTATGTCATCAATTTTAACTACATCTATTGGTGAATTAAAATTAGCTGCATTAGATTTAGCTGCAAACTACGAATTAATTGCTGATAATGCAAAAGATAAATTAAAAGATGATTTAGGATCTTTGGGTCTTGATGTATGTGGACTATATATTGAAAATATTGTCTTACCAGAAGAAGTTAATAAAATGATGGATAAGAGAACTTCAGTTGGTGTAATGAAGGGAAGCATTGATGACTATGCAAAAATGCAAAGTGTTGAAGCAATGCGTGATGCTGCAAAAAATCCAGGTGGATTATCAGGTGCAGGCATTGGTTTAGGTGCAGGAGTTGCTTTAGGAAAAATGTTTGCTGAAAACTTATCAAAGAAAGAAGAAGTCTCAGAACAAAGTTCTTCTAAAGAAAAAGCTAAAGGTTCCATTATTTGCCCTGAATGTAAAGCAGAAGTTAAAGAAGGATCAAAATTCTGCAGTGAATGTGGAGCAAAAATTGTAGAAAAGAAAAAGTTCTGTCCTAATTGTGGTGCAGAAGTAAAAAAAGGCTCTAAATTCTGTAGTGAATGCGGAGAAAAATTATAATAATAAGATGATGAAATAAGAGCAATATTTATTGCTCTTATCTTTTTATTTTGTTGTTTATTATTTATTATAAGTATATAATATTCAAGAAAGAGAGGAATTAATATGCTTACAGTGTTTTCAATGGATGTTAGCGATATTTTAACGACAATTTCTATTGTAGTTATTGGCTTTTTTTGCATTGCTTGCATTTTAGGCGTAATTCATTCTTTTTTCTTAAATAAAACTCGTGCAAATGAAATTAATAAACGTAACAAAAACATTTATGAATTTATTTTTGATTTTAATAAAAAACAAGTAACTTATTTTAAAAGATATAACGCTAGTAAAATTGAAAAATACTCTTTTAAAGATTTCTATAAAAAAATTCCAGACCCGCGTAAATTGGGAATGTTTAAGATTTATTTATCTGATTTAAATAATGGGATTAATAAATCACTTAATTCTGAAATTGATATTTTAGTAGGAGAAGATGAATTCATTTCTTTTTATTTTGTTGAAGAAATGAAATCTTCAAACTCAATTCTTCATTTAGTGGGTTATCCAATTTCTTATTCAAAAGGTATGTCACATTTTGTTAATAATAGTAGTGGTATTTCTATTGGTACTGCATATTTAAGAAAACATAGAGCTGATGGCTATATGATATATATTAGAATTTTTCCTTTAGATAGAGAAGTTATACAAGAAAAAGCTAATATTATAATTAATGATTTAAAGACTATTTGTATTGCTTTTACAGGAGAATCAAACTTAAGACAAAGATTGAATCTTGGAGAAGATGACAAAAATGGTTTTGGAATAATTGATTATACCGATGAATCATTAGAAGAATACAAAACTATTTTAAATAATCTTAGTAGGAAATTACAGGCTCGTCTTGAATTATCTGGTTATTCATCTGTATTTGATTTTTTCATTGGTGTAGCCCAAAATGAATTTTTTAAAGATCCTATTGACTGTTTAGAAGAAATTAAAAATTTAACTTATTTTCATAATGAAAATAATAACAAAGTTGAATGGTATAACAAAGTTAATGATGACTCGATTGAAAAATCATTAGTTGAAAAACACGAACTTCTTCAACTGATTGAAGGTAATAATAGAGAAAAGAAAATTGAATCTTTGTATTTACCACTAATTGATGCTGACACTTGTTCTTTATTTGGCTTTTATACAAAAACAGTTGCTTATTCAACAAAATTTAAAAGTTTAAATGACATGTTTGAAGCTGCTCATGAACATGGCTTGGTTAATGAGTTATCTAATGTTGTCGTCAAAAGATTAATTGGTATTTATTATTCAACTTTTGTAAAGGTTTTTCAAAATAGAAAAGGTAAATGTCCTCAAAAGTTGTTCATACAACTATCAAAATTTGATATTGATTCAATATTTAATACACTAAGTGAAGTAAAGCATTTAGATGAATGTAATTTAGTTTTCGTTATAAGTGAATCAGTACTCAACGAAATTGTTGAAAAAGATATTGATAGAGCTTTTAAACTATTAGAAGTTTTCAAAACTAAAAACTACGAATTATGTTTACGTATTAAAGACCGTGATTTTCCTTGGACTAGGGAATTATATCAATTATTTGATTATTTCTTGTTTACTAAGCACATTAATGTTTCACGAGAAGCTGTTGAGACTTCAAGTTCATTTAGAGCTATTTTAAATAAATTAGAAATTTATAATAAGCCAATTATTTCAGTTGGTGTTGATACAAAATCAGATTTTAAAGTTATATATGAAAACAATATTCGTATAGTTGGTGGTAAATTATTTGGTGAACCGCGTGAGATTATTATTCCACCAAATTTATCAAAAATTAATAATTTAATTAAGAAATAAAAGAAAGAAAGGTATTTATATGGCAATTGATATTAAAAATGATGCTATTACATCACAAAAAGAAGATTTTGCTCAATGGTATACAGATGTATGTCGTAAGGCAGAATTAATGGACTATTCATCTGTTAAAGGTTTTATTATTTATAGACCTTACGGATATGCTATTTGGGAACAAATTCAACATTATCTAGACAATAAATTTAAAGAAACAGGACATCAAAATGTGTATATGCCAATGGTTATTCCTGAATCTTTATTCCAAAAAGAAAAAGATCACGTTGAAGGATTTGCTCCAGAATGTGCAATTATTACAGTTGGAGGTAAAGATGAATTAGAAGACCGTCTTATTGTTAGACCAACTTCTGAAACTTTATTTTGCGAACACTTTGCTAAAATTGTTAATTCATATAGAGATTTACCTAAAAAATATAATCAATGGTGTTCTGTTGTTCGTTGGGAAAAAACAACTCGACCATTCTTAAGAGGTAGTGAATTCTTATGGCAAGAAGGTCATACAATTCACGCATCGAAAGAAGAAGCAATGGAAGAAACATTGAAAATGTTAGATATTTATAATGAAATGGGACGTAATTTATTAGCTATTCCTTTTGTTACAGGAAAGAAAACTGATAAAGAAAAATTTGCAGGTGCTGAATCAACATATACAATAGAAGCTCTAATGCCTGATGGCAAAGCTTTACAAAGTGGAACAACTCATTTCTTCGGAGATGGATTTGCAAAAGCATTTGGAATTAAATTTCAAGATAAAGATGGTAAAATTTCTTATGTAAATCAAACTTCATGGGGCGTTTCTACACGTTTACTTGGTGCAATTATTATGGTACACGGAGATGATAATGGTTTAGTATTACCACCTAGAGTAGCTCCTAATCAAGTAGTTATTATTCCTATTCAACAACAAAAAGATGGTGTTTTACAAAAAGCAAATGAACTAAAAGAACGATTACTTAAAAAAGGTGTTCGTGTAATTGTTGATGATACAAATGCTTCACCTGGTTGGAAATTCCATGAACATGAAATGAAAGGTATTCCTTTAAGAATTGAATTAGGACCACGTGATATTGAGAATAATAATTGCGTACTTGCTAAACGTAATGATGGAACAAAATGTGTTATTTCTCTAGATGAATTAGAAGACAAAGTATTGTCTACACTTGAAATAATTCACGGTGAAATGTTAAATAAAGCACAAGCTTATTTAGATGAACACACTACTACAGTTTATACAAAAGAAGAATTGGGAGAAGTTGTTAACACTAAAGGTGGCTATGCAAAAATGATGTGGTGTGGGAACGTCGAATGTGAAAACGTTATAAAAGAAGAGTTCCAAGCAACATCAAGATGTATGCCATTTACTCAACAAGCTCATAGTGATAAATGTGCTATCTGTGGTAAAGAAGCAAAATATGTCTGTCTATTTGCTAAGGCTTATTAGATTTTTGAATAAACTTTATATTGATCGTTTATCTTTCAATATAAAGTTTTTTTATAAATATAATGCTTTATTTGGAATACACATGTAATATGCTTAATTAATTGCAAAATTGGCCATTTATATAATTTTATATTGAAATGATGGTTAAATTTTGCTAATATAATAAAGCATTGGAGCAATACCCAAGTTGGTGAAGGGGCTTCCCTGCTAAGGAAGTAGATCGGGTAACTGGTGCGAGAGTTCGAGTCTCTCTTGCTCCGCCATCGCGCAAAACAGCCTGTTTAATCAGGCTTTTATTTTTGGAAAGATAGGTTGATTTTATGGAACATGATAGAGTTAAAGATATTTGTTATATTGGATTATTTGCTGCTGTAATATGCATTTGTTCGTGGATTTCAGTACCTTTTGTTGTCCCATTTACTCTTCAGACATTCGGTGTATTTTTAACTTTAATGGTTCTTGGTGGTAAAAGAGGAACTTTGTCAATTATATTATATGTTTTATTAGGCGCTTTAGGGCTTCCTGTTTTTGCTTCATTTAATGGAGGATTAGCATATATTTTAGGTCCAACTGGTGGATTTATTGTTGGATTTATATTTGCTGGGATTATTTATTGGATATTTGAAAAAATCTTTGAAATTAAAAAGATTCATTACATTTTTTTAATGCTCATTGGAACACTTGCTATTTATATTGTAGGTACTTTATGGTTCTATATTGTTTATGTTTCTAGAGGCACATCTATAACTTTTGGAAAAATTTTAATGTCTTGCGTTGTTCCTTTTGTTTTAATAGATGCTTTAAAAATATATTTAGTAACTGTAATTGGTAAAAGGTTAAAACCAGTTCTTTATAAATGAAATTTTTAGATATATGAATATTAATTAAAAATAAATATTTATGCTACTGATGTAAAAAGGTGATCAGTAGTATTCTATTTTTATTTTATATAATTATTTATTTAGATTATTTGAAATATACATAGAAGTTTTAAGATTAATAATATTAATCAAATAATAAAAAAGAGATTCAAGTATGAAATGTACTCCTAATTCTAGAGAAAAACAGGAAAGGAGTACATTTAAAAACTGCAATTTTTTCATGGGAATATTATAATTATCTTTTGTTTATATTAGTGTTGTGATAAATTAAAAATGAAGGTACTTTTATGAAAAATATATTACTTATTACAACAGGTGGAACAATAGCTTCTAAACCTACAATCGATGGCTTTATGCCTAAAATCAATAGTAAAGAATTATTATCATATTTAGATGATTTATCTAATGTATGTAATATTGACACTATTGAACTTTTTAATTTTGATAGTACAAATATCAACTATGTACATTGGTTAAAAATGGTTGAAACTATTAAAGAAAATTATGATAAATATGATGGATTTGTAATCACTCATGGTACTGATACTATGGCTTTTACAGCTTCAGCATTATCTTATTTAATTCAAAATTCAATTAAACCAATAGTCTTAACTGGATCACAAAAATCTATTTTTATGAAAGATAGCGATGCACGTAGCAATTTATTTGATGCCTTTATTTATGCTAGTCATCCAACAGGCCATGGGGTTACTATTGTTTTTGATGGTAAAGTTATACTTGGTACTCGTGCTAAGAAAAATAGAACAAAATCATATAATGCATTTACTAGTATTAATTATCCTGCAATTGCAAATATTCAAGATGGTAAAGTAATTGAATACATTGAAGTTAATATCGATGTTAATAAAGGAGTTAAATTCTATGATTCAATGAATCCTAAAGTTTTTGTACTTAAACTAATTCCTGGTATGAGCTTAGATATATTTGATTATGTGAGCGAACATTATGATGCATGTATAATTGAATCATTTGGTGTTGGTGGAATACCAATGTATGATGAACAACAATTTTCTGATGCTTTAGAAAGATTTATTTTGTCAAATAAAACTTTAATAATAACAACACAAGTTCCTTATGAAGGTAGTAATTTGGGATTATATAAAGTCGGTAAGAAAATTAAAGATAAATATGAAGTTCTTGAAGCATATGACATGACTCTTGAAAGTTTAGTTTGTAAAGTAATGTGGGTTTTAGGGCAAACTAATGATAAAAATTTAATTAAAAAATTGCTTTATACCAAAATAAATAACGATATCAACCTATAAAAATTATAAAAAATATCACAAAATTGAAAAAAGTGTTTACAATTTTGTAGACAATCAATTTAAATGTTGGTATAATTTTCTTGTAATATAGAGGGGGCATTATTTATGATTACTCAATTAGGTAAAGTTCTTCGAATTATTCGTATTAATTCTGGAGACAGTATGAGAACAATGGCTGAGAAACTAGAATTATCTTCTTCTTATTTATCTGCTATTGAAAATGGCAAACGAAATGTTCCAAAGAATTTTGATGCCATTGTTTGCAAAAATTATGATTTAACGGAAAAAGAAGTCAAGTCATTACGTGATGCAATTGCTGCTACTTCGGATTCTGTAAAAGTTGATTTATCTGAACTAAGTGAAACGCAAAAGAAATTAATTTTTGCTTTGACTAAAGATGATCTTAGTGAAGCAACATTAAATCAACTTTGCGAAATTATTGAAAAGAAATAAGGGGGATTATGACAAATGAAAACAAATGAATTGGCACCTAGTAGTTATTTAACTGATTGTGTTGTTCAATTTTCACCTTCTGCTAAAATTGATAAAAGCGTTTTTCTTACAGTTCCTAATGGTTATAAAGGTTTCGTATATATTAATGAAAAATTAAGTTTCAGAGTTGATAATTGTAATCATATTAACTTATTAAAAGAATATGGAAAAGATTTATTAGGGCAAAATGTCAAAGTATGTTTTATATTAATTAATTCTTTACCTTTACTTGCATGGGGATTTGGAAATATTGAAATCAAAAACGATCATCAAAATGAATTGTATAAAGCTGGAGCAAATGGAAAATACGCTCTCGAAATTGAAGATTTTGGTCGATTGATTGCCGCATATTCTGGATTCAATGTTGTTACTATTGATGATTTAAGAGAAAAGACAATCTCAGTAATTAAATCAGTGGGTGCTCCTATATTAAATAATCTTTTAGTTGATAAAGAAGTTTCAGTCTTCAATGCAACTTTAAAAGCAAAGGAATTACAAGAAAGATTGTTCAGCTCTTTATGTGAAGAAAAATCATTTAAGTCAATGGGTCTTAAATTAAATTCTTTAACAGTTGAAGGTATTCATATTAATAGTGATGATCTTGAAAGAATTAGAAGCAAAGTAGCTTAATGGAGGAATAATGTATGAAAAAATATAGTCCATCAATTAAAAATAATAATGCTCTTAAAGACAAAGCATTAAAAGATTTAAAGAAAGTATGTTTTAAACTTGAAACTCATAAAGTAAATAGTTATTTAGATAAAGATGCAGTCGATGCATTAGCTGTAGAATTAAAAGATGCCATTTCAGGACTTGATAATTGTGTAGGAACTGGTAAAGAAGATATTTCAAGTATTGCTGAAACAGTTTCAAAACAAGTCGTTGAATTAAATGAATTAGCTAATCAAGATTTAGTAACTAGACTTGAAGAAGGTGTATCAAATCTTACTTATTCAGTTGATGTTTGGAAATCTGTACTCCAAGGTGATATGAATAGTGAAGAAATTGGTACTACCGAAAAAGAAAAAATGACATGGTCTAGAAAGAAATTACAAAATAGACTTGATGAATTAGCAACTATTAAAAATCAATTTGTAGCGAATGAACAAAGATTAGAAAAAGATATTTATTCATTAGAAAAAGATTTAAACGAATTAGATAGTTTAATGCTAAAAGAAGAGAATGAACGTCGTATTAATGAATTATATCGTAAGATATCTTCTTTAAAGAGTAAATTAGATATGCTCAATGTTAGAAAAGCTAATTATTCAGCTTGCTTTAATTTATTAGATTTAATTTATAGCAATGCTAATGAGATTGTAGTAGAAAGTGATTATTCGTTAGAAGATTTAGGAAAAGCAAGAGCGCTTCTAAATATGTCTAGATTAAAATCAGTTATTTCTGAGCCTGAGAAAGCTATATCTATTTTAAAGAGAATGGAAAAAGATACTCAATTAATTGCTGAAAGAACAAAAAATATGGATGAAAAAGTATTTGGAGTTAACACATCAACAATATCTGTTTCTCAAGATGCTTTAGCTTATAAAGAACAACTTCTTCGTAAGAAAAAAGAAAAAGAAGAATTGAAAAGTAATCAAAAAGAAATGGATTCAGGAATTGATGCTAGTGAAGAATTAGAAGTCGGGGGTACAAAATAATGGCATTTTTTAAGACAAAAGCAGAAAAAGAAATCATGGCTCAAATGCAACGTGATGAGCAAATGCAAATTTTCAATGATCAAATCAACGAATTAAAAGCAAAAAGACAAGAATATGCACATATTGCTGCTGAGGCTGAAGTTAATGGAGACCAAGGAAGTTATGACGTTGCTTTAAGTGCATTGATGGAATTAAATGATGTTATTTCTAGTTTAACTCAAACAAAAGCAAATTTTGATATCATTAATGTATCTAATTCAATTGCAACAAATATGGCTATGGCTGTAAATGCATTAAATAACATGGCAAACAATAAAAATAAGATGCCAAATATTGCAAAAATTCAAAGAGCAAATGTAAAAATTGCTAAATATATGAGACAAATTAAAATATCTCAAAAAGCAATGGGAAGTGTTATGAAATCATCTAACCCAGCTAATAGAGTACGCTCTCAAGCTGAAATTGCTTCTGTACGTCCAATGATTGATGCAGCTAGAGCTAAATTAACAGGACAAAATGCTTCAATGCCAAAAGTAAGTGACATTGATTTAACAAAAGAAATCGAAGCAGAAAAAAATAAATTATTATAATTATTACTAGTGGAGGTTCTCTATGAATAATGGATCAGTAGTAGAGGCGTATAAAAGTTTTTATCAACAAGGCAAAGAGTATTTTGCTAAAGGTGACATTGAAAGTGCTAGAAGTGCCTTTTTAAAAGCAGCCGAATTAGCAAATAAAATTTCAATTGATGCAACTAGTTATGATGTAAGAACTGAATATCATAAAGTAGCGGAAAAAATTCTTGTTTTTGTTAGAGAAAACTGTGTAAAAAAACGTCCAGTTAAAAATATAACTAATAAACAAAAAGGAGATTCTGAAGAGGAAGAAAAAACATTTCAAGCTATTGAAATTCCTAAAGAAGATAAAGTTACATTTAATGATGTTGCAGGTTTACAAGATGTAAAAGATCAAATTATTTATAATGTAATTGAACCTTTAAAAAATCCAGAATTAGCAAAAAAATATAACATTAAGGCTGGTGGTAAAATCATTTTATATGGCCCACCAGGTACTGGTAAGACATTTATTGCACGAGCAATTGCTGGTGAAGTTGATGCAAAATTTTATTCAATAAAATGTTCTGATTTAATTTCAAAATATATGGGTGAAAGTTCTAAACAATTAGATGCACTTTTTGAAGAGGCTCAAAAGAATGAAAGAGCTATTATTTTCTTTGACGAAATGGATGCAGTCGCATCAAAAAGAGAAGATTCAACTGGTGGAGTTGACGCTGAAATGGCTCGATTTGTTGCAACATTTTTAACAAAAGTTGATGGATTTAAAAAATCTAAAACTTGTAAAATGTTACTATTAATTGGTGCTACTAATAGACCATGGGCTTTAGATCCTGCAATGTGCCGTGGTGGTCGATTTGATACACATATATATGTGGGTTTACCAGATTTTGAAGCACGTTTATTTATGATAAAAAAAGCTATGAAAGGCGTTCCTTTAACTGAAAATTTTGATTTTAATCTATTAGCACAAAAAACTGAAGGATACAATGGTGGCGATATAGTTTCAATGTGTGACAAGATTCGTGCTGAGGCATATAAAAAATCAGTTAAGTCTGGAAAAGAAGTATTAATTTCACAAAATGATTGTGATGTAATTATTGCAAAAAATAAACCAAAAACTTCGAAAGAAGATTTAGAAAAATTTGAACTTTATAAAAATGGTTTGATGTAGGGGGTGTGTAGGTATGGACAAAAATATTTGTAATATATGTGGTGGTACATATGTATATAAAAATGGGAAATGGGTATGTGAAGCATGTGGTGCCTATAAACCAGAAGAATTATCAAATGAAGAAGACACCCTTTATTACAATGCTTCTCAAGCATTAAGATTATGTAATTTTGAAGAAGCTGAAAATTTATTTTCAGATATAGTTGTTAAATACCCACATTCATCTCGTAATTATTGGGGATTATTACTTTCTAAATATGGTATCAAATATGAGACCGATTATGATGGAAAGAAAATTCCTACATGTTATGCAACAAGTTATGCTTCATTATATGAAGATAAGAACTATAAATTAGCTTTACGTTATGGTAGTAAAGACGAAAAAGATTATTATGAAAAACAAGCTGAAATAATTGAAAAGAATCGTATTGAATGGGTCGAGAAAGCTTCAAAGCTTCCACCATATGATATTTTCATTTCTTATAAAGATACCGAAACTGAAAATGGTATTGAAAGAACACGTGATAGTTATGAAGCTCAAGAAGTTTATCATTTTTTAAAGTCAAAAGGTTATAATGTTTTCTTTTCGCGAATTTCTTTGAATTGTTATGGTGAAAAATATGAACCATATATTTTTAATGCCTTAAATACAGCAAAAATTATGATCATTTATGGTTCTAAAGAAGAATATATTACTTCAACGTGGGTCAAAAATGAATGGTCCAGATTTGCAAGAAGAATTGTAAATAAAGAAAAAGCAAGTAATTCATTAATTCTTTTATATAAAGGATTGAATCCTGGAACACTACCTAATCCTTTAAAATCATTACAAGCAATTGATGTAAGTAATATCACTTGGATGGATTCACTTGAATCTTATGTATCTAGTGTATTGAAAAATACTCCTAGTGGAAAAAAGGGATTAAAGAAAGCTGTAATTGAACAAGAGATTGGAAAGAAAGCTACTAAATTAAGCAGTGAGCATGATGTTTCAAATCGTATTATTGGAGCTGAAGCAATTGAAGGCAAATCTTATACAGTTAATGAAAAATTAAATATTGCAGATAAATTTATTGATAATGGCGTCTTTGATTTAGGACTTGACCACATTAATAAAATTCTAGAAAATGAGCCACTTGATGGAGATGCTATTTTTAGAAAATTCTTATGTATCAATAAGTTAAAAGGTCTTGATGCAGTATTAACAATGAATTTACAAAAAGTTACTGATTTAGAACTCATCGAACAAGCATTGCGTCATTGCAGTGAAAATTATGCCCTTTTAATTATTGAAACATTTTATAAATTTTTCCAAAGATTATTAGAAAATCCTCTTGGTGCAAATGCTCAAAAAGCTTACAAGTTATGTGATATAATCTTTGTCTATGAATATAGTAAAAGAAATGACTACTTAGAACAATTTATACAAAAAGCTATCGAATATTATGATTTTACTTTATTCGAAATATTAGTAAAAATTATTTCAATTGATGACATTGATAAATATATTTATTGGTTAACTAAATTATTATCTCATGAAGTAACAAGCGGTAATTTCTCTAAGGCAAGTGAGATTGCAAATACATTAATTAGTGTTGACGAAGGAAATAATGTTGCTCGTCGAGCATTAATTAGAATTGCAACTTGTTCAACTCTTGATCCTTCTTTAGTTGAATATGATGCTAATATTGATAAATTGAAAACTTATGAGAGTTTAAAAGATTTATTAAAATATCAAAATCAAGATCAACAAAAACAAGAAATTGAAGCAATTTTAAAAGCGATTCCGTATGATTCTTTAAATTTAGATTTTTATACAGAATTATTAAAATTTTATCCTGAAAATATTAAGTGTTTCAGTAGTGAAATATTTAAAAAAGGTAATATTTATTTAGAAACAGGAAAATTCTCTGCAGCTAAATATTTATTTGAATTATTGTCTTCTATTGACTCTACAGAAGCTACATTTTATTACTATATAATTATGGCGAAATGTGAAGTTAAAAATGAAAAGGAACTAATATATTCACGTGATATTTTATCATTTGATGAGTATATTCCTATGTTAAATCATGCTGATGATGAACAAACAAAATTCTTTATGGATATTGTTAAAAAACAACGTAAATATCATGAAGAAGATATGGAATTTAAACAAGAAAGAGATAATATTCTTAGTGTTTACTCCACTCAAAATTCAATACATTCAGAAATGAAAAAATGTGAGAAAAGGTTCAATAAAGCTAATAAAAAGTCAAAAACAAATACATTCCCAAAAGCACTTCTTTTCTTTGTAGTTTTATTTAATGTACTATTCTTTATCTTTAAAGATTTCTTACATTCTCCAAATATGGCACAAGAAATATTGGGAAAAGTTTTCTTAGGTATCGCTGCATTCTTTGATTTTGTATTTATCTTACGCCTATTTATATTTATTGGTAATAAGATTACTTCTAAATCAATGTTTAATAAATATGCTAACTTAAGAAGAAAAGAAAAGAAATTACTTCAAGAATTAGCTGTTTATAAAAATAAATATGAGTACTTTGATCACTTGGTAGAAGAGTATTCACCTAAAAAATAAGAGGTGTTTAAAATGGAATTCATATATGATATTTGTCCAATATGTGGATCAAAAAATATTAAAGTTATTTCTAAAGAAAATGTTGAAGAGGATACTGTTTATTCATATGTATGTAGTTCTTGTAATGAAACTTTCTCTTCTTTATCTAAAAGGAATAAATATATTCAAAAATCTAGAGTAGAAACTTCTAATATATCTAGTGCAACTAATAAAAAAGATGCTAAAGATATATTTAAAGATAACATTGATAGTGTAGTTGCAATTTATTGTAATTTTGCTAATAAGGCTTCTACTGGTACTGGATTTATAATTAATTCAAATTATGTAATCACAAATGCACATATTGTTTTTGATAAAGATGATCCTGAAAATACTACTTTATGCGAAAATGTATTTGCTAAATTTAATGATAGTGATACATTATATGAATTAGAATTTGTATTTGCTTCAAAAGAACTTGATATATGTATTTTACATTTTGCTTATGAGAGCAATTATAAATCTTGTTCATTTGCAAGTGGCGATTGTGTTACTGGTGAAAAGGTATATACAATTGGAAATAGTAAAGGAAAAGGCCTAGCAATTCTTGATGGAATTGTAGCTGATAATGTGCGTGAAATTAGTGGCCATGAATATATGATGATTACTGCTTTAGTCACAAATGGTAATTCGGGTGGTCCTGTATTTAATGAAAATGGAGAACTACTTGGTATGGTTACTAGTGGAAGTAACGATGCTCTTGTTATGAATTATGCTATTCCTTTAAAAGTCATTCTTGAATTCATAAAAGAAGTCGAACAAAAAGAAGAATTAAAAATCTTATAATTAATAAAGCAAAGACATTAATAAAGCTTTTCAAGTTAATTAAGTCTTTGC